>CAZSUJ010000022.1:0-47196 GCA_964609925.1 uncultured Chthoniobacter sp. | reverse complement strand
CGAACAACTGGTCGAAGTCCGGCGCCGGCACGGTCACGCTCACCGCGAGCAACTCATTCACCGGCTTTCTCACCATCACCGCTGGTGCGGTCCGTGCCTCCAACTCGTCCGCTCTCGGTTCCGCCACCGGCACCGTCGTGGCGGGCGGCAATGCCATCGCCTCGCTCGAACTCGACGGCGGCATCACCGTGGCCGACCAAATCCAACTCGTGATGCACAACCAGACGAACACGCCGCACTCGCAGATCCGCAATGTCTCAAATGGCAACGCCATCACGGGCAACATCCTCCTGAACAGCGGCGGCGCGCGCTGGGACATCGGCAGCACGGCTGGCCTGCTCCTGATCCAGGGCGCCATCAGCAACATCGCCCCGGGAACGAACAGTTGGCGCACGCTTCACCTCCACGGCCCCGCCCAAGGGCGCCTCGATGGGCGTGTGACCGACAACGTCACCGGCACCGACCTCCTCAACCTCACCATCGTCTCCGGCGATTGGACCCTCGGCGGGTCGAACAAGACCTACACCGGAGCGACGACCGTGAGCAACGGCGCCACGCTCCGCCTCCGCACCTCGCTGGCCTCCGTGGTGCAAGTCCGCAGCGGCGCGAGGCTCGCTGTCGCCCTGACCAATTGGACGAATATGCCTCCCGCTCCCTCCGCCCCCGCCTTGGCAGCCACCAACGGGACGCTGTGGAAGATCCGAGTGGAGACCGCGGCATTGACCAACTTTTCCGAGACCCCGACCACCGTCCCCATTCTTGCCGTGACCAACGGCCTCACGAACATCGTCCCCTCGGCGATCACAGTCGAGACGCCCGGCTTTGCCGGTTCCGGCACGTGGTCCGCCGTGACCAACAGCAACTCGCTGTCGCTGAATTACACGCCGGACCCCTACGTTGTGTGGACGCAGGGATTCACGTGGGGTGCGGCTTCGAGTGCTCCCGGCGCCGACCCTGATGCCGATGGACTCGACAATCTCGCCGAATACGCGTTCGGGGGGAACCCGCTGCTCGCCGCGTCGGCCCCGCAGCCCGTCCTCGGACGCTCCGGCGACGGCCTCTTCCTCACCCTCGCGTTCCCCGCACTCCGTGCCGACACGACCTATTCCGTGCGCGGCCGCGCCGACCTCGTGCTGCAGCCGACCAATGTCGCCAGCTACGCCGGCACGATCGGCGGGCCGGTCTCCTTTACGGATAACGTGGAGATCGGCTCCCAACCTGCGCGCTTCCTCGACATCCTGATCTCCCGATGAAAGCCGTCGCTCCGCTGCTCCTCGGCCTGCTCGCCGCATCGGCCCATGCAGCCGACGCCCCGCGCAAACCCAACGTGATCGTGCTCATATCCGACGATCACCGGTTCGACGCGCTCGGCGTGGTGCAGCGCGAGTTGGGTGACAAGGCAAACTATCCGTTCTTCGAGACGCCGGCCCTCGACCGTCTGGCCGAAGGTGGTGTGCGTTTCCGCAACGCCTTTGTCACCCAGTCTCTCTGCTCGCCGAGCCGCGCCACCATGCTGACCGGATTGCCCTCGCGCCGGCACGGGATCAAGGACAACACGAGGCCCTTCACCTCGACCGACACTTGGCCCGCGTTGCTGGCCGAGAACGGATGGACCACCGGCTACTTCGGGAAGTGGCACATGGGCGACCAGCGCGAGCGGCCCGGCTTCGAGAAAGTCGCCACCTTCCTCGACCAAGGTGTTTACGAGGATTGTCCGCTGGTGGTGAACGGCAAGGACACGCCGAGCCAAGGCTGGGTGGACGACGTCATCACCGACTACGCGATCGGGTTCATCGAGGAGCAGAAGAACGAACCTTTCGCCATGGTGGTCGGATTCAAGACGCCCCACGATAAGCGCACGCCGCCGCCGCGCCACGCCGACCGCTGGAAAGACCACGCGTTTCCCGAGCCGCCCTCGTTCCGTGATGTCGCGCCATGGCGCAAAGAAAATCCGCCCGGCCCGTGGAACCCGCACAACCCCGACCGGCTCGCCTACTTCCAGACATTGGCCGGCATGGACGACAACGTCGGTCGTCTGCTCGACGCGCTCGACCGGACCGGCGTGGCCGGTGACACGCTGGTCATTTATCTCGGCGACAATGGCTACTACCTCGGCGAGCACGGTCTCGGCGACAAGCGCACTGCTTACGAGGAAAGCATCCGCATCCCGCTCCTCCTGCGCTACCCGCGCAAGCTTCCCGAGCCGCAGGTCCGCGACGAGATGGTGCTCAATCTCGACCTGGCCGCGACCATCCTCGACTACTGCGGGCTCGCGCCCTCGTGGGAGCAGGACGGACGGAGCCTCAAGCCGCTCCTCGCCGCGGCACCCGGTGAAGTGCCTTGGCGCACGTCCTTCGTTTACGAGAACTTCGAGGATCCGGCCTACCCGAAGGTCACGTTCGACCTCGCCGCCCTCCGCACGACCTCGCACAAATACGTCGAAGTCCCCGGACGTCCGGACTGGACCCAACTCTTCGACCTCCGCTCCGATCCTTTCGAGATGACCAACCTGGCTACTGCCCCCGATTCGGCGGAATTGCTGCGTCGGATGAAAGATGAGCTGGCTGCAGCAAGGCAACCCTAGGCACAACCCTTCCATCCATGCTTCCTCCCTCTCACCTTCTCCAGCTTGTTCCGGCCCGAGTGGCCACCACGCTCGCCAGTCTACGCGACAAGATCTGGCGGGATGTGGCGCGACTGGACGTGTCAGCCACCGAGGTCGGACCGCGGCATCGTCCTTGGTCGGAGGCCCGGCGCGAGAAACTCCGCCCGGTGGCTGCGCCGTTGCATTACGGGATGCTGTGGGACCAGCGTTGGTGGCGGGTGAGGATTCCGGCGTCGTTGTCCCGGCGTCGCGGGCTCTACTTGGCTTGGGATGACCAGTCCGAGGCGACGCTCTTCGTCGATGGCGCGCCACACTACGGTTTCGATCCCGTGCACAAGCACGCGCCACTCCCGCGTGGAGTGCGGGAGGTATGGGTGGAGTCCGTTGTTTGCCAGACCGGAATCTGGCTGCCGGACAACACGGGGCTCGATCCCCGGGGATCGCATTTCCGTGGTGCGCGGCTGGTCGAACGGGATGACGAGACGTGGGGGCTTTTCCACGATCTGGCGGTGCTGGACGACCTGGTGCGCGAGGAACTGCGGGATGTGCTCGGCCCCGACGAAGCGGCGCGGCTTGCCGGATGGGGCCAGCGCCCGGGCCTCGAGGTCGTGCCGCCGCTGGTGCGCAGGATTCTCCGCGCGCTCGAGGAAGCGCTCGATGCTCTGGAGGTTTCGGGCACGGCCGCGGCACGCCGGCGTCTGGCCCGCGCTTACCGCGAACTGCCCTCCGCGCCCACGGCGATGCGCGCCGTGCTGACCGGTCAC
This sequence comes from uncultured Chthoniobacter sp., assembly GCA_964609925.1. Taxonomy (GTDB): domain Bacteria; phylum Verrucomicrobiota; class Verrucomicrobiia; order Chthoniobacterales; family JACTMZ01; genus JACTMZ01. The sequence continues at coordinate 43,827 of CAZSUJ010000022.1, read as the reverse complement.
GCGCACATCGACCTCGTGTGGATGTGGCCCGAGCGGGTGGGGGATTTCAAGGCCGTGCACACGTTCGCCACGGCCAACCGCCTGATGGATGTCTATCCCGAATACAAATTCGGCTACAGCCAGCCCGCGAGCTACGACGCGGTGGCGCGGCGGGCGCCGGAGATGATGCGGGCGGTGAGGCGGCGGATCGCGCAGAAGCGGTGGGATGTGGAAGGGGCGACCGATGTCGAGAGCGACACCCTCCTGGCGTGCGGCGAGGCGTTGGCGCGGAGTTTCCTCATCGGGCAGAAACGTTTCGCCGCGCTGCGCGGTGCGCCGTCGCGCATCCTGTGGTTGCCGGACGTCTTCGGCTACTCGCCGTGCCTGCCGCAGATCATGCGGCAGACGGGCGTGGATTTCTTCTACACGCAGAAACTTTCGTGGAGCGCGATCACGCGGTTCCCGCACAGCAGCTTCATCTGGCGCGGGCACGACGGCAGCGAGGTGCTGACGCACATCAGCCAGACCGGCGGCTACTGCCTCACGGCCAAGGCCGGGGAGATGCGGGCCATCGAACGCGCCCACCGCCAGAGCGACGTCCACCACGAGGTCATCGCGCCGACGGGTTACGGTGACGGCGGTGGCGGGACGACCGAGGAAATGTGCGAGCGGGCACGGCGTTTCGCCGACCTCGCCGGGATGCCGCGGTCGGCTTGGGGCAACATCGAGCCGTTCTTCAGCCGCCTCGCAACGATCCGGGAGAAGCTGCCGGCCTACCAAGGCGAACTCTTCCTCGAATACCACCGCGGCACCTACACCACGCACGGCGACATCAAAGCGGCGATGCGGCGCGCCGAGCGGGCGTTGCAGGTCGAGGAGGCGGCGCGGTGTGCACGGGGGCGCGGTCCGATTGATGACGCCGTGTGGCGTCGGGTGGTCTTCGCGCAGTTCCACGACTACATCCCGGGCAGCTCCGTGCATGAGGTTTACGACGAGGCGCGGGAGGAACTCGGGAGGTTGGCGGCGGATTCCCGACGACGTGCGGTGGAGGTTCTCGCACAACGCGGGGGCGAGGCGTGTGTCTTCAATCCTCTGCCGCGTTCCCGGACGCATGTCGTTGTCCGGAAGGGCGGCCTAGCGGTTCTCAGACTGCCTCCGTTGGCCGGCTTGCCGGTCTCCGCGGCTGTGCGGGCGGATGGGCTGAGTCCGGTCAAGGCCACCGCCCGGAGTCTTGCCAACGGACGCGTTTCCGCCGCCCTCGATGCCAGCGGCCGGGTGCGCAGGCTGGTCATTGATGGTCGCGACATCCCCCTGCGCGCACCGCTCGGCGAGATCATGGTGTATCCGGATCACCCGGCGATGTTTCCTGCATGGGACATCGACCGTCCGACTTTGGCGCTGGGCAGGCCGCTGCGCGGGAGTGCCGCCATGGCGTTGGAGGCCTGCGGTCCGGACCACGCCACCATCGCCTGCCGCCGCAGCATGGGTGAGGCGGGTGATGTCGTGGTCCGTTACACGCTGGAGGCGGGCGCTTGCGCCCTGTGCATCGGTGTGGAGTTGGACCTCCGCCAGCCTCTCACGCTGGTGAAGATGCTTTTCCCGACGAGGTTTTCCGGTCGTCAGGCGAGGTTCGGCGCGCCCTTCGGCAGCGTGCTGCGCGAACAAGTGCCCGGCAGCCATGCGGCCGAGGCGCAATGGGAGGTGGCGGCCAGCCGTTGGGCTGCGGTCGCCGACGAGACCGAGGCGGACGGATTGTTTGTGGCGACCGAGGCGAAATACGGATTCAGCGCGCGCGACGGTGTGCTGGGGCTCAGCCTTGTGCGCAGTGCGCACATCACCTGCGAGCACGGGCCGGACGCCGACAACCCGGGCAGCCACCCGCACGCTCTGCGTCGCACACATGCGGTCTCACAATTCTCGGACATCGGACGCCACGAAATCGCCCTCGCGGTCGGCCGGCACTCGGCGGCCGCGCCACGCGACGAGCAGGCGGCGGCGCTGGCGGACCTGCTCTTCACTCCGCTGGTGAGTTATCGCGGGGCGCCCTGCGCAGCCGGATTCCTCGGGCTCGAGGGCGGCGATTCCTTGCAGCCGGTGTGGGCCAAGCCCGCGGAGGGCAGGCGCGGGGCGTGGGTGCTGCGGCTCAACGAAGTGCTCGGGCGTCGCGGTCGCGCGGAGATCAAACTGGCGCCCGGGTGGCGGGCGCGGCAGGTCGATCTGTCGGAGAAACCCGTCGGCCGGGTCCGCCGGGTGACCTCGGTCGATTTCACGCCTTACGCGCTCGTGAGCCTGCTGCTCGAAAAATCATGAGAATCCCGCTGATCCTTCTCCTCGTCCTGCTGCCGCCGCCGTTGTCCGCTGCGGATGCCGTTGCACTGCCGTCCGGCCGTGTCGATTTCTCGGTGGAAGATGGTCCGTTGACGCAAGAGCGCGTCGATAAGTTCTTCGGTGCGGGACGGCTGGGTGCCGGGCGGGATTTTGCGGCGATCCGCAACGGTGCGCTTGAGGTGACCTTCGTCGAGGGCAAGAAGGTCAGCGAGACGGCGCTCGGGTTGCATGTTCCGGTGCCGCCGAGTCAGGACCTCGAGCTTCGTTTCCGGATCCGCTACCCGGAGGACTTCCAGCTTGGGTTGCACGGCAAGCAACTCGGCCTCGGCGGGGGGAAAGGCTACGACGGTGGCCGCGGCGAGGAAGCTCGCGCCAATGGTGACGGCTGGAGCATTCGTCTGCAATTCGACTCGGTGAAGGAAGGCGTGCGCAACTCGCTCTACGTTTACCATGCCGGGATGACGGGCAAATACGGCGGTCCGCTGGGCGGCGGAAGTTTCATGTTGAGCCGCGGACAATGGCACGACCTGAAACTGCGCGTGGTCATGCAGAGCGCGCCGGAGGCGGCGGACGGGCGCATCGAGGTCTGGTGCGACGGCGAGAAGAAGATCGAGAAGACCGGCGTCCAGTTCGTGACCAAGGAGCAAGGCCGGCAGGTGGATCGCGTCCGTTTGGAAATCTTCCCCGGAGGCGGCGGCGAGTTTCCCTCCAAGCCGCAGGTCATCGCGTTGGATGACATTGCCTGGGGTCCGGGGGGCGCGGCCGATCCCGGGCGCGGTTGGTGGGAAGCGGCACGCGAGTTTCTGGGTTGGTGAGTCCGGTTTTACAATAAAGTTTCCAACATTTAGCGGGCCTCTGGGGTCAGAGTAGGGTGACACAGGCCTCTCCGAGGGGCCATCCCCCATGCCGCCGCCCCGCCGGAGTCCCTGTCGCCTTGCCGCCGTCGCCTTGTGCGGATGGTGCGGCATGGCGCTGGCCCAGGAGTTGCCGCCCGTCATCACCCAGCCAACCCAGGTCTGGTGGGGAGCCTTCCGCAACAACGAGCAACTCGTCGATGCGGGGGCGAGCCAGTGGACGTTCGTCCAGACGAACATGGACGGTTACCTGCTCCACGGCGCGTATTGGAACCAGCCGAACAACCCGCCGACGACCAACACGAACGCGCAGCCGCCGACGGTCGGTCCGAAGCTCGCCACCATCCTCTCCAACGCCGGCAACAAACCCGTGATGGTGGAATCCCTGCTGGCCGGGGAATACCCGGACGTGACCAGCGCCTTCGGCACGGCATTCGCCGGGGCCACGAACGACGCGCCGGGATTCACCACCGGCATCGCGAACATCAAGCGGCTCAAGGGCTACGGATTCAATCTCAACGAGGTCTCGACCGACTACATCATGGACACGTGGAAGCGCGCCGCGCGCTTTCATCCGCACTGGACCTCGGAGGAGTTCTTCACCGCCGTCTCGGGCAATTGGGAAACCTACGCGGGCACGATCTTCAACACCAACGCCGGCTCGTCCGACCGCAACACGTTCGGGTGGTTCCGGCAGTGGGTCGAGCGTCTCTCCCAGGCCTTTCCGACGATCCGCGTGCTGCCGGTGAATTCACCGGTCTATTTCAGCTGGAACGACGGCGGCGATGTCTTGCGCGAGCTGGGCCCGGACTTCAACAGCTACTTCACCTGGCTGAAGCTCGAGCGCCGCGGCACCAACGTGACCATTCTTTACTCGGCCGACGGCAGTGGTTGGCGCGCGTTGACCAACGCCTCCGTCCCGCTCGGCTCCGCGCCGCTTGCCGGGTTCTTCGTCAGTTCGCTCAACACGAACCGCGCCGCGCAGGGGCGGTTCGACAACATCCAGACGTTGCCCTTCTTCGAGCAAGACATCGGCGCACCGGGCTCGGGCGGAAGCGAGACGTTCAGGGGGACGAACATCGTCCTGCGCGGAACCGGCGACGACAACCTCCACCCCGGCAGTCCCTCGCGGGACGCCCACTACTTCGTCTATGCCGAGCGGACCGGCGACCAGACGTTCACCGCGCGGCTTGATGCGATGGTCGGCTCGAACCCCGGCCGGACCAACCCGGCTGGCGAGATCTGCACCGCGGGGATCACGCTCCGCGAATCCACCAACCCCGGTGCGCGGCAGGTGTCCGCGCATGTCAATCTCGCCGGCCAAATCGAACTCGCGGTGCGGACGAACATCAACGGAGGTCTTGTCACCCTCACCAATATCCCCGGCGCCACGCTTCCGCGCTGGCTCCGCGTGCAGCGCGCTGGGAACACATTCGCCGCATCGCATTCGGGTGACGGAACCAACTGGACGAATGTCGGCAGCACCACGCTCAGCAACGCGTCGAACAACCTTCTTGCCGGCCTCGTGGCCGACAGCCAGGTCCGCTACGAAACGAACACGGCCACGTTCAGCCAGATCTCCTTCTTCCTGACCAATGCGCCCTCCTACGCGGGCACCAGCATCGGCGCCGCCGGCACCAACACCTCATCGTCCGGTTCCGGTGCAACCAACACCGTCATCGCCGCCGGCACCGGCGCGAGCGGCACATCCGACGCCCTCCGCTTTCACCAGACGTCCTGGACCAACGACGGCACCGTCTCGGCGCGGTTGCTCTACTTCGCCGACCACACCTCGCCGGCGACCAGCCTTGCGGCCGGCGCGCAGATGGGAGTCATGCTCCGCGCGGACACGAGTGCAGGAGCACCTCACATCTCCGCGGTTTTCACCCCGCAGCAAGGTGTGCAGGCCCTGGCCCGCGGCGCTGCCAACGGCACCACGACGAACCTCGTCCAGTTGACCGACGGACCGGTCATCGCGACTTGGAACAACTACCGTCCGCTCCTGCGCTATTTCACCGGCGACGACTTCCTGCGCACGCTCCACGAGTCGTTCCCGGCGGCGTATTCGGACAACTTCACCGGGTTCAACACCGACTCGCCCTACCGCGGCTACCAGGCGTGGGGCGGTTCGGAGGCCAATGCCGACGCCATCCGCCACCGCCGCAAGATCATCCGTTACGAGCAATGGCTGCAGCAGAACGGCCGAGAGCACTACTTCATCGCCAACAGCGCAGGCGGCAGCTGGCCCGACAGCTCGACACCTGCGGGCCGCGATGCGTGGGACCTGCAGTTCAAGCAGGATTCCATGCGGTCGTTGCAGCTCCACCAACTCGAGGGCGGACGCCCGGACCGCGTCATCTTCGAGAGTTGGTATGAGGGGCCGTTCAGCATGGTTCCGGAGACGAAGAACGGCTCCTACGCGAACACGACGCGCGATGCCATCTACTACGTCAAGGGCATCGGACAGTCGCTCGACCTGCACGCGAAAGCCGGTGCCGCGACGAACACGAATGCATGGACGTCGGTCGGGGTCATCCAGACCAACCCGCTCGCCGCCATTTCCAACCCGGTGGTCGCGCAGACCGCCTCCGCCATGGGCGCGCCGGTGACGTTCACCGTGCGGCTCACCAACTCGGGAACCGTGCCCGCCCTGCCGGTCCTGCACGCCCACGAGAGCGGGGGCGGCGGATGGGCCAGCAGCTACGTGTTGTCCTCCGGGAGCTTCACTTCGAATATCACCGCCGGCATCACCGGCACGAACGGGCAGCCGGTCACCGACTCGGCCCTGCTTTCCGGCACGGAACTTATCGAGGCGAACAAGGCCGTGGATGTGACCGTCACGGTCACGCCCGCCGCGGCCTTGGCCAAGCGGAACATCCTGCTGCGCGCGTTCTGGAATCCGCAGGACCCTTCGCTCGCCGCGCGCGATGCCATCGCGCTCGAGGCCTCACCGCCTGTGCAGCTCCTGCAGAACGGCGACTTCGAAAGTGGGATTGCCGGGTGGACGTCGAACGGCGGCGGCTCGGTTGTGGCCGAGACCAATGTCGTCCGCTCCGGCACAGGCGCGATCCGGGGCAACCGCACCCAGACCTTCCAAGGTCCGGCGCAGGATCTGATCGGCCGCCTGATCCCGGGCCAGACGTATTTGCTCACGGCGTGGGTCCGCACCGACTCGGCCGCGAACATCAAAGCCACCATCAACTACACCGGCACGAGCGGAGCCCCCGTTTTCAACACCGTGCAGACGGTCAACGGTGTGGGCAACGCCGGTTGGTCGCTCGTGCAGGGCTACTACCGGCACACCGAACCGAACGGCCCCCCGACTGTTTTGCGGCTCTACTTCGAATCGCTCGGTTCGCCCAACTACACCGGACCGATCTACCTCGACGACGTCAGCCTCACTTTGGCCGCACCGGTCTGGACCGACACGGCGCCCGGCGCGCGTGGTTGGTCCACCACGACCAGTTGGCAGTCCGGCAACGCCCCGGCGTCCTACACCGGCAACGCACTTGCGTTCCTGCCCGGACAGACCGTTTCCACCGGAACGGTTACCGCGATCCAGAACCTCGGGAGCAATTTCCTGCTGAACTCCCTCACGCTCGGCGGACAGGCGCCGACGAATGGCGCGGCTGCGACCGTCGGTCTCGCCAGCAATTCGCTGGCCTTCGTCGCGCATGACGGCACCGCGCCGACCCTGACGCTGGAGGCGACCGGCACGAACCTCGCCTACGCGGTCACCACGCCCATGGTGCTCTCGAACAATCTGGCCGTGACGGGTGATGGCACGGCGCGCTTCGAGGTTTCGGCACCGATCTCCGGCCCCGCATCGCTCAGCAAAAGCGGAACGTCCACGCTTACCCTCGCCTCCAGCAATTCGTTCGCCGGCGGCGTGACGCTGGCCGGCGGTGCGGTCGTGGCTTCCAACCACTCCGCCCTCGGCACCGGCGGGATCGTGGTTGCCGGCGGCCATGTGCGCGGTTCCGTCGTGAGCGAGGCCGTGCTGCCGAACAGCCTCGTGCTCGCGGGCAATCTCGTCACCAGCGGCTTCCTCGCGATCAACGGCCCCGCGCTGCTTGCCGGCGCGAACCGCACGGTCACGGTCGAATCGGGACGCTTCGCCCTCGGCGGTGCGCTTTCGGACGACATTGCCCGCAATCTCATCAAGACCGGCGCCGGCACGCTGGTGCTTGGCGGGTCGAACACCCACCGCGGCACCACCACGGTCAGCGATGGTGTGCTCGGAATAGCCAACGGCGCCGCCCTCGGTCTCGCGGGCACGGCCACCAACGGCTTCACCTTCCTCGCGGGAGCCAATGCCCTCGCCACTCTCGAAACCTCCGGAGGCATCGCTGTGGACGAGGTCTTCAAGATCGCCATGCACAACACCGCGGGTCACCACCAAGTGCGCAATGCTTCCGGCAGCAACGAACTGCGCGGGCCGCTTCTCCTCGAGGGCGGGGGCGGACGCTGGGACATCGCCGCGGCCGGCGGCACGCTGACGATTTCCGGCCTCATCAGCAACACGGTGGCCGGCACCGATCCGTGGCGCACTCTCCATCTGCACGGGCCGGGCGTCGGCGTGATCAGCGGACCCACGGGCGACACGCGTGTCGGCACAAACGGTTCGTTGCTCAACATCACCGTCACCGGCGGCGCTTGGACATTCGGCGGTCCCGGTAAGAACCACCAAGGAACTACCACTGCAGCGGGAGGCACGCTTGTTCTCGGCTCCATGCTGGCCGGCCCGGTCGCGGTCAATGCGGGCGCACGCCTCGAAGGCAACGGCGGCACCACGAATTCGCTGCTGGTGTCCGGCACCATCGCCCCCGGCAGCAGCCCCGGGACGATGACGGCCGGGGCCGCGACGTTCGGGCCGGGCATGATCTTCGAATGCGAGATCGCCGATTGGAACGGCGCTCCGGGCGCCGGCCACGACACGATGAACGCGGCCTCGCTCAACATCACCGCAACAACGAACAGCCCTGTCCTCATCCAACCGCTCTTCGGCGGCCTGGCCAACTTCTCCAAGGCATCGAGAACGTTCACCCTCCTCACGGCAACGAACGGCCTGACCAATTTCAGCGCGGCGCGGTTTTCCGTGCAGCCGTCCGGCTTTCCCGGCGCCGGCACCTGGTCCGTCACGAACTCCGGCAACCAGCTTCTGCTCGTCTACGCTGCTGATCCCTACGCCGCGTGGATCGCCGGCATCGCATGGAATGGCGCCGACTCCTCGCCTGCGGCCGACCCCGACGGCGATGGTCTGGCGAACAGCGCGGAATACGCACTGGGCTCGGACCCGCTGAGGTTCGAGGCGGCGAAGCGGCCGGTCGCCGGTGTTTCGTCCAACCGTCTCACCATGACGTTCCAGCGCGTGGCCGACCCGGCGGTCACCTACGAGGTCTTCGGCCGAAGCGACCTATCCGCCACCAACTCCCCGTTCTGGTCGAGCACCGGCGCATCGAACGTGGCCGGACCGGTTACCGTGACCGACGGCGTTACGATCGGCAGCCAGAGGGGCCGCTTCCTCCTGCTCCGCATCCGTCGTTGAAAACAGACGCCGCGCATTCCAACCTCTCGGCATCCATGAGCGCATCATCACCGCGCCCCGGACGACTGGGGCTTGTCACCGTCACCTTCCGCCAACTCACACCCGAGGAGATCGTCGCCGCCGCGGCCGCAGCCGGGCTTTCCGTTCTCGAGTGGGGCGGCGACGTGCATGTGCCGCCGGGCGACAACCGGCGCGCGCGGGAGATCGGGCGCATGACGACGGATGCCGGTTTGGAGACCGCCTGCTACGGCTCCTATTACCGCGTTGGCCACGAAGGCGAGGGTGGAAAGCCTCCTTTCGAAGAGGTTCTTTCCACCGCGTCCGCCCTCGGCGCGCCCTCCATCCGCGTGTGGGCCGGAACACGCGGGTCGGACCAGGCTGACGATGAATACTTTCAACATGTGGTGGACGATGCCGCCCGCATCGCCGCGCTCGCCGCCGCGCGGGGCGTGTGCGTCGCGTTCGAGTTCCACGGCGGCACGGTCAACGACACGCCGGCGGCGGCAGAGCGGTTGCTCGCGGCCCTGCCGCAGGAAAACATCCGCTCGCTCTGGCAGCCGCTGCCCTCGCTCGATGATGACGCGCGCGACTCGAGCCTGCGCGTCGTGTTGCCGCGACTCGCCCACGTCCACGTGTTCCATTGGCTGCCCGGTGATCCGATCGACCGCCGTCCGCTGGCCGAAGGCGCGGACTCGTGGGCGCGTTGGCTGGCCGCGGCGTCGCGTGAAGGACGGGTTCCGGACGCGTTGCTCGAGTTTGTGCAGGGCGATGATCCGGAGCGTTTGGCGGCCGAGGCGGCCGCGCTCGGTGCGATCATGCGCTCGGTCGCGCCCGGCTGAGGTTCAAAAACGATTGCGCACGAACGGCGAAATCTGATTGTCCGAAGGGCGCGGATATGCCAATTCTTCGTCCCGTTATGCCTACCAAAAAGAAACCCACCCGGAAACCAGTCAAGAAAACCGCGAAGAAGGCCGTCAAAAAAGCCGCCAAAAAGCCGGCTAAGAAGGCCAAGCGCAAGGCGAGCCCCGCGCTCATGAAGCCCATCCAGCCGGACGCCGTGCTGGCTGTCATCGTTGGCTCCAAGCCCCTGCCGCGCGGCCAGATGACGAAGAAGCTCTGGGACTACATCAAGAAGAACGGCCTGCAGGACAAGAAGAACAAGCGCCAGATCAACGCCGATGAGAAACTCAAGGCGGTGTTCGGCGGCAAGAAGCAGGTCAGCATGTTCGAGATGACGAAGCTCGTCTCGAAGCACGTCAGCTAAACTTCTCCCCCCGGGCGAAACGCCCTTCACGGGCCGCGGCCGCTTGTCGGTCGCGGCCCCTTTTTTTTGCGGCCCGCAGCACTCGGGGCTTTCCACGAAGGAGCGGACGGAAAGAATCGCGCAGCCTCGCCGCGATTGCCTCCGTCCGATGTCACGCCGCGCTGATTCCATACCACGCGCCTCCGGTCGCGGAGTCGGGGGCGTTTACCAGCCGCAGCTCGACGGGTTGCGCGCGGTGGCGGTCATGGGCGTGTTGTTCCATCACTTCGGGTTGCACATCCCGGAGTTCTTCGAATACGGGCCCATCTCCGTGCGGCTCTTCTTCGCACTCACCGGGTATTTCATCACGATCTGGCTCTGGCGGGCCGATGACGCGGCGAAGGAGGCGGGGGTCGGCGTGTGGCGCGAGTTGGCCGTCTTCCACGCTCGCCGCCTGCTGCGGATCGTGCCGCCGCTTTACCTCTCGCTCGCCGTCGCGGCGGTGCTCGGTCTGGAGGTCGTGCGCCGCGACCTCCCGTGGCACATGTTCTTCGCCTCGAACTTCTACGTGTGCACCGTGGGCCACTGGCCACTTACCGTGTCGCACCTTTGGTCACTCTCCGTGCAGGAACAGTTCTACCTGCTGTGGCCCCTCGTGGTCCTGCTCACGCCGCGGCGCTGGTTCCCGGGCGTGCTCGCTGCCTCGATCCTTCTCGCTTTCCTCTTCCGCCTCGGCTGCGTGCTGGCCGACGTCAACCCGGTCATCCGCTGGACCATGCTCTTCGGTTCGCTCGACTCATTCGCCACCGGGGGCCTCATTGCATGGTGGTCGCAGGGGCGGGTGGGGGCGCAACTCTTCACGACCCGCCAGCGCTGGACGTGGGGCGCGGCCGCGGTCGCCGCGCTGCTCGTCGCGCGCTGGTTGCGCCACCTGCCGCAGGACAACCCGTGGGTGGCCACGATTGATCTGCTCGAGGCTGTCTTCCTCGGATGGCTGCTGGCCGCCACGGCGCAGGGCTGGCGCGGTGCGGTTGGGTGGTTCCTCTCGCTGCCGCCGCTCGTCTACATCGGCAAGATCAGCCTCGGCATCTACCTCTACCACGTCCTCGTCAACATCCTCCTCGGCCCGCGCCTCGACGCCATCGGGGTGGGCATCGCCAGCCACAACCTCGTCCACGTCGCGCTGCTCTCGGCGGTTTCGGTCGCTGCCGCCGCGCTTTCGTGGCACCTGATGGAAAGGCCGCTCGCGCGCCTCAAGCCGCGCGTGTCTCGAGGCCCTAGAAGTCTTCGGCCTTGACCTGACGGAACCGGCCGTCGTTGCGGCGTGAGAGGTTGCGCAGCATGTCCTCCTCCTCCTTGCGCGCAGCCGTCGTCAGGAAGTGGATGACATGGATGCGCGCCGGTTGCTCGAGCTTTTCCTGCAGTCCTCGCACGAGGCTTTGCAGTTCGCGGTCGCTGACCTCGGACTCCGTGAAGCCGAACTCGCGGCTCGTCTGGAGGTTGCGGCTCATCTCGCCGTCGCTGATGAGGAAGATGGTGGACGGCCGCATCCCGAGGGCCTGCTTCAGCGCGGTGTCGGTGCGGGTTCCTCCGCCTTCGTAGAGGCCGGTGCCCATCTTGCTGTAGCGCCCCTTGTAGGACATGCCCTGCTTGTCGCGTCCGCCCTCGACGCTGGCGATCCATTCGGCGGCCTTGGCCTTGTTCGCGTCCGTGGCGGGTTGCACATCGGGGAACATGGCGACCGAGCCTCCCTCGTAGATGACGATGTTGAAGAGCGTGTTGATGCCCAAGCCCTTCACCAACTTGGCCGCCTCCTGTTTGACCGCCTCGAACTTCCCCGGCTGACGGTCGAACATGGTGTCCGAGACGTCCACCACGATGATCACCCGCGTCGCGGTGTCCGAGATGCCGAAGAAACTGACGGCCGATCCGGTGCCTCCGCCCCCGCCGGAGCCGGCTCCCGCGCCTGCGCCAGCCGCCCCGGCGAGTGCGGCGATCTGGTCCGACACGATGTCGCTGGGATCCACGGTGCTCACGGCGTCGAGCGGCATGAGCGGGAGATCCGGCAGCGAGAATTCGGTTGGACGCGCGGTGGACATCTTGTCGGTGAACGAAGGCTTCGGACGCGCGGCGTCGAACTCGGCCATGTTCATGCGGTGCTCGCGCTCCTCGGCGGCGATGCGAATCTCCTTTTTCACCTCGAACGTGGCCGGGGTCGGCAGAAGGTAGCGCGCCACGACCCACACGCCGGCCACGATGGCCCCGGCGAAGTGGATGATGACGCTGACCACGATGACCGAGACGATGATGCGACGGCGCCGCTGCCGTGCCTGCGCCTGCGGATCGAGAGTGGCCTGGCTCATGGCCTAGAACTCCTCCTCGGATGCGCTGTCGGAGAACGTCACTCCGGTGATGTCGGCCCGCGCACAGGCGTTGAGCACGTCCACGATGCGCTGCTGCGTGGTCTGGTCCGCCGCGTCGAGGGTCACGAGGGCGTCGGCCTTGTTGGCGTCGGCTGATTCCTTGAAGCGCTTCAATGTGGCCACGAGTTGCCCGAGTTGCGCGTCACCCGGCTCGCCGAGCGTGGTGTCGTTGAGCACGACGCGCCCGTCGTCCTCGATGCGGATGCGCTGCTCGTCGGGCAGTTCGATGCTCTCCTCCGCCGCGACCGTGCCGGGAAGGCCGAGGCTGATGTCGCTCTCCTGCTTGACCGGCTTGGCCGTGACCATGAAGAAGACGAGCAGGAGGAAGACCATGTCGATCATGGGTCCCATCTGCATCTCGACAATCTGCATGTCGCGGCGGCGGACTTGCATGGCGGTTCAGGATTGGTAGCTGCCGAAGATCACGTCCACGGCGCCGGCCTCGGCGGCCATCTTCATGACCTCCTTGATCTGCTTGCCCGGGGTGGTCTTGTCCGCGCGGATGTAGAGTCGCAGCGGCGGGTTGTTCTCGAATCGTTTCTTGAGGTATTCGGCGAGGCTCTTCTTGTCCGTCGGCTCGGCCCCGATGAAGTAGCGCCCCTGTTCGTCGATGCTGATGATGTCGCGGTTGCTGACATCGCTCGGGATGATGGCGTTGCTGGCGACGGGCAGCTTGATCTCCGCCTTGATCTGCTCCTTCGAGATCTTCGTGGTGACCATGAAGAAGATGAGGAGAAGGAAGGTCATGTCGATCATCGGCGCGAGCTGGAATCCCATCTCGTCGTCGGGGCGCCGGGTGATCTTCATGGCGTCGGCGGGCCGGGTTTCAGGCCTCCGCCTGCTCGTCGGCGGGCAGTTCGTGGGAATGCACGGCCCCCTCGAGCTTCAGCTCCCCGGAGAGGACATCGATCATGAAGGTGACCGACTTCTGGATGTTGCCGATCACGACTTGCAGGATGTTGCGGAAGTAGAAGAAGAGGAACATGGCGGGAATGCCGACGATGAGGCCGCCCGCGGTGGTGATCATGGCCTCGCCGATGCCCCCCGCCAGGTCAGCCGGCTCGCTTCGTCCGGCCGCCAGCTGGTCGAAGCTGGCGATCATGCCCGTGACGGTGCCGAGCAGTCCGAGCATCGGCGCGATGGTGGCGAAGATGTTGAGGTAGTTGATCCAGATCATGAGGCGCTGTTCTTCCTGCATGAGCGTCTCGGCGGCGGCTTGTTCCATCGAGGCCTTGTTGGCCAGGTCGCGCTCGAAGTTCACCTTGAGCAGGGCCGAACACATGGTGTTGGCAAAGACGTTGGGCGAGGCCGCGCAGAGCTGGTAGGCCGCGTTGGGGTCGCGCTGCTGCATGTATTGCGAGACGGCCGATTCGAGCGCCTTCGGCATCATCTTCTTCTGGCTGATCTGCAGGAAGCAGTAGACGCCCACGGCGATGGTGCCGATCGAGCAGAGCAGGATCGGCCACATGAGCGCGCCGCCCGCGTAGAAGACCTCGAGCAGGCTCTTCTCGACGGCCGGTGGCGGTGCCGCCGGGGTTGCGGCCTGAGCGGCGGCGTTCGCGGCGAGCGCGCCCAGCATGAGGGCGGCAGCCAGCAGGGTGTGTGCGGTGGTGTTGTTTTTCATGATTGCTCGGGTTCCGGCTTGGCCTCGGCGGCCGCACCGGCGGCCTCCGGGGTCTCGGGATATAGCTCCACGAGGTCGGTGGCAACCCCTCGGGCGGATGTGTTGTCGCCGACGAGGCGGTAAAGCTCGAGGGCGATGCCGAGGCCGCGCGCGGCCTGCGCGCGCGAGGTGCCGTGGAAAAGGAACGGGTAGAGCGCGAGGTCGGCCGTGTCGTTGAGCAGGCGCGCGCGCTCGGCCCGCACGGGCGGGTCCTCGGACCAGCGTGGGTTGTCCTCCAGGAGTTGCCGCAACGAGGCGAGCCGCGCGCTGGCGAGGAGGAGGCGGGTTTCAATGAGAAGCTGCGGGTCCTCGGCCGTCGCCGCGATCTGCTCGGCCTCCGCCGACGCTTCCTCCAGGCGGCCGAGCTTGAGCATGGCCGAGAGGCGTCCGCGCTTGGCCACCTCTCGGTCCGCCGGATTCCATGCCCCCGCCTCGATGGTCTGGAACAGGGCGAGCGCCTCCTCATGGCGTGCCTTCTCGGGAGAGAGCAGGAGAATTTCACCGAGCAGGCAGCCGGCCTGCGCCGACCGCGAGGCCGGCAGGTCGAGGAAGGGCTGCAGCGCTTCCCACCGGACGCGCGCGGCGGCTGCGGCTCCTGCGGTCTTGTTCTTGGCGAGGCTCTCCAGCACGGCGTCCGGGCCGAACTCCACCTGGACGATGTCGCCGCGCGGAATTGTGGTTGAGGGCGCAGGCTGGCCGGGAATCGGCGAGGGGATGCGCAGCCGCAGGGAGTTGGCGTCGATGCCGGCGATCTGTCCCTCGCGCACCGCGCCGTCACGCAGGTGGACCTTGTCCTGTGCATGCAGGGACGATGCCGCGGCGATGAACACCGCAAGAATGGCGGTGGCGGTTCTCATGAGGAAGCCGGGGCGGGCGGCCCCATTTTCTCCAGTTTTTCTCTCGCCGTTTCGGTCTCGGGCAGGCCGGCCAGATCCTCGCGTTTGGCCAATTCCTCGTAGGTCTTGCGTGCGGCCTCGCGATCGTTGAGCAACTCGAAAGCCTCTCCGCTGCGCAGGTAGGCGCGGGCCACCTTGTCGCGCCATTTGCCGTAGAGGATGTAGATGCGCTGGTAGTATGGGACCGCGCGGCCCGGCTGGTTGCGCGCCATCTCGAGTTCTCCGAGGGCGAGCAGTGCCTGCGCCTTCGTCTTGCCCGGCACGTTCTCCACGCCGAGCAGCTTCGTGTAGGCTTCGGCCGCCTCGTCCGGCTTGCCCGCCTCCTCGGCCAGCCGGCCGCGGGTCATGAACACCTCGCCCATGAGCGGCGACCAAGGCGTGTCGCGCTCGAGGCGCGCGTAGTAATCGAGGGCGGACTTGCTGTCGCCGTCCTCCAGGGCCAGCAGTGCGAGCGTGCCCAAGGCCTGATCTTTCTGCACGGCCCGCGGGTGCCATTTCAGCAGGTCGCGGTAAAGCTGGGCCGCCCGCTGACGCCGTGTCGCGGCGTCGGACGGCTCTGTGTCCGCCGTGGCGAGCTGGGCCTGCGCGCAGTCGGCGAGGATGAGCGGGCTCGTCACCTCGGGTTTGGCCATGGTCGAGGCCTCCCGCAGGAGCGCGACGGAGAGCCCGGGATCGGTCTTGCGCGCCGCTTGCGCGAGGGCCCAGGTGGTCCGCACGGCAAGGACATCCTCTTTCTCCTCCGTGGCTCGCTCCCGCAGCTTGCGCAACTCGGCCAGGTAGTCCCGCTTTTCCGAGTCGCCCTTGTAGTGGCGGCCGAGTGCGAGGAAGAGGTCCTCGACGGAACGCGCATCCGGGTTGTTGCCGAACTCGTTGATGGCTTTCCAATACTCCGCGATGGCCTTCTCCGGCTGGTCATCGCTCCTCCACGACTGGCCAATGAAAAAGAGCGCCTCGGCCGCACGCGGGCTGTTCGGGTAAGCGGCGAGGTATTCGCCCATGAGCTTGCGCAAGCCCTCTTGGTCCTCTTCCAGCTTGAGAACCTTGGCCAACTTGAACTGCGCCTCCTCGTGCTGTCGTCCCGCCCCCGCGGGGACCGACGCGTAGGCTTCCTTGCCCTCGTCGGAACGTCCCTGCGCGAGCAGGGCATCGCCCAGGAGGATGCGCGCCTCGTGGCTCTGCTCGGCCTCCGGGTGTTCGCGCAGCCATGCGGATAATTCGTCGGAGGCCAGCTCGTATTCCTTCATCGCCTGCGCGCAGTAGGCATGGCGGAACCCGGCGGCCGCGTTGAGAGTTCCCTTCGGGAAGTTCTTCGAGTGCGCGGCCAGCACCTCGCGCGCCTCGGCGTGGCGGCCGGCAAAAGCCAGCGCGGACCCGCGCCAGTAGGCCGCCGCCTCGGCCATCTCGTGGTCGGGATGACGCTTGCCGAATTCCTCCAGCGTGGCCGCCGCCTCGTCGTTGCGCTCGGCCACCAGTTGCGTGAAGCCTCGCATGAAGAGAGAACGCGGGGCCTGGTCGGACTTGGGAAAGCGCTTCTCCAGATCGGCGAACGCCGCGATGGCCTCGTCATGCCGGTCCGCCTGCTGGAGCGCGGTTGCCCGGAGATAGAGCACGAGGGGCAGGCTCTTCGATTTGGCGAACGACTGCTCGAACACCTCTGCGGCCTCGACGGCCTTGTCATGCCGTTCGATGGCCATCCAGCTCTGCAGAGCGCTCAGCGAGGCTGTCTCGACAACATTGTCCGGCTTCATCTGCCGCAGCATGTCGTCCAGCAGCAGGGCGCACTCGCGGAACCGGTCCTGTTCATGGAAGGCACGCGCCATGCGGAAACGCACCGACGGGTCGAAAGACGGGATCTTCTCCAGGCTGGCCAGCTCCTTCTCGACCTCGCGCTGGGTCTGGCGCAATTGCGCCCGCTGGAAGATGTCCGGTTGCGGCGAGCGCTCGATCGCCTCGAGCGCGGTGCGGATAGCCTCGAGCTTCGCCTGTTGGTGTGCCACGAGCCGCTCGCGCGGCCACACGGCCTGAAGCGCGCGGATGGCGTCGCGCGGACGCCCATCCTCGAGCATCTTGTCCCCGAGTCCCAGAGCGAGGGTCTGGAACGTCGCGATCTGTGTGATGCCGTCCGCCTGTCCCGGTGCCTCCTCGGCCACCAACTGCAGAGCTTCCTTGTCCCGCCCCGTCTCCAGCAGGCAGTGGAGTTCGAGGACCGCCGCGCGTCCACGGTGCGGGTGGTCCGGTTCCTTCCGCATGGCCGAGAAGATCTTGGCTGCCTCGTCGTGCTTCCCGTCGGCCAGCAGGGCCGTGGCCGAGAGAAGGGCCGCGTCGGGACGCCGGTTCGAGCGGGAGAAGTCGGTGGAGAAAGCCGCCAGTGCCTTCCGCGCCTCGTCGGCCTGCCCCGATTGCAACAGCGCCACGCCGTGCCAGAACATGAGGTTCTCCCGCCGTTCGCCTTGGATCTCCTTCACCTCCAGCGCCTCGGCGATGGCCTCCGCCGCGGCCTCGAACTTCTGCGTCTGCATGAGCCCGGCCGCGAGGTTGTAGCGCACGTGGGGGAGGAGTTCCTTCGCCTCGCTCGAGCGGCCGAAGTCCTCGAGGAACCGCCGGTAGCCCGCCACCGCCTCGTCGTAGCGCTTCTGGTTGTAGGCGCCGTCCGCCTTGATGATCACGTCCCGCGCCGTGCCGGCCTGGGCTGCAGGCTCCTGCGCCAACAACCCGGCCTGCGCCCCGAGGGCCAGGAGGATGAGCGGGCAAAGGACGGCGAGTCTCATGTCTGCTGCTCCGAGGAAGCAATTTGCCTGCCATCGGCCCCGGTGCGAGGCGAAAATTGCAGCAATCGCGTCACCATTCACGCGGCTGGCCCGCGTCATGCGGGTTGCTTTAGGCCCGCGGGGCCGCTTCATTAGACGGTTTCATGGCCAAGGAAGAATCCATTCCCGCAGAAGGCGTCGTCGTCGAGGTGCTCCCCGGCACGATGTTCCGCGTGAAATTGCCCAACGACAAAGTCGTCCTGGCCCACATCGGCGGAAAGATGCGCAAGCACTTCGTCCGCATCGTCCCGGGCGACAAGGTGCAGATCGAACTCTCTCCCTACGACCTGAGCAAGGCGCGGATCACCTTCCGCGAGAAGTAGGGCCGCCCGCGCCGCCGTCCGGTTCTGGTTGCGCAGGCGCGTTGGCTGGCTTACCTCACGCGCGTCATGACAACAGCACTCCTTCTCTTGCTCGGCCTCGTTCTGCTCTACTTCGGGGCCGAAAGTCTCGTGCGCGGCAGCAGCTCCCTTGCCCTGCGTCTCGGCGTCAGCCCGCTCCTCGTCGGCCTCACCGTCGTCGCCTTCGGCACCAGCGCACCCGAGATGGTGGTCAGCCTCAAGGCCGCCCTGATGGGCCAGGGCGACATCAGTGTCGGCAACGTCGTCGGTTCGAACATCTGCAACATCGGCCTCATCCTCGCCTTCTGCTGCGTCGTCGTTCCCATCCGCGTCGCCTCGCAAATCATCCGCATCGACACGCCCATCATGATCGGCGTGACCGGTCTCGCCATCTGGCTCCTTTACGACGGCCGGGTCACGCGCATTGAGGGCATCACCCTTTTCTGTCTGCTCGTGGTGTATGTGGGCTTCAGCATCTGGCTGGCCCGCCGCCAGCCCAAGGACGCGCTGGCCGGGGAGTTCGAGGGCGAAATCAAGATTTCCAAGAAGGGCCTCGTCGTGGACCTGTTGTTGGTCGTGGCGGGACTTGTCATGCTCGTCTTCGGCGCGCGCTTCCTCGTGGATTCCGCCATCGTGATCGCCAAGGCTTTCGGCATGAGCGAGGCCGTGGTCGGACTCACCATCGTGGCCGTCGGCACCAGCCTGCCCGAGTTCGCCACGTCACTTGTCGCCGCCATCAAGAAGGAAGCCGACATCGCCGTGGGGAACATCGTCGGTAGCAACATCTTCAACATCCTCGGTATCCTCGGTGTCTCGGCCACCATCACCCCGCTCGAGTCCGGCGGCATCACCCCCGTGGACCTCGCCGTCATGGCCGGCTTCGCCCTCATCCTGTGGCCCCTTTCCCGCACGGGCCACACTCTCAACCGCTTCGAAGGCCTCGCCCTCGTCGCCGGCTACATCGCCTACGTGGCGTGGCTCGTGGCGCGGACGTAGGGCCGGTTCCTACCGGTCGCACTCGCCCATGACGAAGTCGATGCTGAGGAGGGTGGCAGGGACGTCGCTGACGTAGAGGCCGGGCAGGTGTTCGGGCACGCGAAGGCTTGTCATTCTCTGCGCCGTATCATGCGTCCGGCAAGCGTGACGGCGGAAAGGCCCAACAGGGCGCAGATTGCGGGTTCGGGCACAGTGGTGATTGTGATGAACGAGGTGCTGCCGCCCGGTTGGACATCGGGATCGTTGTAGAGGATCTGGTAGGTGTTGAGTCCGAGGTTGAACGTGGAGCCATTAGCCAAATCCTTGAAGTTCGTGTTGATGACCTGACTGTCGCTGAAATCGAAGAGCACAAACTTTTCGCCCAGAGCGAGGCTCACATCGTTGGTCAGACCGAGGCTCAAGGTGGCGTCGGCGTCGATGTTGAGCATGCCGTTGAGCACGAAGCGGTCCGATGTCTTGGTCGTGGGGTTGAGATACATCGTGACGACCGTGTTCGTGCTGTTGAGAAACAGCTCGTTCGAGGTCGTGAGGGAGTTCTGAGCCATCGTGGCGGGATCGAAATTCACGGCGCAATCCAGACTCACCGTGCTGCCGGTGCCCCCGCCGATGACCGAGTTGGTGCCGAACTGGGCCGTGCTGCCCTCACGAACGGTGAAGTCGCGGTTGTTGGTGAACGTGGCCGAGCCTTCCATGGCGAAGGTCGAGCCCTGCAGGTCAATGGTGCCCCGGGGTCCGTTGACCAGGACGGAGCGCTGGTTGAGCGTCATCGTCGAGTCGCTGATCGCGAGGACGGCCCGGTTGCTCAGGGTGCTGGCGGAACCGTTCGTCGGGAACAAGACGGAACCGCCGTTGACACGCGTCTCCGCCAGCGCGGCGAAGTCGTCCACCAGAACGAGGGTCGAGCCGGGCGTGGAGAGGTCGAGGGTCGTCATGTGGAATGCCGCGCCGTTCGCGGCGATGCTGGAGGTGCCTTTGGCCGTGAGGGTGGCGGTGTAAACGGCGGCGCCGGACCCGTTGGTCGAGGTGCTGTTGTCGAGCACGAGGTTGTAGAGCACGTCAATGCGCGTGTTGTTGTCCATCGCGAGCGTGCTGTTCTGGAAGGTGAGTTCGTGGGTGCGCAGCTTTGATTGTCCGACCATCTCCAAGGTGGCGCCGTTGGTGAGGGTCATCTGGCTCCCGCTGCCCACGCCGGCGCCCCAGCGGACGTTGGACGTGTCGAGGATGAGCGTTGCGTTGTTGATGTTCGCATAGTTCGGATCCGTGTGGAAATTGAGCGTTTGATCAGGAAAGGACGCATTGAGGAGGCCTGAGTCCTTGATGCGGAAGGTGCTTCCGGAGGCGACATCCAGCGTGGTCGCCGAGCCCATGTTCCCGATCCAGTTCGAGATCTGCGAGCTGCCGCTGACGTTGAAGTAAAGGCGGGAGGGCGCCCAGAAGTGCGGTGTCTCGAGCACGGTGAGCGACGAGTTGTTCAACCCGAGAGTCATGTCGCCGCCGTTGCGGGCCTGGATCTTGAGCAGGACGGCGCCGGGGGTGTTCGTGCCGGTGTCGAAATCGACATTATTGAGGAAGAAATTCTGCACGGTGAGAATGCGGCCGTTGGTCGGAGTGATGAACTCATCCGTGCCGAGGAGGGACGCCGAGACGCGGTTGGTCGAGTCGGAGACGAAGCTGGTCGTGGTGAAGACTGCATTGATGGCGTCGCTGGTGAACTCCGCATCCTGGTCCACCCAGAACACGCCATTATTGCCGGTCTGAAATTCGATGGCGGTGTAAACCGGGTTGGTGTTGGGAAAGACGGCGCCGCGGACGGTGGTCACCATGTTGTTCAGGCTGGTCGTGTAGGTGTTCTGGGCGTGGGCGGAGGGCGGAAGGGCAAGCGGGAGGAGAACGGACATTCCGAGGGCGAAAGCAACGGGGCGAACGGATGCGGGGAGGTTCATGGCCGGGATTATGCGCCCTCTCGCCCTCCCGGCGCTATCCACCCAGCCCGCTTTTTTACGTGCGCTTTTTGGCTGATGTCCGGCGGCTGCTTTCGAGGCGGGACGCGTGGGTGACCGAGGGGCACTCGCCGAACTTGCGTCGGTAGGCGCCGGCGAAACGCCCGAGGTGGTCGAACCCGAGCCTTGTCGCCACTTCGGTCACGGACAACTCGCGCCGCAGATCGCGCAGATATCGGCGTGCGACCTCCAGTCGGTGGTCGCGCACATAGGCCAGGGGGGTGGTGCCGAAGTGCTTGAGAAATTGCACCTGCAGCGCCCGTGGTTTGATGCCGGCGAAAGCGGCCATGGCTGCGGGGTCGGGGCCCGCGCCGGGCTGGTTCCGGATCCATTTGGTCATGCTTTCGAGCGAGACCCGGCCGATGTGCGGCACGGCGGCAATGTGGGCGTGCATCTTCTCCGCCACAGCCCTGGCCACACACGACATGATCAACGCCTCGAGTCGGCGGTGGTAGGCGGGGAAATCTTCATCGGAATCCTCCCGGCTCATCTCCTCCAGCGCGAACCGGAGGAGGGTTGTCATGCCCTTGGCGGCAGCAGTTGAGGGATGCCAAGCAAACGGCCGCACGCCGTGGCCGCCGAGTCCGAGGGCCGACAGTTCCGCGCGCAGCTTGGTGGAGGGGATCTCGAGGAGCAGGCACTTGATCGCGGTGGCGTCGAAGACCAGCGGCGTCGCCGCCGGAATAAGCGCCGGACCCCCTGTCACGGCGCAAAGTTTTTCGTTCCGGGCGGAAATTTTCATCGATCCGGCCAGCGGGAGATAAAGGAACGCTTTTCCCCGTGCGCCCTCGGCTTCCACATGCATGGGGACGCGGCAGTCCACGAAGCAAAGCCAGAGCCGCCCGACTGGCATGCGCGAGATGACCGACGAGTAGCCGCGCCGCCCGCTCACCCGGCTTGTGTGTTTCGACCACAGCCGCGATGTGACCGTTTGTCCCTCCGCCACGCTGGTTGTGGCGATGATACGGTGCCGGGCCATCTGGTGGCGCGGGTCTTGGCGGTCGGTCATGCAGTATCGACCGTTTGGAGGTGAGCCATGGTTGGCCCGGGTTGGCCTACCGGTCGCACTCGCCCATGACGAAGTCGATGCTGCCGAGGATGGCGGGGACGTCGCTGACGTAGTGGCCGGGCAGGAGTTTGGGCAGGATGCTGAGGTTGGCGAAGGTGGGGGCGCGGATTTTCAGGCGGTAGGGGACGCCGCCGCCTTTGCTGTTGATGTAGAAGCCCAGCTCTCCCTTGGGGTTCTCGGCCCCGAAGTAAACTTCGCCGACCGGCGCATCGATGCCCTGCGTGCTGATGATGAACTGGTGGATCAGTTCCTCCATCTTGGTCATCACATCGGTTTTCTTGGGCAGGATGTTTTTCGGATCGTCCACGTGGATCGGGCCGCCGGGCAGGCGGTCGAGGACCTGCTCCAAAATGCGGACGCTCTGGCGGATCTCCTCCATGCGGACGAGGTAGCGGTCGAAGCAGTCGCCGACGCTGCCGATGGGCACGTCGAACTCGTATTGCTCGTAGCCGAGGTAGGGGTGCGCCTTGCGCAGGTCGTGGTCCACGCCGGAGCCGCGCAGGTTCGGGCCGGTCAGGCCGTAGGCGATGGCGTCTTCTTTGCTGATGATGCCGACGTCCTTGGTGCGGTCGAGCCAGATGGGATTGCGCGTCAGAAGCTTGTCCACCTCGTCGAGGCTGGGCAGCAGTTCCTTGATGAACCCGCGCACTTGGCCCTCGAAGCCGGCCGGCAAATCGCGGGTCATGCCACCGATGCGGGTGTAGGACGTGGTGAAGCGCGCGCCGGTGAGCTGCTCGCTCAGGTTGTAGACCGTCTCGCGATGCCGGAAGGTGTAGAGGAAGACGGTCATCGCCCCGATGTCCATGGCATAGCAACCGATGCCGAGGAGGTGCGAGGAGATGCGGGCCAGTTCGCAGCAGAGGACGCGGATGGCTTGGCCGCGCGGCGGCAGGGTCCAGTCCATCAGTTTCTCCACGGCGAGGGCGTAGGCGACGTTGTTGGCGAGCGGCGCGAGGTAGTCCAGACGGTCCGTGTAGGGCACGAACTGGTTGTATTGCATGTTCTCCGCGATCTTCTCGTCACCGCGGTGCAGGTAGCCGATGTCGGGCATGGCCCGGGTGATGATCTCGCCGTCGAGGTCCAGGACGATGCGCAGCACGCCGTGGGTGGACGGGTGCGATGGCCCCATGTTGATGGTCAGGGTCTCGCCCAGCAGTTCGCCCTTCCGGCGGGCATCGGCGGCCAGGGCGCGGCTGCGCGCGGCGGTGTCGGGCGACTCGAGGACGGTGGACATGTTGCGGATTGTTACGACTGGCGCGGCGCTTTGGCAACTTCCGGCCGGCGGGCCAGAAGCGTCAGGCGCGGCCACCACCAGACGACCCGGCTGTCCTCCTGTGTGATTCCGAAAACCCGACGGGCTTCTTCGGGGGCGTTTTCGATCAGGTCCAGGACGGCCGCGCGGTTCTCCGGGCTGGTGTCCGCCGTGCGGAAATACCATTCGAGGTCGGGCTGTTTGAAAGGGGCGGTGCCGCATTTCTCGACGGCGAATCCCGCCTCCTCGGCGGCTTGCCGCCAAGCGGAGGGTGTCAGGAAACGTCCGTGGCTCGGGTCCCGCAGTTTCTCGACCCGGTGGATCCAATCCTCGGCTGCCGGCGCATCATCCGGAGCGGCCCCGTCAATCACGAGCAACCAGCCGCCGGGACGGAGAACCCGGAAGACCTCCCGCAGGAACGACGGGACGCTGCTGAAATGGTGGGCGGCCACGCGGCAGGTCACGAGTCCGAAGGCCCCGTCGGGGTGGGGGAGTTCCTCGGCCGCGTGCAGTGCCGTGCGGATTTCCAGACCCCGTGACGCGCCGAGCTGCGCCGTCTGCTCGAGCATGCCCGGGGCGAGGTCGGCCGCGGTGACGCGCAGGCCGCGCGCGGCAAGGTGTGCGGCGGTGTGGCCGGCACCGGTGGCGACATCGAGCGCGGGGTCGAGCGCGGCGTTGTCCAACCCTTCGAGTCCCGCGGCCACGTCCGACGTGTCGCTCAGGATGTGCCCGCTGCCGTAGCAGGCGGCGCGGCGGTCGAACTGGGCTTGGGATGCTTTCTGCGATTCGTCGAGGTTCATCGTGCGGACTCTTCAGCTCGCACTGTGTTGGCCGGACGCGATGTAGGCGGCCGGTCCGAGCTTCGAGATCCGCATACCGTGGAACGAGCGGTGGACGAAGACCAGCCCGATGAGCAGGAACGCGATGCCGAGGCCCGTGGCGAGGCTCGGGGGCGAGCTGATGGCGATCTCCACGGCGAGGATGCCGAAGAGGGTGGTGAACTTGATGATCGGGTTGAGCGCGACGGATGACGTGTCTTTGAAAGGGTCGCCCACGATGTCGCCGATGACGGTGGCGGCGTGGAGTTCCGTGCCCTTCTGCCGCAACTCGACCTCGACGATCTTCTTCGCGTTGTCCCAGCAACCGCCGGCGTTGGCCATGTTGATGGCCATGTAGAGTCCGAACATGGCGATGGAGATGAGGTAGCCGACGAAGAACACGGCGTCGAGGCAGGCGAAGGCCAGGGTGAGCGAGAAAACGACGATGAAGATGTTCACCATGCCGAGCTGCGCATACCGCGTGCAAATGCGGACGACTTGGTTGCTGTCCTCGGCCGACGCGCGCTCGGTGGTGGAGAGCTTGATGTTGCGCTTGATGTAGTCCACGGCGCGGAAAGCCCCGGTGATGACGGCCTGGCGCGAGGCCCCGGCGAACCAATAGACGACGGCCCCGCCCATGAGCAGGCCGAGGATGATGCGCGGGTCCATGATGCTCAGGTTCGAGAGGTCGGGCCACCCGAAGTGCTTCTTCAGCAGCAGGACGAGGGAGAAGATCATCGTCGTGGATCCGACCACCGCCGTGCCGATGAGCATGGGCTTGGCCGTGGCCTTGAACGTGTTGCCGGCGCCGTCGTTCTCTTCCAGCAACAGCTTGCCCAGCTCGAAGTCCGGCTCGAACCCGAAGTCGCGGCGGACCTCTTCCTTGATGCCCGGCATCTGCTCGATGGTGGAGAGTTCGAAGACCGACTGCGCGTTGTCCGCCACCGGGCCGTAACTGTCCACCGCGATGGTGACCGGCCCCATGCCGAGCATGCCGAACGCGACGAGTCCGAAGGCGAACACGCCCGGATACGCCATGACCTCGGCCGGGATGTGCCGGCTGGTCACGTAGGCCGCGAGCATGAGCAAGGCGATGGCGAGCCCCTTCCAGAAGCACGAGTAATTGCCCGCCACCAGACCCGAGAGGATGGTCAGGCCCGCGCCGCCCTCGGTCGTGGCATTGACGACCTCGTGGCAATGCGCGCTGTTCGTGCTCGTGAACATGCGCGTCAACTCGGGGATGACCGCCGCGGCGATCGTGCCGCAGCTGATGATGGCGGCCAGTTGCCACCACAGCGCCGGGTGTTCGGGGAACTGGCGCGAGAGCATGAAGTAGCTCACGACGAAGCTCACGGCGAGGCAGAGCGCGGAGGTGAGCCACACGAGGACGGTGAGGGGATGCTCGAAGTTGAAACGCTGCTCGCGTCCGAACACGCCGCGGGTGATCCACGTGTTGATTTTCCACGCGGTGATCGAGGTGGGGACCATCACGATGCGCATGGCGAAGATCCAGAAGATGAAGATCCACTGCAGGCCCGGCGCCACGGCCAGCAGGATGAATGTGATGAGAGCCACGCCCGTCACACCGTAGGTCTCGAAGCCGTCGGCCGTCGGCCCCACGCTGTCGCCCGCGTTGTCGCCCGCGCAGTCGGCGATGACGCCCGGGTTGCGCGCGTCGTCCTCCTTGATCTTGAAGACGATCTTCATGAGGTCGCTGCCGATGTCGGCGATCTTGGTGAAGATGCCGCCGCAGATGCGCAGCACGCTGGCGCCGAGCGACTCGCCGATGGCGAAGCCGATGAAGCAGGCTCCGGCCAGCGTCGGCGGGACGAAGAGGAGGATGGCGATCATCATCATCAGTTCCACGCTGATGAGCAGCACGCCGATGCTCATGCCGGAGCGAGTGGGTATCTCGGAAACGGCCAGCGCCCGGCCGCGCAGGGCGGCGAAGGCCATGCGGCTGTTGGCCACGTTGTTGATGAGCATGCCGAACCACGCCACGGCGAACGACCCGCCGATGCCGATGAGCGACCACATGAGGATGAGCGCGACCGTGGGCGGGGTGGCCGCCTTGAGGAACCCGAAGTAGTAGATCATCGTGGCCCCGATCAGCACCTCGAGCAGAAGCAGGAGCCGCCCCTGCTGCAGCAGATAGGTTTTGCACGTGCCGTAGATCAGCGTGGAGACGTCGAGCATGCTGCGGTGCGCGGGCAGGGCGCGCAGCTTCCGGTATTCGGACCACCCGAAGAGCATGCCCAAAAGCGTGACCGCGAGCCCGATCCACAGGATGCCGGTGCCCGTGAGACTGAATCCCGGAAAATAAAAAACCGCCGAGCGATCGGCGGGTAGGGCGAGGTCCATTTCACCGGCGAGGGCCGCGGGCGGCGGCCAGCACATCAGCGGGATGAGGAGGGGATACCAACGGTGCGCTTTCATGACGCCCGCATTTTGCGCCTTTCCCGGGCGGCAAGGAAGCTCCTCCGCGTTCGCGGGAGACGGGCTCGCCTATTCGGTTTGCCCGCGGGGCGACGTGATGCGAAGCTTCCCCCCTTGTGCCGTGAGGTCCGGGATTTCTCCACGCCTCGGCAAACGCCAACCGCGCCGCGTCCGCGACTGCCGCTGTTCACTCCGCCGGAGGTATCCCTTCGGAAAAGCGCTGTCTCGAAAAACCGCGCCCCGTCACGCCCCGGACGCTGCCAACTCGTCCTCCACCCGCAGCCGCAACTGCCCGCAGGCCGCGGCGATGTCGTGCCCCTTCTCCCGGCGGATCGTGGCGACCACGCCGCCCGCGCGCACCGCGCGGACGAACGCCTGCTGGCGCTCGTGGGTCGGACGCTCCCACGGGAGGCCGTCCACGGTGTTGTAGGGGATGAGGTTGACCTTGGCGTCGAGCCGTCGGGCGTGCTGCGCGAGCAGGCGGGCTTGGGCGAGGTCGTCGTTGATTCCGGCGATGAGGATGTATTCGAAGCCGAGCTTCTGCTTGCGCTGCGAGGTGAAGAAGGCGCACGCGTCAAAGAGTTCCGCCAGCGGATACTTCTTGTTCACCGGCATGATCTGTTCGCGCACCTCGTCGGTCGCGCCGTGCAGCGAGATGGCCAGCCTCACGGGGACGGGATGGACGGCGAGATCGCGGATGCGGGGAGCGAGACCGCTCGTCGAGACCGTGATGTGGCGCGCGCCGATGCCGAAACCCCACGGGGCGTTCAGGATCTCGAGGGCGCTGGCGAGGTTCGCGTAGTTGGCCAGCGGCTCGCCCATGCCCATGAAGACGATGTTGTCCACCCGTTCGCCGGTTTCCTGCTCGGCCCGGCGGACCTGCGCGGTGATCTCGCCGGGGGAAAGGTTGCGCTTCCATCCGCGCAGGCCGCTCGCGCAGAACTTGCATCCGTAGGCGCACCCGACCTGGGTCGAGACGCAGAGCGTCTTGCGGTCGGACGTCTGGCCGTAGAGCGCGGGGGAGGCCGGAATGAACACACTCTCGATGAACTGCCCGTCCGGCAGGCGGAAAAGGAACTTGCGCGTCGTGTCGGCGGAGCCGCTCACGCGCACCGTCTCGAGCCGACCGCCGGCGAACTTCCCCGCGAGTTGCGCGCGCAGGGCCGCCGGCAGGTCGCTCATCACCTCGAAGTCCTCCGCGCCCTTTTTGTGCGCCCAGTCCATGATCTGCCGGGCGCGGTAGGGCTTGTGCCCGAGCGCAGCCAGCTCGCCGGTCAGCGATTCCAAGGTCTGTCCCCACAGATCGATCATGCGCGCACCATGCCATGGCGGCGGGCGGGATGCCAGCCGTGCCCTCCACACGTGCCTTGACCGCGGCCGCGGGAAACCTACCGTTGCGCCGATGAGTCTCCGCCGCTTCTCCTGCCTGCTCGCCCTTTCTTTGGTCGTCTTCGCCTCCGGCTGCGAGACGACCTCCACGCTGCGCGGCACCGATCCCCGCGTCGCCGCCGCCATCGCCGCCGAGCCGCCGGGCGATTACTTCGTCGGCCGCCGCTACTACAAGAAGGATTACAAGATGTGGGGCTGGGTGCGCCGCCCCGGCCAGCCGTGGAACACCGCGCAATTGGTCATGATGAACGAGAACACCAAGCTCGCTCCCGACCGTCAGCAGGGCACCCTTGGCGTCGACAACAACATCGAATACCGCCTGCAGGGCCGCTTCACCGGAGGCCAGGTTTACGAGCCGGCCAGCAACCGCTTCTATCCCGAGTTTGTCCTCACCGGATTCGAGGTCATCAACCGCACTCCCCCCATGATCTTCTCCGACCAGCGCGCCCTCGACCCCTCGGTGCGCTTGCTCACCCCGCCTCGCTGATGCGGGGGGATCGCGCATGAAGAAGGTCGCGCGGCTCGTTCCAGCCCTTCTGGCTGCCCTCCTGCCCGTGGCCTGCCAGCCGCCGGCACCGCCGCCGCCCGCTTCGGTGAAGATCGGCCTCAACCTCGAGTTGACAGGCGACATCCAGGCTGTCGGCGCGTCCGCGCGCAACGCCGCCGAGATGTTCGCCGCCGAGGTCAATGCCGCGGGCGGCATCCAGCTTGCCGGTTCGCGCCTGCCAGTCGAACTCGTGATTCGCGACAACGCTGCCGAGCCTGCCCAAGCCGCCTCGGTCACGCAGCAACTCGTCACGCGCGAGAACGTCACCGCCATCATCGGACCGAACTCCAGCGCGTGCGCCCTTCCGGCCAGCGACGTGGCCGAGGGCCTCAA
This sequence comes from uncultured Chthoniobacter sp., assembly GCA_964609925.1. Classification (GTDB taxonomy): domain Bacteria; phylum Verrucomicrobiota; class Verrucomicrobiia; order Chthoniobacterales; family JACTMZ01; genus JACTMZ01. The sequence continues at coordinate 14,905 of CAZSUJ010000022.1, read as the reverse complement.
ATGCGTGATGATCACGCCTTGGTCCACCAGCCCCGCGACCACCCTCGACCGCGCCACCGGCGTGGGCAAGCGCTACGTCTTCCGCGCCTGCTTGACCGACGCCGCCCAGACGCGCGCTCTCGCGCGGTTCGCCTTGCGCGATCGCGGGGCCCGCACCGCCGCCGTCCTGCACGACGAGGCTGGAGCCGAGGCCGCGGCGATCTTCCGCGAGGCGTTCGCCGCCGGGGGCGGCACCGTGGTCGCCGACGAAACCTACACCGCCGGTGCCAGCGACTTCGCCGCCCCGCTCGGGAGGATCGTGGCCGCCGCGCCCGACGTGCTCTTCCTCCCGGCGTATTACCCGGACGTTCCCCCCATCGTGCGTCAGGCCCGTGAGCTCGGCCTGCAGGCCACATTGCTCGGGAGCGACGGCTGGATTGCTCCCGACCTGCTCACCGTGGCGGGTGCCGACGTCGAGGGTGCTTACCTTGGCAGCCATTTCTCGACGACCATCCGCACTCCCGAGGCGGAGCGTTTCATCGCCGCCTACCAGGCGCGGCACGGGCGGCCGCCGGATGATGTGGCCGCCCTGACCTACGATGCGTGCGGCCTGATTGCCGAGGCCCTGCGCAAGTCGGGCAAGGATTCGCGCGAGGCCGTCCGCGAAGCCCTCGCGCAGATCCACGGCTACCGGGGTGTCACCGGCGTGTTCCATTTCGAGCCCGGGTCGGGCGATCCGGCGAAGACCGCGCCCATTCTCCAGATCAAGGACGGTGTGTTCACCTGGGCAACCAACGCGGAACCTTGAGGCGCGCGGCGCGAAAAAATCGTTGCGCCATCCCCTCGCATCCTGAAGCCTCCGCTCCATGCCGGACGCCACCGCCACTCCCACCGCCATTGACCAATTCGCCGCCGCCGTCGAATGGCTCAGCGGTGTGCTCTGGGGGCCGTGGTTGCTCATCCTCCTCGTCGGCACACACCTCTTCCTGACCTTCCGCACCGGCTTCATCCAGCGCTGGCTGTGGAAGGGTATCCGCCTCAGCTTCCGACCGGAGCGCGCCGCGGAGGGCGACGTCAGTCCGTTCGGCGCTCTCGCCACGGCGCTGGCTGCAACCGTTGGTGCGGGGAACATCGTCGGCGTGGCTGTTGCCGTGGGGGCAGGCGGACCGGGTGCCGTTTTCTGGATGTGGATCACGGGCGTCTTCGGGATCGCCACGAAATACGCCGAGGCTCTGCTTTCCGTTCAGTTCCGCGTCAAGAATGAGCGCGGGGAGATGTCCGGCGGGCCCATGTATGTCCTCGAGCGCGGGCTCAAGATGAAGTGGCTCGGCGTCCTCTTTGCCATCTTCACCGCCATCGCCGCCTTCGGCATCGGCAACATGTTCCAGGCCAAGGCCGTCACGCAGAGCGTCATCGAGCTTTTCCCCGACGGCACCGCCGAGGGGCCCATTCGCGTGGTCTGCGGTCTCGTCATGGCTGGCTGCACCGGCCTCGTTTTGCTCGGCGGCATCAAGTGGATCTCGAAATTCTGCGAGGTGCTCGTGCCGTTCATGGTCGTGTTCTACGTCGGCGGTTGCCTCGTCGTCCTCGCCATGTTCTGGGACAAGCTGCCGGCCGCGGTCTCCCTGATCCTTACCGACGCGTTCACCGGCAAAGCCGTTGCGGGAGGCGCTCTCGGAGCCGTCATTGCCGCCGGCGTCAAGCGTGGCCTCTTCTCGAACGAGTCCGGCCTCGGCAGCGCCCCCATCGCCGCCGCTGCCGCCCGCAGCGGCAACCCCGCCCAGCAAGCCCTCGTCTCCATGACCGGCACGTTCTGGGACACGGTCGTCATCTGCCTCCTCACCGGCCTCGTGCTGGTCGTGACCGGCGCGTGGAGCAGTGGCGAGAAGGGTGCAGCCATGACCCACGAGGCCTTCGGGCAGATCGCCTACATCGGCGAGCCCATCCTGACCATCGGACTCATAACTTTCGTTTTTTCCACGCTCATCGGCTGGTCCTACTACGGTGAGAAGGCAGTCGAGTATCTCGGCGGTGTGCGCCTCGTGCCCGCTTACCGCTGGCTCTGGGTCATCGTGGTGTTCCTCGGTGCCACCTTCCCGAGTTCGCTCGTCATCAACTTCTCCGATTCCGCCAACGCCCTCATGGCCATCCCCAACTTGATTTCGCTTCTCTTGCTCTCCGGCCTCATTGCCCGCGAGTCGAAGGTCTGGCTCTCCGACCCGAAGACGTTCAAATGAACGACCTCAGGCGCCGAGATGCGCCAGCTTCACCCGCCGCCCGAGCCGCGTGAAGATGTCCCAACTGATAGTCCCCGCCCAGCCGGCGACCTCATCGACGGTGATTGTCTCGTCCCCCTGACGGCCGATCAGAACCACTTCCTCACCCGGGTCGACGTCCGCCGGAAAATCCGACACATCCACCATGAATTGGTCCATGGTGATTCGGCCCAGAACCGGGCTCCGCAGGCCTCGGATCAGCACTTGCGCGCCCCGTCCTGAAACTTGGCGCGGGTAGCCGTCTGCATAGCCCATGGCCAGCGTGGCGATCCGCATCGGACGTGGGGTGATGAAGTCGCGTCCGTAACTGATTCCGCGCCCCGCGCCCACCTCGCGCACGAGGGTGATCCGTGTCTTCAGTGCCAGCACCGGACGCAGTTCCGCTTGGAACTCCGGCAGCGGCGAAATCCCGTAGAGTGCCAACCCCGGCCGCACCCGGTCTGCGGCGAAGCCCGGCCGAGCCAGCGAGGCGGCGCTGTTCAGTGCATGGAATTTCGCCCGAGGCAGGATCAAGCGTAACCGCGCCGCCAGCGCCGCCCACGTGTCCAACTCCTCCGCAGTGAACTCCGCGTCGCTGTCCGCCACGGGTAAATGGGTCGAGATGCTCTCGACCTCCAAACTCGGCCGCGTGGCGAGGTCCCGCGCCAGCGCCTCCGCATCCTCGTGCCACACGCCGATCCGCCCCATCCCGGTGTCGATGGCCAAATGCACTCGGACCGGTCCGCCCTCGGCCAAGCTCGCGAAGTCCTCCGCCTCGCCGGCACTCGAGATCACGGGAATGAAACCCTCCGCCACCGCGGCCTTCCGCTCCTCCGGGAGGCACGGACTCAGCACCAGGATGTCGCGGTCCGCCACCGCCGCCCGCACGGCCCGCGCTTCGCCCAGCGATGCCACGCCGAACTGCTCCACCAACGGAGCAAGCGTTCGCGCCACCTCGGGGCCGCCGTGGCCGTAACCGTCGGCCTTGACCACGGCGATGATGCCCGGTTTTGCCCCGATGCGCGCGCGGACAGCAGCCGCGTTGTGCCGCAGCGCTGCGTGGTCAATTTCCGCCCAGCAACGGCGTTCCGACATCAGGACTTGGCCTTGCGCGCGTCAACGAATGACTTCACGCACAGCACGATCAAGGCGAAGCAGAGGATGGCGAACGACGCCTGCACCATCACGGCCGCCGGACGCTCCAACGCCCCGGTGTAGAGCTGGCCGATCTGCCACAGGCTCTTGGATGTCCCGAGGAACCCCAGCAGTCCGATCAAGGCCGCCGCGTGACCTCCGTGCTTGAGATGCTTGAGCGAAAGCGCGCCGGCTCCGGCCAGCAGGATGCCGAAGACCGCTGGAATCAGCGACGTCTTCGAGTGCATCCCCGTGGCAACGTAGGCACCGACCCCGAGAAGAATGAAGGCGAAGGCAAAGACAAAGATGATGCGTGGCATGTTCATGGCGCGGTGAGACTAGCCACCCCGCCGCGCTCCTGCCAAGGGCAACTGGAGCACGCTGTCGCCGCCCGGCGCCGGCGTCATTAGGCGGTCTTATGGTTTGTCGCAAGAAAGTCACTTTCTCTCATGTCTTTTGCCTTGCTTGCGCCGCCTCCAGACGCGACGAAGAATCATGCACCGCATTTTCCCTTCCGCGTCTGCCTTGATGCTTCTTTTGGCGGGGGCCATCGCCCAGACCCCGGAATTCATCGGGTGGCCGGCGGCCATCACAAACACATGGCAAAGCACGCAAGTCACGTTCACCAACACGACATTCCCCAACGGACTCGAGGTCGCGAACGTCGCGGGACCTGCCACGTCCTCCATTGTTTCGGGAGCCAACGGTTTCTCCGTCAACTCCAACCTCGGGCAGCAGACCATCGGTGGAACCCAGTTTGTCCTCTTCTACTTCACCCCGGGCACCAATTCCTCGGTGTCCCAACCCTACACGAACACTGTTCAGATCGTGCTGAGCAATGCCCCCAACAGCAACAGCGCCACCACAAACATAAGCGTCGTTATCCTCCCGCCTCCGGCCAACAACCCCGTATTCACGACCAATTTTATTTCCTCATGGTCCGCAGCTCCTGGATCGAACCCGGTCACTGTCGGTCCGCGCTTCGTTGCCACCAATCCCCCGCTGAGTCCGACCGTCTACCCCGGGGCTGACGTCACCAATCTCACCGCGGTTTATGCCATATTCCTGTCCAACAACCTTGGTGAAACCTCGTTCACCAACTCCGGCACCATGCCGGGCACCAACAACACTTATCTCTCCACCAGCACGGGCTTCGGGTTCACGCCATTGTCTTGGTCGGGCACCACGCCGAACTACACCAATGTGACGAGCCTCAGTCCGGCCCTCAATCCTGCCAACCCGTGGCAAAGCTCCACCAACCCTGTCACGCAGTCCGCCATTTTCCTCACCAACGGCCAGGCCTGGATCGGATTGAATGTCATCCCGGGCACCGGCACGAACTTCGTCACGAACTACGTCCAACTGCTGGCTTACAACGGCAATAATGCCTCCACGGCCAACTGGACGACGAACACCGTGGCCATTGTGGTCGCCCCCTCCCTCCCGCCGCCTCCGGCCCTGCAGGTCCGCTTCTACAACAGCAGCACCAATGCGGCCTCGAACGTCTACATCCTGCCCACCAGCACCGACGCGATCGGTTCTTTCGGCAACGGCTTCTGGTGGAGCAACTCCTCCGGGTCCAACAACCTGACAAACTTCATCGGGACCAACGGCGGCTACGCGACGGTCCGCCTCTCCGACATCGGGGTGTCCGGGACGAATGCCCAGAATCAGCCCTATTACGCCATCTACACGACCAACTTCCCCAACGCTGCGTGGTATTTGTCCTATGGCGGTGGCCAGTTGACCAATGGCACAGCCTCACCGACGCCCCAGACGAATGGCGTGTGGTCCGGATACGAGTGGGAGTCGTTCGAGGTCACCCTGGCGGGCAATCCGGCGGACAAGTGCGACCTGACCTACATCAACCAGTTCTCCATCCCCATGACCGTCCGCGCCCTGACGAACGACTACGCTTCGTCCGCCGCCCAGATTTACCCGAGCAACTCCCTCGCGTTCTACCAGATCTGCGGCTTCACCAATTGGACCAGCACGAGCGCTGTTGCCGCCTACCTGACCAATCTCGCCACGCAGCTTTCGGTCAACTTCCCGAACGCCGCCCTGACCAACGCGAGCGGCAAGGTCGTCATGTATGCCGGCCCCAGCGCCGCCGGCATGGGCTCGCTCAACGGCCCCGCGGGAACGGTGGCCTACCCGCTTTTCACCACCTACTTCAACGCGGTGAAGGCCAACACCGCGCGGACGAACAAGATCAAGGACAGCATCGGCCTCGCGGGCGCGACCAATGCCGGCCTCGGGACCAATCCGGTCTTCCTCTTCTACTACGATTTTGATCTCGTCGTGACGGCGAGCAACACGCTGCTGCTGACCAACGGCACGATCAACGTGGGCAACCAGCCCGGCAGCACCGGAACCAACCTCTCACCCACGAACTACACCAACCTGTGGATGGAAATCGGCGCCGATGCCGGTGCCGCGGATTCTTGGGCCAGTTCCGCCATCTACCTTGCCCCGACCCCGGCCAACTACGTGACCGGTTCCGGGACCAATGCCACCATGACGGTGTATTCCGGCAGTGCCTCCAACGGTCTGGCTGGCACCCAAGTCTTCCAGTCCTCGACGAACCTGTGGATGCAGCTTGCCACCAACACCGGCACGGTCAGGGGCACGAACGCCGCCGTCATCCCGAACCCGACCGCCATCCAACTCTACCAATCACAATTCGGCACCGCCGTCATGGGCCGCATCATGGGGGATATGGCCGCGGGTTTCGCATTGGGCTTCATCAATAGTGACGTCACCAACCCCTCTTACGTGACCAACAGCACCAACGCCGCCTACGGCGACAGCCCGAGCGGTTCGTGGTGGGGTGGCAACGAGTATCCCCAAGCCAGCACCAACAACTCCCTCGTCTACAGCGGCGTGAACACCAACCTGAGCACGTGGGGCAACACGATCTATTCAGCAACCAAAGTCGTTTACGCCCACCCCATCTACGACCGCATGCAGTATTACGGCGGCGGCAACCCGACGAACAAACTCCAGATCCAGCCGGCCAGCGCAACGAACAACCAGGTCACCGTCGCGGGTGTTCCCACGCTGCTGCCCGTCTGGGTGGTGGAAGTGGAGTTCTTCAACGGACTCTCCAGCGTCGGCGGCACTTCCCCCCCGTCCATCCTTACCTACAGCAATTGGCTCACCAACTACCCGTCACTCGCCAACACGAACCAGTCGGCCGACCCCGATGGCGACAGCTTCATCAATGCGACGGAATACGCCTTCGATGGCAACCCGACCGTCGGCTCGCCCGCGCTGCTGACCGCGTCCGGCTCCGGCACCAACAGCGTCTTCCGCTTCACCGGACTGCAGGGTGCGTCAACTAACTACACGGTGCAGACCACGACGAATCTCTCGGCTGGGCCGTGGACGAATGCTGGCGTGACAGTGACCAATGCCGCCGACCAGTCCGGTTTGCTCATCCCCGCATCCTACGAACGGCGCGAGTTCACCGTCCCCGCGGCGGGCTCGAACTCGTTCTACCGCGTCCTGTTCACCAACGCGCCCTGACGGGAGCCCCCGGCGCAACGGTCGCGCGCGACCGGTGCCATGTGCGACTAACCCGCTGACCTCGGGGCTCTGTTGTGCTAAGATTTTTGCTGATGAAGTTCCCGTTGTTCGTGGCGGTGGCGCTGTGGGCGCTCCCTGCGCTGGCCCAGCCCGTGACCGCCCTCCAGAAGTTCGAAGGCTGCAAGCTTGTGCCCACGGAGTGGGCTGATGGCGACAGCTTCATGGTCGAGTTGAAACCCGGACGCCAGGAAGTCGTGCGTCTCTACTTCGTGGACTGCCCGGAGACCTCGGCGTCGGACGAGACGGACCAGCGTCGCGTGCGCGAGCAGTCGGCCCATTTCGGAGTGGTGGACCCCAAGATCACGCTGGACTACGGACGCCGCGCCGCCGCCGAGACGGCCAAGCTTTTGGAGAAACCGTTCACCGTCCACACCACGTTCGCCCGCGCCCTCGGCCGTTCGGCCAAGCCGCGCATTTACGCCTTCGTCACCCTCGCCGACGGCCGCGACCTCGGTGCGGTTCTCGTGGAGAAGGGTTTGGCCCGGAATTACGGGGTGGGGCGCACGACGCCGGACGGTCACAACGACGACGACGCCAAGGCCCGCATGGGCGACCTCGAGTTGCAGGCGGCGCTGCTGAAGTCGGGCCTTTGGAGCCAGACCGATCTCGCCCGTCTGGCCGATCTGCGTGAAGCGCGACGCGAGGAAGCCCGGCGCATTGAGGAAGAATTCGGCCTCCGCAGCGACGCGCCGGTCAATGCCAACACCGCCAGCATGGAGGAAATTGACAGCCTCCCCGGCATCGGTCCCAAGCTGGCCCGCCGAATCATCGAGGGCCGCCCTTACGCTTCGGTGGAGGACCTCCGGAAGATTCCCGGCCTCGGTGGCAAGACCTGGGAGGAACTTGCCGAGCGCGTGGTGGTTGGTCCCTGATCGCGTTCTCTATGGACAGTTTCTACTCCTCCGACCCGGTCTTCCGCATGGCCGTGCGGCAATTCGAGGTCTTGGCCGATCATCTCGAAATCCCCGAGACGATGCGCCAGCGGCTGATCCAGCCGAAGCGCTCGGTCACCGTGTCGCTGCCGCTCGAGCGCGACAACGGCCGGGTGGATGTCTTCCACGGCTACCGCGTCCAGCACCACCTGAGCATCGGTCCCACCAAGGGCGGCACGCGCTTTTCACCCACGCTCACGCTGGGCGAATCGGCCGCGCTGGCCATCTGGATGAGTTGGAAGTGCGCGCTTGTCGGGCTGCCCTACGGCGGGGCCAAAGGCGGGGTGGGTGTGAACCCGAACGATCTCTCGCCGCGCGAGTTGGAGAAACTTTCGCGACGCTACATGCAGGAGATGATCCCGTTCGTCGGACCCAAGACGGACATCATGGGCCCGGACATGGGCACCAACGCGCAGGTCATGGCGTGGTTCATGGACACCTACTCGATGCATGCCGGCCACGCCGTGCCCGAGATCGTCACCGGCAAGCCGGCTTCGATCGGCGGCGTTTCCGGTCGCCGCGAGGCCACCGGCCGCGGCGTCGTTTTCCTCGTCGAGCGCGCACTCGATCACCTCAAGATCAAGCCATCCGACTGCACCGCGATCGTCCAGGGCTTCGGCAATGTCGGCTCGGTCGCCGCCTGCGGACTCGCCTACAAATCGGGAATGAAAGTCACGGGACTGAGCGACCACACGGTCTGCCTCTACGATCCCGCCGGGCTCGATGTCGCCGCCGCGGACCGCCACGTCGTCGAGCACGGCACGCTCCGCGATTTCCCGCAGGGCGAGCGGGTGCCGTCGGACGACTTCCTTGCCCTTCCATGTGACGTCCTTGTTCCCGCAGCCGTCGAGCGCGTCATCAACGCCGGCAACGCCGCCCGCCTCCGGTGCCGGATCCTTGCCGAGGCCGCCAACGGGCCGACCACTCCCGAGGCCGACGAGGTTCTCAACCAGCGTTGGGATGAGTTGTTCATCATCCCCGACGTCCTTTGCAACGCCGGCGGCGTCATTGTTTCGTATTTCGAGTGGGTGCAGGACATGCAGAGCTTCGGTTGGACCGACATCGAGATGACCGACCGCCTCTTCCGCATCCTCGATACCGCCTTCACCGCCACGCTCAAGCGCTCGAAGGAACGCAAGATCCCCACGCGCACCGCCGCTATGTCCATCGGCGTGGAGCGCGTCCTCGCCGCAAAGCGCGACCGGGGATTGTTCCCGTGACGACGTCCGCTTCCGCGACCGATGACAACGCGCTGTCTTCGGCGCGGGCGCATGCTGTAGTCTCCCGCCGTGACCATTCTTGACCGCATTTTGCCGGACGTGCGCCGGGAGCTGGACGAGGCGCGCGCGGAGATGCCTTTGGACGAAGTGCGGCGTCGGGCGGCGGATGCGCGGCCGGCGCGGGACCTCGCTGCGGCGCTTTCGTCGGGCGGCTTCAGTCTCATCGCCGAGATCAAGCACCGCTCACCCAGCATGGGCGACATGCGTGCGGGCAATGTGCTCGCGGCCGCCGCCGCCTACGAGGCGTCGCCCGTGGTCCGGGCCATCTCGGTCCTGACCAATGTCACCCACTTCGGCACCGGGATCGACGACTTGGCCCGCATCGCGGCTTTGTCTTCCAAGCCGGTGCTCCGAAAGGATTTCATCCTCGACCCTTACCAAGTCTACGCCGCCCGGGCCGCGGGGGCGGACGCCATCCTGCTCATGGCCAACGTCCTCTCGGCCGAGCAGATGGCGGAGTTGCACGGGGTGGCCCGCGAGTTGGGCATGGAGTCGTTGTTCGAGGTCCACGAGGCGGACGAGATTGCGGCGCTGCCGGCCGGTGCGCGCGTCGTCGGCATCAACAGCCGCAAGTTCAAGTCCCGCGACGGCTTTGTCGCCGCGGGGCAGAACGCTGATGAGGACTTCACCTTGGATTTCTCGGCCTTCGAGTTGGCGGAGCAACTGCCGTCCGGCTGCATCCGCGTGGCCGAGAGCGGTGTCACGCCCGGCACGGTGGCCCCGCTGGCCCGGCATTTCCACGCGGCTCTCGTGGGCACCTCGCTCCTGCGCGACCCGCGCGGCATCGAGGTCTCGCTCGGCGAATTCGCAAGCGCGCTTGCCGCGGGCGGGGAGTGAAGCCCATTCTCGATCCCATGCCGGGCAAGGACTTTCTGCGCGAGGCGGCCGAGGCGCCGGAGACGCCGCTCGATGTGTCGCTGCGTCCGCCCATGTTCTCGGAGTTCGCCGGGCAGCGCCGGGTCGTCGAGCGCCTCGAGTTGATGGTGGACGCCGCGCGCCATCGCAGCGACGTGCTGCAGCACATCCTGCTCTCGGGCCCGCCGGGACTCGGCAAGACGACGCTCGCCCTCATCCTCGGCCACGCCATGGGCGCGGAGGTGAAATGCACCAGCGGACCGACCATCGAGAAGGCGGGTGACCTCGCCGGCTTGCTGACCACAATGCCCGAGGGGGCGATCCTCTTCATCGACGAGATCCACCGCCTGCAGCCGGCGATCGAGGAATACCTCTACCCGGCGATGGAGGACTACAAGGTGGACATCATCATCGACCAGGGACCGAACGCGCGCAGCGTGCGCCTCAACCTGCCGAAGTTCACGCTGGTCGGCGCGACCACCCGGTCGGGCATGATCAGCTCGCCGTTGCGGTCGCGCTTCGGCATGACCTGCCGCCTCGACTACTACGACGCGGCCGACCTGATGAAGATCGTCGAGCGCAGCGCGGGGCTGCTCGGGGTCGCCATCGACGAGGGCGGCGCGCAGGAGATCGCCAACCGCGCCCGCGGCACGCCGCGCATCGCCAACAACCTCCTCCAATGGTGCCGCGACTACGCGCAGGTCCGAGCGCAGGGGCTCATCACCGCGGAGACAGCATCGGCCGCGCTGACGATGCTCGACATCGACGGCGACGGGCTCGACGAGATGGACAAGCGCATCCTCGAGACCATCGTATTCCGCTTCGGCGGCGGTCCTGTCGGACTCAACTCGCTCGCCGTGGCCGTGGGCGAGGAATCGGGAACGCTCGAGGAAGTCCACGAGCCGTTCCTCATCATGCGCGGCTACCTCCAGCGCACTCCGCAGGGCCGCGTGGCCATGCCCTCGGCCTACGCGAAGCTCGGCGCGACGCCGCCTGTCACCGCCGCCCAGCCGGAGCTGTTCCGTCCGTCCTGACGCCTGCCTCATGGGCATCTACCGCCGCACGCTCGCCTATTACCGGCCGTTTCTCGGCGAGACCGTCGTCGCGCTCGCGCTCAGCCTCGGCGTGACCGCGTTGAACCTGCTCAAGCCGTGGCCGTTCAAATACATCGTGGACGGCGTCCTCACGAACGACGCCGCGCACCAGTCCGCGCGCGACCAGCTCGCCGCCTGGCTCGGGGCCGGCACCCCGACGAACACCATCGTCCTCGCGCTCTGCCTCTCGCTCGTGGCCATCACCGTGTTGGCCGGTCTGGTCAACCTTTGGTCGAACTACCTGCTGATCAACGTGGGTCTGAAATCGCTGCTCCGCGTCCGCACCGAACTCTACGCCCACCTGCAGCGGCTCTCGCTCAAGTTCCACGACACCAGCCGCAGCAGCGATTCGAGCTTCCGCGTGGCCTACGACACGCAGTCCATCCAGACGATCTACAACCGCGGCTTCACCAACATCTTCTCCTCCGGCGTGATGCTCGTCGCGACGTTTGTGGTGATGGTCAAGATCGACCCGAAGCTCACCTATCTCTCGCTCTCCGTCGTCCCGCTCATCATTGCCGCGATCTACCACTACGGGAACAAGATCCGCGCCCAAAGCACGACGATCCAGGAGCGCGAGAGCGACGTGCTGGCCACGGCGCAGGAGGGGCTTTCGTCCATCCGCATGGTCCACGCCTTCGGACGTGAGGACTACGAGGTCGGGCAGTTCCATCGCCGCGCCAGCGAGAGCCTGCGGGCCAACCTCAAGCTGACTTTCACCACGGTGAGCAGCTCGCTCGTGGTCGGCTCGCTCATGGCGGTGGGGACCGCCGTGCTCTACTACGTCGGGACCATGCACGTTCTGGAGGGGAAGCTTACCCTCGGCGACCTCATCGTCTTCTCTTCCTACCTCCTCATGCTCTACACGCCGCTGGAGCAGCTCACCTACACGGCGTGGGCGATGGAGGGTGCGGCGGCGGGCGCGCGGCGGTGCTTCGAGGTGCTAGACCGCGAGGATGACGTCCGCGACGCGCCCGATGCGCGGCCGGTCACGACGGTGCGCGGCGAGATCGTCTTCAAGGATGTTTCTTTCGGCTACGAGGCCGGCCGCCCGATCCTTGACGGCCTGTCGCTCCGCGTCTCGCCCGGCCAGAGCGTCGCCCTCGTGGGCGGAACCGGCGCGGGCAAGAGCACGATGCTCAGCCTCGTTCCGCGGTTCTACGATCCGACGGCCGGCAGCGTCAGCCTCGACGGGGCCGACCTCCGTTCGCTCACCCGCAAGTCGCTCCGCGGCCACATCAGCATGGTGCTGCAGGACACGCTCCTCTTCTCCACCACCATCCGCGAGAACATCGCCTACGGACGCCCTGATGCGACCGAGGAGGAAATCGTGGAGGCGGCGCAGCGGGCGCAGGCTTACGATTTCATCAAGTCCCTGCCGGACGGTTTCGCCAGCCAGGTGGGCGAGCGCGGCGGGCATCTCAGCGTGGGCCAGCGCCAGCGCCTCGGCATCGCCCGCGCCTTCCTCAAGAACGCGCCCATTCTCCTGCTGGACGAACCGACCTCCGCGCTGGATGCTTCCACCGAGGCCGCGGTCATGGAAACCGTGGCCGAGCTGATGAAAGGCCGCACTACCTTCCTCGTGACCCACCGCCTCAACACTGCCCACCGGCTCGACCGCGTGGTCGTGTTGAAGCACGGCCGCATCGCGGAGGAGGGGACGGGCGACGAGTTGCTCGCGCGCGGTGGCCTCTACGCGGAAATGTTCAACGCCGGACACTACGACTCATGAGCCGCAAACGCATCCTTGTCCTCGGGTTCATGGGCGGCTGCCCGATCGCCGGTGTCATCTGGCAACACATCCACTACATCGTCGGCCTGCAGCGGCTCGGCCACGAAGTCTACTACGTCGAGGACGGGCTCAAGTATCCCTACGACCCCGAGGCGTGGACCATCACCGAGGACTTCTCCTACGCGGCGAAGACGCTGGAGCGTCTGGCCCGCGAATACGGGTTCGAGGACCGCTGGTGCTTCTGCGCCCGCTACGGCGACGAGCCGCGCACGGCCGGGCTCGGCTTGGAGAAACTGCGCGAGCTTTACCGCACGTGCGACGCCGCGCTCAACGTCTGCGGCAGCCACGACATGAACGACGACCTGCTCGCCGTGCGCCGCCTCATCTACGTCGAGAGCGACCCCGGCGTGGAGCAGATCAAGATCGACCTCGGCGAGGCCAGCGTGCGCGACTACCTGTCCAGGCATGCGGTGCTGTTCACCTTCGGCGAGGCGGTCGGCACGGACCGCTTCCCCGTTCCGCTGCACGGCATGGAATGGCATTCGACGCGCCAGCCCGTGGTGACCGATCTTTGGCGCACGGACGCCGCACCCGCGGACGACGCCGTCTTCACCTCCATCTGCAACTGGTCCACCAGCGGGAAGAAGGACATCGAGTGGCGCGGCAGCAATTACCTTTGGAGCAAGTCGCTCGAGTTCCTCAAGTTCGTCGAGGCCCCGCGCCGCTGCGGCGAGACGTTCGAACTGGCCACCGACATCAAGGAGGCGGACGAGAAGGAGCTTTTCCTGCGCAATGATTGGCGCCTGACGGATCCCCACTCGCTCAGCATCGACTGGGACCGCTACCGCGACTACGTGCGCGCCTCGCGCGGCGAGTTCACCGTGGCCAAGGACCAATACACTCGCCTGCACACCGGCTGGTTCAGCGACCGCTCCGCCTGCTACCTCGCCGCCGGACGTCCCGTCATCACACAGCAGACCGGCTTTACCGAGTTCTACGGCGGCGACAAGGGATTGCTCGCCTTCCGCACGATGGAGGATGTCGTCGCAGCGGCAACCGCCATCCGCGCCGACTACGCCGCACACTCCCGCGCAGCCTCGGAAGTCGCTAGGGAGTTCTTCGAGGCGGAGAAGGTGTTGGAATCCTTGCTCGATCGGGCTTCCGTTTAAGCTTTAGGTCATGCGCACCCACACCGATTTCGATCTGGTTTTCCAAGGTCGCCTTGATTGGTCTGCTTTCTTGCCCGCATGAACGCGGTTGTGGAGTAACTTCCAATGGAGACTATTGCGGGGGTCAACTTAGCCTGGGTCGGTCTCGCTGTCTTGGGATTCGTTTGCTTATTGATCGGTTTGCGGGAGCTGTGGTTCGGGCATAAATCACTGAGGTGGCCAAGTTGCGAAGGCACCATCCTCAAGTCCGAGGTGAAGAAATCGCGAGGCTCCGACGGGAGGGCAGACTTCAACCCTCGAGTGATCTACGTTTACTCGGTTGGTGGTCAAGAGTTCGTGTCCGAGCGAGTTGCGTTCCATTGCTGGGGTGGAACCACAGCGGCGGCATCGACGGCTGTTTCTCTTCGATATCCGGTTGGCTCAACAGTGACGGTGTTCTACAACCCGCGCAACGCAGCTTCTTCGACCTTGGAGATTGGCTATGGCCCAGGCAATGTTCTCGTTATTGGGATCGGAGTAGTCCTTACCTGTGCAGGCACTTGGGCCTACTTGGCAAACAAGTGAAACCACAAACGCATAGCGTGGCTTCGTCATCGAGCTCGTAACAGCGCCGCTTTGCCTTCGAAGGGGAGCAAGGGCAGTGCGCATGCTTCGCCACCTCCAGCGGTGGCTTCGCAGACGCGCCACTGAAGGCTGGAGCGTTTGCACCCTTTGGCGGACCATGGGCTGATGAGGGTGTTTCTCGTCGTTCTCGCGCTCGCGCTCAGCGGTTGTGCTCTGTGGCCGTGGAAGCCGAAGAAGCCTGAGGCGCCGGAGGCCTCGCTTCCGTCTTGGCTCGGGCGGGTGGTCATGGTGGACACGACGCATCGCTTCGTCCTGCTCGACAC
>CAZSUJ010000021.1:36216-52007 GCA_964609925.1 uncultured Chthoniobacter sp. | reverse complement strand
CGGTAGGTCACGAGCTTGCCGTAGTTGGGCGTGAAATTGTTGGCCGGGTCCTCGGTCGTGACGCGGCACTGCACGGCGTAGCCGTTGCGGGGGATGTCGTCCTGCGCCGGCAGCGCGAGCTCGGGTCCGTGCAGGCGCGCGCCCGCCGCGACAAGAATCTGCGAGCGCACGAGGTCGATGCCGGTGATCTGCTCGGTCACGGTGTGCTCGACCTGGATGCGCGGGTTCATCTCGATGAAGAACCACTCGCGTCGGTCGTCGTCGTAGAGGAACTCGACCGTGCCCGCGTTGTCGTAGCCGGTGCCGCGCGCGATAGCCACGGCGGCGGCGCAGAGATCCGCGCGCACGCCGTCCGGCAGGTCCACCGAGGGCGCGACCTCGACGACCTTCTGGTGGCGTCGCTGGACCGAGCAGTCGCGCTCGTGCAGGTGGATCACCTCTCCGTGGCGGTCGCCGAGGATCTGCACCTCGATGTGCTTGGCGCGGGCGATGTATTTCTCGAGGAAGACGGCAGGGTTGCCGAATGCTCGTCCCGCCTCGCTCCGCGCCTCGTCGAGCAGCGGCTCCAGTTCCGACTCGCGCCGGACCACACGCATGCCGCGTCCGCCGCCGCCGAAGGCCGCCTTGATGATGAGGGGAAAGCCGATGCCGGCCGCGGCCTTGAGCGCGGCAGAGCGGGTGGTCACCGGTTCCTCGGTGCCCGGCAGCACGGGAACGCCGAGGCTGATGGCTCTGGCCCGCGCGGCTGTCTTGTCGCCCATCATCTCCAGCACGGACGCCCGCGGGCCGACGAAGGTCAGCCCGGCTTCTCGGCAGGCGCGGGCGAACCCGGCATTCTCGGAGAGGAAGCCGTAGCCCGGGTGGACGAGTTCGGCGCCGCGGTCGCGGGCCAGTCCGACGATGCTGCGGATGTCGAGATAGGCGCCCACCGGGCCCTTGCCCTGACCGACGACGTAGGCCTCATCGGCCTTGAAGCGGTGGATCGAGAAGCGGTCCTCCTCGGCGTAGATCGCGATGGTGCGCATGCCGAGCTCGTTGGCCGCGCGCAGCACGCGGATGGCGATCTCGCTGCGGTTGGCCACGAGGATCTTTCGGCCGGCAACGTTGACAGGGGCGGGGGAGTCCGACGGCTTGCGCATGGCGCCATCATGCGGAAACGGCCGTGCCCTTGGCAACGGCTGCCGGGGGCGCGGGCAAAAAAAGGGGCGGGGGGCTTCGCGGCCCCCCGCCCGTGAATCGGACAGGATGGTTGTCAGTCCCCGACGGTGATGCGGCGCGGTTTCTTGTCCTGCGCCTTGGGAAGGTGCAGCACAAGGACGCCTTGCTCCATGCGAGCGGTGACTTTGTCCGTGTCCACCGACGGGTCGAGGTCGAAGACACGCCGGTAGTCGGCGTCGGCGACCTCGCCGTAGAGCCGGGTGCCGGACGGCCGCGGTGCCTTGGTCCCGGTGAACGCGAGTTCGCCGTTCTCCAGGGTCACCTGCACGCCGTCCTTGGCCACGCCTGGCATTTCGGCCTCGATCGTGTAGCCGTCGGCATCCTCATAGATCGCCACCGCCGGGGTGGCGTAGCGGATGCGTGTGGCAGGCGACGCGGGTGCCGCGGGTGCGGCGGGGTTGGTCTGTGTGGTGGTGCTCATGGTGTTTCCTCCTTGGTTAGCTGACGCTGACTTCGATCTGCTTCGGCTTGGCTTCCTCGGCCTTGGGCAGGGTGACGGTGAGCACGCCGTCCTTGTAAGAGGCGGCAATGCGGTCGGCTTGCACGTCGGCTGGCAGCGAGACCGAGCGGGAGAAGCGTCCGAAAAACCGCTCGCGGCGGAAGTAGGCGCGCTCCTTGGTTTCCTTCTCCTCCTTGCGCTCGCCGGCGATGCTGAGCACGCCGTCGTGGTAGGAGATCTCGAAGTCGCTCTTTTGGAGTCCCGGGGCTTCGAGCGTGACGGTGAATGACTCTTTGTCGTCATGCACGTCCAAGGCCGGGGACCACGTGTTCATTCCCGCCTTTTCCTTGGGGAAAAAGGGGAAGTGCAGGTTCATGAAATCGCGGAGCAGGTCGGCCGGCGCCAGGGCCGGGGCCAGATCCGCACTTTGTGGTTGGAATCGGATGAGTGTCATAGATTTGATCTTCTTTCAGTGTTCGTAGTAGCTAGGGGTGTGCCAAGGGGGCGTTCGCTTGTGTAAGATGTTAATGGGGAGGTATATGTCCTATAGGACATATAGGACCTATAGCACGCAGTCAGTGCCATATTGGCGCATTGCGGTCGCGCTACCGGAATCTCGAATGCGCCAAAATGGCGCGCTCTGCGGGCTATCTGCTGAGCTCCAGCATGCGCCGGATGGGCTTTTCGGCGCGGGCGCGGATCTCCTCGGGGATGAGGATCTGCGGGGAGAGGTTGGCGAGGCAGTCGCGGAGTTTCTCGAGCGTGTTCATCTTCATGTAGCGGCAGTCCGCGCAGGCGCAGTGGTCGGTCGGGCCGGGGATGAACTTCTTGCCCGGGATCTCGCGGCGCAGCCGGTGGAGCATGCCGGACTCGGTGACGATGATGAAGGTGTCGGCTGCGGAATCGCGGCAGTAGCCGACCATTTTCTCGGTCGAGCAGACCTCGTCGGCCAGCAGGCGCACCGCTTGCGTGCACTCGGGATGGGCCACGACGGGCGCGCCGGGGTGTTCGGCGCGGATGCGCTCGATGCTCTGGCGGGTGAATTCGACGTGGACGTAGCAGTTGCCTTTCCACAACGTCATCTCGCGTCCGGTTTGCTCGGTGACCCACGCGCCGAGGTTTTCGTCGGGGACGAAGAGGATGTTGCGGTCGCGCGGTGCGCTCTCGACGATGCGCACGGCGTTGCCGCTCGTGCAGATGACGTCCGAGAGAGCCTTCACGCCGGCCGAGCAGTTGATGTAGGCGATGACGTAGTAGTCCTTGTCCGCATGATCGCGCAGGAATGCCTCAAGCTTGTCGGCTGGGCAGGAATCGCTGAGCGAGCAGCCGGCGTCGAGGTCGGGGATGACCACGGTCTTGCCCGGATTCACGATCTTGGCCGTCTCGCCCATGAAGTGAACGCCGCAGAAAGCGATGACATCGGCCTCGGCTTCAGCTGCACGGTAGCTCAGCCCGAGTGAATCGCCGACATGGTCGGCCAGTTCCTGGATCTCGGCGGACTGGTAGTTGTGGGCGAGGATGACGGCGTTGCGCTCTTTCTTGAGCCGTCGGATGTCGTCCGCGAGGAACATGGTTCCAAAGACTATGCCCGCGTGCGGGGCGGGGTGCAATCAGAGCGCGAGGGCGTTCGCCTGATCCGCCGTGCCGATCGAGTGGACGGGGGTGCCTTTGCGGATGCGGGCGATCATGCCGGCGAGGGTCGCGCCGGGGCCGAGTTCGAGGAAGGTGTCGCAGCCGAGGTTGTCGAGGAGGCAGGTCACGCAATCCGCCCAGCGCACGCTGTCGGTCACCTGGTCGGCGAGCGTGCGTCGGATGTCGTCGGCGTCGCCCACGGGCCGTGCGTCCACGTTGCAGACCACGGGGAAATGCGGCTGGTTGAGCGGCGTGGCGAGGAGGACTTCACCCAGTCTCTCGTAGGCCGGTTGCATGAGGCGCGAGTGGAAAGCGCCGGCGACCTTCAGCTCGACGGCTTTGCGGATGCCGTAATCCTTGGCCATGCCGACGGCGAGGGCGATTTTCTCCGCTTCGCCCGAGATGACGATCTGGCCGGGGGAGTTGATGTTGGCCACGTCCACATCGGTTTGCGCGGCGAGGTCGCGGACGACGTTCTCGTCCACCCCGATCATGGCGGCCATGCCGCCTTGCGTGGCTTCGCAGGCGTCTTGCATGAAGCGTCCGCGCTGGGCGACAAGGCGGAGCCCGGTGGCGAAGTCGAATGTGCCGGCAGCGGCGTGCGCCGTGAATTCACCGAGGGAGAGCCCCGCTGCGGCAGTGACCGGAAAATCACCGAGTTTCTCCCGCACGACGGCCAAGGCAGCGAGGCCGTGGACGAAGAGGGCGGGCTGGCAGACAGAGGTCTTGGTCAGCTCTTCCTCGGGGCCTTCCCAGCAGATTTTGCTGAGCGGCCAGCCGAGGATTTCGTCGGCTTGGCGGAAGAGGTCAGCGGCGACGGGGTAAGCGGCCGCAAGTTCGCGGCCCATGCCGACTGCCTGGGCACCCTGACCGGGGAAAACGAGGGCTATCTTGTGGCTCATGGCGCCAAGGATTTTTGGGCTGTTGGTGGTGCCAACTGGCAGTCCCGATTGGTTTGGTGGCACTCAGTGAGGCCACCGGTCAATACGTTGCGCGCGCTAAGGCGCCCAGCATCAGCTGGCCGGGGGTGCCGGGGTAGGCGTCGGGGTCGGACCCGCCGGGGTCGGCTCCGGCGCCGGGGTCGGTGCAGCTCCGCCGCCGCCACCACCGCCACCGCCGCCCGCGGTCGGAAGGGACGCGCCGGGCCCACCACCGCCACCACCGCCGCCGTCGCCGGCACTGCCGATGTTGGCTCCCTCATTCGCAGCAGCCTGAAGGCTGGCCAGATTCGCGGAAGGAACCGCGCTCTTGATCGCATTGGCGATCGCGCCGGCGGAACTCGGGGCTCCGGCTCCGGCAGCGCGGGCGAGGCGCTCGAGGAACTCGGGCGTCTTTTTGAAGGCCGTGGCCGCGGCTGCGATGGCGTCCGCTTGGCCGGGGGTGGCCGCGCACATTTCCGTGACCTTGGCCAGCAGGGCGTCCTCATCCCCTTGTGGACCGAACGCGTCACCGAGTCCGTTGGCGATATCCGTGGCTTCGGCGTCGGAGGGTGCCGACGGCTGCGCCAGGGCGAGAGACTTGGCCGCCGCTTTTTCCTGCTCGAGGTTCTGGGCGTGGGCCGCGAGAGGGACGAAGCCGATGAGCAGGGCCGCGAGGTAGGCGGACACGTTTTTCCCGCCTGAGAAGGGTCGGAGGTTCATGTGGTCAAGGATGGGCTGGGAGCGGGGGATTTCAAGAGGTTTTTTTCACCACTTTCGCCATCAGGCGGCCTGTCCTGCGGCCTGCCCACTGGCCCAAGCCCATTGGAAGTTGTAGCCGCCCAGCCAGCCTGTGACGTCGAGCACCTCCCCGATGAAGAAGAGCCCGGGCACGGCGCGGGCCTCCATGGTTTTCGAGGCCACGTCCCGGGTGTCCACTCCGCCGAGAGTGACCTCGGCTTTCGGGTAGCCCTCGGAGGCCGGGAAGTGCAGGGGCCAGCGCCGGAGAAGATCGTTCACGCGCGTTCGCTCGGCGGCGGTCCATTGCGCGACCGGCCGCCCGGGTGTGTGGCGGTCGCACCAGGTCTCGGCAAAACGACGCGGCCACACGGCACCGAGTTGGGCCACAGCAGGACCGCGTCCGGGCGCCGGGGTGGCCTCCTCATTGTGCAGAAGATCGAATTCGAGCGTCTCCCCTTCGCGCCAATAGCTGGAAATCTGGAGCACGGCCGGACCGCTGCAACCGCGGTGGGTGAACAGCAGGGCTTCCTCGAAAACCGCTCCACGGTGCCTCACGCGCACGGGCAGCGAAACGCCGCTGAGCGGGCCGAACGTGCGCAGGTCGTCCCCTGCGAGCGCGAGGGGCACCAATCCCGGCCGGATCTCCGTGAGGCGCAGGTCGAACTGACGCGCGATGCGGTAGCCGAGGTCGGTCGCGCCGAGCTTGGGGAACGAGAGCCCGCCGGTGGCCACGACGAGGGAGTCGCACGAAAGCTCGCCGCCTGCCGTGCTCACGCGGAACTTTTCGGGTTTCGACACGCCGGTGATGCGCGTGCTGCAGCGGACCTCGACCCGGGCGCGCGCGCACTCGTCGAGGAGGACCTTGATGATCTCGCTGGAGCCGTTGTCGCAGAAAAGCTGGCCGAGTTTTTTCTCGTGCCAGCGCACGCCGTGGCGGCGGAGGAGTTCGAGGAAGTCGTCCGGGGTGCAGCGGGCGAGGGCGGAGCGGCAGAACTCGGGGTTCTGCGAGAGGTAGTTGGCCGGGCCGGCGTGGATGTTGGTGAAGTTGCAGCGTCCGCCGCCGGAGATGGTGATCTTGCGTCCGACGCGGTCGTTGTATTCGAGGACGAGGACGCGGCGCCCGCGCGCGCCCGCCGTGAGCGCGCAGAAAAGCCCGGCCGCGCCGGCGCCAAGAACGATGACGTCGTGGTGCTCCACCGGTCAGAGCGACTTGACGACGATGTGCGTGGCGGCCTCGCGGTCGCCGCTCCGCGCTGTGATCACGTGCGTGCCTTCGCGCAGGACGGCGCCGGGGCGCCCGCCGTCGTCCTCGCAGTCGAGCGAGTCGCTGGACCACGCGACCTGCGCGGCGCCGTCGGCCTGCAGCGGGATGCGCTGGGCTTCGCGCGGGAGGTCGGGGTCGAGGAAATAAACGGTGCCGGGTTCGGGCGAAACGATGCGGAGTCCGGATGTGTCCCCGGCAGCCACGGCGAGGTTGCCGAGGGCGTTCTGGGGCCCGGCCAGCCAATCGCGATAGACGGGCGGCAGGACGACGCGTCCGTCGGCGGCGTAGTCGCCTGCGGTCTCGGGCGGCGGCGGGTTGCGCCAGATTTCGCGCACGGCGGCGGGGTGGCTTGCGGCGACGGCGTGGCCGGTGAGCGGATGGACATGGCCCTCGCGGAGGCCCGGCGGGCGCGCGAACCAAGTGGTGCCGCGCGTGTCGTGAAGCTTGGTGAGGATGTCGCGCATGGCGGGCGCCGCGCCGGTCACACCCGTGATGCTGCGCATGGGCCGTCCGTCGGGGTTGCCGACCCACACGGCGACGGTGAACTCGGGGGTGAAGCCGACGGACCAGTTGTCGCGGTAGTCCGAGCTGGTGCCGGTCTTGCACGCGACCGGGAAGGGGAGGGCGAGATACGAGCGGAGGCCGAACGAGGCGGCGCGGGCGCGGTTGTCGGCCAGCATGTCGGAGACGAGGTAGGCGGACTCTTCGCTGAAGAGCCGGCGTCCGGCCCAAGCGGGAGCGCCGGCGAGGAGCCGGAAGGGGCGGTGGATGCCGCCGCGGGCGATCGTGGAGTAGGCGTTGGCGAGTTCGAGGAGGCGGGTCTCGCCGTTGCCGAGCGTGAGGCCGGGGCCGTAGTGCTCGGCGGGGTGGCCGAGCGTGGAGAGGCCGAGTTCCCGCAGCATGTGGTGCAGCGCGACCTCGCCGCCGCCGAGTTCGAGGGCGCGGATGGCGGCGACGTTGAGAGAGTTGCCCAGCGCGCTGCGCAGGCTGACGGGGCCGTGGAAGCGGTGGTTGTAGTTGTTTGGACGGTAGAGGCCGGTGGGCGTGGTGAATGTCGTCGGGACGTCGGGCACGACCGTGGCGGGATTGGCGCCGGCTTCGAGCGCGAGGAGGTAGGTGAAGGGCTTGACGGCCGAGCCCGGCGAGCGCTCGATCCAGGCGCCGTTGACCTGTCCGGCCCCGGCGGCGAAGTAGTCGCCCGAGCCGGCCAGCGCGAGGACCTCGCCCGTGGGGTTGTGGAGCACAACGGCCGCGGCGCCGGTGGCGTTGTGGCCGTGCATGCGGGCCAGTTGCGCGGCCAGCGCGTCCTCGACGAAGCGCGTGAGGCCGAGGTCGAGCGTGGTGGTGACGGGTCCACCCTGCGGCGGCAGGAGGCCGCGTCGTTGGAGGAGAAGGTCAACGAAGTGCGGTGCGGCGAATTCGCGCGAGAGACCGCGCAGGGCGAGCGGCTCCGCAGCGGCGCGGCGGTGTTCGTCCGGGGTGAGGGCGCCGGTTTCCTCCATCCGCGAGAGAATCCACATCTGCCGCTCGCGCGCGCCGGGCCAGTTGCGGTGCGGGTCGAGGCGTCCGGGCGCGCGGGGCAGGGCGGCGAGGAAGGCGGCCTCGGCCGCGCTGAGGTCGGACGGCGGCTTGGCGAAGTAGTAGCGGCTGGCCATGGCGATGCCGCGGCAGAGGTTCCCGTAGTCGAGGCGATTGAGGTATTCGGCGAGGATGCGTTCCTTGGTCCATGCGAATTCGATGCGGACGGCGCGGGCGATCTCGAGGAGCTTGGCCGAGGGGACGCGCGGGCCCGGTTCCTTGACAAGTTGCTGCGTGATGGTTGATGCGCCCGAGACGGGGCGCGCTCCGCGAACGGCGTTCCAAGCCGCGCGGGCCATGGCCAGCGGGTCGAAGCCGGGGTGTGCGAAGAAGCGCGCATCCTCGGCGGCAAGGGTCGCGGCGATCAGGTGGGGCGAGACGTCGGCCAGCGCCACGTCGCGGCGGTAGTGCGTCTCGTCCACCAGCAGGGTGCGCAGCGGCGCGCCGTTGCGGTCGAGGAATTCGGTGCTGGCCGGCGCATCCCCGCGCAGGTGGTCGGGAACCCCGGCGGCGACAACGAGCACCGCCGCCAGCGCGACGATTGCCGTTGCCGCGAGCAGGATGCTCCGCTTCACGGGACCTGGGCCGGTCGGCTGGCCAGACGGCTGGTCTCTCCGAGGCCGAATCGCTCCGGACGATACATGGCCTCGGCCTTGGTCGCGGCGGCGGTCGAGTCTCCCGCCATGCGCACGCGGGCCAGGTATTCGAAGATGTGCGGGCCCGCGGGGAGCGCGTCGCAGAAATACAGCACACGGTCGGCCCGCATCTCGCGGTGGCTGACCGCGGAAGATTCCGAGGCCGAGGCACCGCCGACGCCGCGGCTGATGAAGTCGGGGTTCACCGCCTCGAGGATCGAGGGCAGGGGGTCGTCCACGGCGACGAAGAACGTCGGGCGTTCGGCCTCCACGCGGATCGTGACAACGACGCGGTCGCCGACGCGCAGGTCCTCGGCTGGCTGGAGCGAGCCGTCGGCCGCGATCTTGCGGTAGCTTCGCGAGACGGCGAAGCCGCGGTCCTGTCGCGGTTGCTCGCCGAGCGGGGGATAGACGGAGAACGACGCCTCGCCGTAGAGCTTCGCAGCGGACGGGTTCTCGACCTTGAGCGCGGTGCCCGGCGTGCCGGTCAGCGGGAAGGTGTGACTCACGGCCGGTTGTTTGGCGTCCACGGCGAACGGTGCGCTGGCCGCCCCGGCGACGATGCTGCCCTTGGCCGTCCCCTTGGTGCGGCCTGGCTTCTCGACGATGGCGCGGTAGTCCGCCAAGGCGAGCAATGTCCACGCGCTGCTCTGCGTGGTGCCGTCGCGGTTCTGCGGACCGAAGGCGAGGACCTCAGCCAGCAGCTTGGCGACCTCCGGGTTCTTCGGCTCGAAGTTCGACCACGCGAGCAACCGGATGGCGCGGTCGCGGGTCGCGCCGCCGAAGGGCGAGACGTCTTCGGGCGCGGACGGGTCGGGCTTGAGGAGATCGGCCGCCATCTCGCGCGCGCCGCCCGCCTTAAGGATGGCGATGGCGAGGATCGCGCGCGCCTCGGCGGGGAGTTCGGCGCGGCGTCGGTAGAGTTCCTCGTGGTAGGACGCCTCGGGGCGGCCGGCCGTGGCCAGCGCAAGCGCGGCGAATGTCTTCTCGGCCAGCTCGCTGGGCGGGAGTTTCGGGTCGAGTCCGCGCAGGGACTTCGCCAGATACTCGAGCAGGCGGTTCCAGCCCGCGGGCATGGTTGTCCCTTGCTGCTGGACGCGGGACAACACGATGCCGGCCCACGCGCTGGCGAAAGGCGACGAGAGGCCGCCACCGGGCCAGAACGCGAGCCCGCCATCCGGTGTCTGCAACGCGAAGATGTCGGCCAGCGTTTTCTCGGTGATCCGCCGCACTTCCTCGGGATCGCGCGCGAAGTCGGGCAGCACGGAACCGAGCTCCGGCATGACGACCCACGGGACGAAGGACGACACGGTTTGCTCGGCGCAGCCATAAGGATATTCCGAGAGGAAGCGCGCCTGCCGCGCGAGGCCCGCGAGGCGCGTGTTGGCGACGGTGACGACGACGTCGCCCGTGCCTTCGGCGATCTGCGGGTTGACGCCTTGCATGAGGTCGTTCGACTTGGCGTCGAGCTCGGAGAAATACGTCTCGCGCAGGCGCAGCATGGGCGAACCGACGGGGAGGTCGATTTTGACGCGGTCGGCGAACTCGGTGTCGCCTGCCTTCATGGTGGCCGACCACTCGAGCGAGGCCGGGCCGGGTTGGGCGAACTTCAACGGGAAGTCGGCCGCGGCGGACGCGCCTTGCGCCACCTGAACGGTGGATTGCTGCGTTCCGGCGGGCGTGGTGAAGCTCACCTGCACGGTGCCGTCCTGACCGGTTTCGTTGCGGATGACGGCGCGTGCAACGAGGTCGTCGCCGGCGTTCGCGAATTGGCCGACCGAAGGCAGGATCATGAGCGGCCGCGCGATTTTCACCGCCGACTCGCCTGAGCCGAACGACAAGGCGCCGGAGTCCGCCACGGCGACGAGCCGGTAGCGTGTGAGAGC
Organism: uncultured Chthoniobacter sp.; assembly: GCA_964609925.1. Taxonomy (GTDB): domain Bacteria; phylum Verrucomicrobiota; class Verrucomicrobiia; order Chthoniobacterales; family JACTMZ01; genus JACTMZ01. Next base: position 41,697 of record CAZSUJ010000021.1, on the reverse strand, counting down.
GTCCGGCGCGGTGAAGCGCGCTGTGACCCGGCCGTCTTCGCCCGTCACGAGCGAGGGCTGCCACGTGGCGGTGCCGGGGAAGTTCTCACGCAGGCTCACCGGGCCGCCGTCGCCGCCGCCGCCGATGAGGTAACCCTTGTTGGAAAACTCGATGTCCTCCGGATCCTCGGGCAGGAGGTCGGCGAGGCTCAGTCCGGTCATCACGCGTGTCGAGACGGGTGCGAGGAACACATCGGCGGGCTCGGGGCGTTGGAATCCGGTGAGCGCGAGGATGCTGTCGTCCACCGCATAGAATGCAACGCCGGCCTGCGGCACCGGTTGGCCCTTGGCGTCGGTCACGGTCACCGTGGTCACGACTTCGGCGCCCGGGAGCACCGCGTCGGTGGCCGGTTCGACGGCGACCTTGAGGTGCGCGCCGGGTTGCTCGACCGTGAGTTGGCACGACCCGAAGCGGAACTCGGGCGCGGGGAACTTGCGCTTGCTGGCGTCGGCGCCGCGCACGATGACCAGCGCGACGCTGACGCTCGGGGCGTCTGACTCGCTGATGGGAATCTCGAGGACGGGGGCGTTGCCGGTGAGCGGCAGGCGCAGGTCGCGTCGGATCTCCCCGCCCTGCTCGATGCTGACGAAGGCCTCGCCCTCGATGGGCGTCTTGACGAGCACTCTCGCGGTCTCGCCGGGCAGATACGTTTCCTTGTCCGCCACGAGCGTGACTTCGTAGGGGCTGCCGTAGTCCCAGACCACGGCGCCTTCGCCCTCCGCGTAGAACGAGGTCTCGCTGGCCACCTCGCGTCCGCCGGCATCGCGCGCCGTGACGCGCAGCCTGTAGTTGCCCGGACCGGGCGGCGTGAAGCGGAGGCTTTCCTTCTCGTCCACCGACCATGCTTGGTCCCTCTTCACCGGCAGGACGGTCTGCGCCTTTTGTTCGAGCAAGGGCTCTTCGGTTGTGTCGCGGCGGAAAGTCATGGCGCCGCCGGCGCCGAGCACGCGGACGACATTCTGCCGAACGCGACGGATGTTCACCGAGACATCAAGCGGCTCCGCGACCGGCGAACCGTCCGGCTTGACCGCGATGAAGCTCAGGGGCATTTCCTGCCCGGCGCGTGCGACGATCGAATCAGGCTGGTCGATGCCGAGGTAGAAGTCCGATGACTGCCGCGTGAAGTTCACCTCAGCCGAGACGGTTTGCTGGTTGATGTCGGTGACTTCCGCGACCAGCGTGCCTCCGGCGGGACCGAGGGCGGGTGTAGGCAATTGCGGTTCGATGACCGCCGGTTGGTCCGCCCCGATCCTCGCCTCGCCGCGCAACGTGAGGGCCTTCTGCCCGTCATCGAGCGCACGGAGGAAGGTGAAGCTCTCATAGCCCGTGGGCGAGAACTCCCGGGCGGAATAGGTCAGGGTCCAGCGCACCTCGGCATCGGTCAGCCGGCCGCCGAAGAAGTAGCTCCCATCGATCGTGGCGCGGGGACCTGCAGCGCCCGCGGCGAACTCCGATGGCATGTCGAGGGTGACTTCGAACGCATCGGGCTGGTAGGCCGCGACGATGAACGAGGCGGAGGCGAGCGAGTCATTGCCGTCGAGGCCGGCCTGCAGCACGTAATTGCCGAGCGGCGCGAAGGGGATTTCGAAAGCGCCCTCGAAGGCGCCGCGGGCGTCGGTCTTGACCGTGGTGCGCGCCACTTCGTTGTATTCCGGGTTGCGGAGGATCAGCGTCAGTTCCTGCCCGGCGCCGACCGAGAATCCCTCCGGTCCGAGGGTGCGGACGTAACCCTTGATCCGCGCGGTCTCGCCCGGTTGGTAGAGCGGACGGTCGGTGAACATCATGGCGCGCGCGCCGGGGTTGCCCTGGGGCGTGACCGCCCACTGGCCGGAGAACCAGTCGCCGATGCGGAGCATGTCGGCCGAGGGGCCCATGGGGAGAACGCAGGTATCTTCGCCCTTCGAGACGACGAGCCAGGAGGGAGGTGAGGGGAACTTGAGCAGAGCGTCGCCGCGTTCATCCGTGGTGCCACGGGCCAACGTGTCGAATTCGGAGGCGAGGATCCGCGCCTTCGCCCCCGCCACGGGTGCGCCGGTGGCGGTCGAGAAAATGTGCAGGCGCAGGCCGTCGTCCGCCTTTTTCCAAAGCACGCCGAGGTCGCTGAGGACGATGAGAGCCTGGGCGGCGGGTTGCTGGGTGCCGGTTCCTTCGAGCGGTTTTCCCTGCAGTTCGAGCAGGATCACGCCCGCCTTTTTGCCGCCGAGTATGCGCGTCCAATCGAGGTCGGTCGTCTGCCGCGCGTCGATGGCGGCCCCCTCGAGTTTGATCTCCTCGTCCGTGAGCTTCTTGCCCTTGAGTTCGCCGACGGGAACAGGGGTGCCCTCTTCGTAGGTCCACTCGTTTTGCTGGAAGAGGTTCCAAGCGCGGGCCGCCTGGTCGTCGGGGAGCAGGGTGGCCTTGACGCTCAGCGAAGCGAGGTTGACCGAGCGAACGGGAAGCACGCGGCGTCCGCCGAGGATCTGCGCCATGGTGAGTTCCGGCAGATAAAGGCGCGGGGGAACCGGCGAGAAGCGCACGGTGCGCTCGCGGGGGCCGTCGAACGGCGCGCCTGCCGATGAGACAACGTCCTGGCCGATGGTCAGCTTGTAGTCGCGGTCGAGGGCGAACTTGCCGCGGGCCATAACGGTTCCGTAGCTGACCTCCCACGTGAGCCCCTCGGGTGCGGGATCGATGGTGAAGAATTTCGCGGCGCTGTCCGAGTCGATGTCGGGAGCGAGGCCGCTGCTGAACTCGAGGTTGAGGGTGGGGCCTGAGTTGATGTAGTTGGCGGCCTCCACGGTCCGCACGGTGAACGGGGGCACGGCCCCGAGCGGCAATTCGTAGGGCGCTGTGAGTTTTTGCCCACCCACGGTGGAGGGAAGCCCGGCCGACACGACCAGCTTCCATCCCTCGGCCGCTGGGAGCGGAGTCGCGGGGCGGATGATGAGGCGCGAGGCGATGGTGTCGTCCTCGTTGCCCTGCCCGGCGTCGGGGTTGGCGAGTTGGCGCCACCTCAGGTCCCAGTCCTCGGCATCGGCCGGGACGTTGAAGTAGTCGCTGCGGCTCGCGTTCCTCACGTCGGCGGCGACGGATTTCCCGGCCGCGTCAACGAAGCGGAAGAACGAAGCCTCGGGCGCCACTGGCAGGGCGAAGGCGAGTTTGACCTCGACGTCGGGCGCGACGGCCTTGTCGTCCCACACGCCGCTGTTGACCGCGGTGACGCCGAAGGGCGGCGTGGTGAGCGTCGCCTCGAGCTTCGCGGTAACCGGTTGCCCGGCCGCATCCTGCAGCCCGTCGCGGAGTCGCACCGTCCATGAGCCGCCGAGCGGCAGCGGTCCGGCCGGGGAGAAGACGCCGCTGCGCGTGCTCAGCCACGTGAACGAGCCGGCCATGGGCGGGGTCAGGGTCACGGGCGCATTGGTCGCGGGGCCGAGGTCGGTGGAGGCGACCATGGCTGCGGGGAAGCGGAACTCGAGCGTGGTGCCGGGCTGCATTTGGCCGGAAGCCGGGAAGATCTCGACCGCCGGGGGTTCGGCGGCGCTCGCATCAAGGGCGAGGGAAAAGATGGCGAGGGCGAGGAGGACAGGCGCTGCTGTTTTCACACTCTGCATGGTAGTCTGCGCGGTCCGGCTGGCGAGCGGATTGGCGGCCGCGCTTTTGCCCCGGCTCTCGGTCTGGTAACGTCCCCCGCTTGCATGAAGAAAACGCCTTCCAGCCGCCCGAAACCGACGCGCAGCGAATGGGCCAAGGTGCGCGGTTCGCGCATCCACGGCCGCGGTATGTTCGCCTCCAAGACCATCCCGCCGGGGACGCGGATCATCGAATACACGGGTGAACGCATCAGCAAGGCCGAGGCCATGCGGAGGGAGATGCTCCGGCAGCAACGCGCGGCCCGCGGAGGCGACGGTTGCATCTACACGTTCGAACTCAACGGCCGGACGGACATCGACGGCCGGGTGCTGTGGAACACCGCGCGCTACATCAACCACTCATGCCGGCCCAACTGCGAGTCGCAGATCGTGCGCGGCCGCGTGTGGATCGTCGCCCTGCGGACCATCGGCCCGGGGGAGGAACTGACCTACGACTACTATTACGATTTCGACCACTACCGCGACCACCCGTGCCGCTGCGGCTCGGAAGGCTGCGTGGGCTACATCGTCAAGGCGCCGCAGCGCTGGAGGGTGAGGCACGCCTTGAAGAAAGCCGGTTGAGGCGGACTCACGGTTTCGCCATAACGGTCTCGATCGCCTGGTCGAGCCGGCCGCGGGGTGAGGCATCGGCGAGGCGGCCTTCGCGGTCGAGCAGCCACATCGTCGGCACCGAGCGGATCTTGAAGCGCTTCGCCAGCTCGTTGTCCCAACCTTTCCCGTCGAAGAACTGCGGCCAGTCCATGCCGTGCTCCTTGGTGAATTTCTCGAGGGCGCTTTTGTCCTGGTCCAGCGAGATGCCGACGATTGTGAACCCACGGTCCTTGAACTTGCGGTGGGTCTCGACGAGTGCAGGCGCCTCCTCCACGCAGGGCGGACACCACGTGGCCCAGAAATCCAGCAGCACAACCTTCCCGCGAAGGTCGGCGAGATCCAACTTCCGTCCGTCAACCGCGGTGAAGGAGATGTCTATCGGATTTTCGCGCAGGTCGAGCTGGGTGAGGCCCTCGCGGGCCGCTCCGGCGAGGTCCGGGTTGTCCGAGGCAGCCACCTCTTCGTAGAGCTTTCGCGCCGCCGCCGTGTCGTGGACCTCGTTCGCCTGCGCCTTGGTCAGCAGGAGCACGGGGCGTCGCTGGTCCCCGGGGAAACGCTCCAGAAAGGCGTCGATCCGGGCGGCCAGGGCGCGGGCGCTGGATTCGTCCCGCACGCGGTCGAAATCGCGCGAGGCGAACTGCAGAAGAACGAGCGAGGCGTCCGAACGGATGTGTTCCGGCGCGGCTTCGTCGGCTGCGATGTCCTGAAGTTCTACAGCTTGGCGCGCCCAGTCTGGTTCTGTGCCGGAAAGCATGGCTTGGGAATTCTCGATCTGGAGGACGGCCATGCGGGCCTCCCAACGTTGCGCGCTGTCGGGATGGTGTTCGAGAAACCCGCGGAACTTGGTGAGTTGCGCGGCGAGCCGCTCGAGCATGATGGCGCGACCTTGCTCCTGATCCTCCGGCAGCCCGAGCGTTAGGCTGGCCGCTCCTTCCTGCAATTCCTTCCATTCCTGCTGCATGCGGTCGTCCGCGGCCAGCGCGCCCGCGGCAAAGAGCAAGAGCAGAAGTGCGGCCCGCCTCATGGCCGCGCATCATCCGCCGGCCGGGCAGCCCCGGCAAGCCGGCGTCCCCCCAGGCTGCGGGCGGCTTGCAGCACGGCGGGGACGGGCAGCAGGTCGAGGTTTGCTTCCGGTGCCCGCAGGATGCGCACGCCCTCGTGGGGCGGAGCCCAAACCCCCGGATCGGAAGGTCCGAAAAGCAGGAGGCACGGCGCACCCGC
>CAZSUJ010000021.1:7841-36116 GCA_964609925.1 uncultured Chthoniobacter sp. | reverse complement strand
GAGCCCAAACCCCCGGATCGGAAGGTCCGAAAAGCAGGAGGCACGGCGCACCCGCGGCCGCGGCAAGGTGGCTGACTCCGGTGTCATGGCCGAGGTAGAGCGCCGCTCCGGCCAGGTGCGCGGCGAGATCCGGCAACGGAAGGCTGTCCCAGTGCTCCGAGCGCCCCGGTCCGCCCGCGCCCCGCAGCGTGTCCACGGCGGCGGCATCCGCTTCGCCACCGATGATGGCGAGGCGCGCGTGCGGATGGGCGGCGAGCAGTTCACCGGCGACGGCGCGCCAGTTCTCCGCCGGCCAGTTCTTGGCCGGACTTCCCGAGCCGGGGTGCAGGGCGATGACCCGGGAGTCAGTCGTGGCGGGTTGCAGTTGCAAGCGCACGGCGCGGCCCGAGAGCGGGAGACCGAGGCCGGCTAGGGGCTCGGCGAGTTGGTCGATGGCATGCGATGTCTCGCGGGGGCGGTGCAGGCCTTGGATGAAGCGCGCCGCGCCGCATGCGCTGACGTTCTCCGCGAAGATGCCGTCCGGATCGTAGAGATAGCTGATGACGAGGTCGAAGCGGCCGAAGTAATCGCGCAAGCCGGGTTCCAGAACGGACCCGCGGGCAAAGAACCCCGCCAGTCCTCCGTATTCGATCGAGCGGGCCTCATCGGCCAGACCACATGATCGCGCCAAGCCCGCCAGCGCGGGATAGGCGAGGATTTCCACGCGGCCGTCGGGCGCGGCCTCGCGCAGCGAGGCGAGGACCGGTAGGGTGAGTAGGAAGTCGCCAAGGGCTCCCCCGCGGATGACGAGTGCTCGGCGGAAGGGCTGTTCAGACACTCAGTAGCCCTGCATGGACGAGAGTTGGCTGCCGAACACGCCGCCTCCCTCCCACTTCGCGGGACGATTCCAAGGGATGCTGCTGACCCCGGTGCTTGAGGCCGCGTCGTTCGTCTGGCAGCCGCTAAGTGCGGCCGCGGCGAGAAGCAACAGGGCGGCGAGAAGTCGTCCCGTCATGGAAAGCAATCAGTCCCTCTGGGACTGGTAGATCACGCGGTCGCCGGGCATGACGCTGAGGCCACGAGGCACGGTGCGCACGAGGATGTCGGCGATCGAGGTCGAGGGTTCGACCGAGGTCACGCGGACTTTGCCGAGGTATTGGTCGCCGCGCTGGACGAGCATCTCGGCGTTGGGGACGACGCCTTGGCGATCACCGAGGCTGAGGACGACGAAGTTCCAGGCTTGGTTGACGGCGAGGATCGTTCCGCTGAGTCCCTGGCGCATCTGGACCTTCTGGCGGCCCTGCTCCTTGCGCTGAAGTTCTGCCACTTGGGCGGTGAGGCCGGTGTTCTGGTCGGTCAACTGCGTGTTGACGGTCTGGAGTTCCTGGATCTGGGCCTCGAGCGCTGCAACGTCCGAGGGCGGCGCGGGGGCGGCCGGGGCCGCGGTTGCCTGCTGCTCGAGTTCCGCAATCCGGGTGTCCTTGGCTTCGGAATCCGTCTTGGCTTGGGCCAGCTCGGTTTCGAGGCCGGTGGATTTCTGCTGTGCGGCGGCGAGTTCTTCCTTGGCCTTGGTCAGGTCGCCCTGCACTTCGCCGAGGTTTGCCGTCAACGTGTCCTTCTCGCTGCTAAGCGCGGTGACTTGGGCTTTCTGCTCCTCGACGGTCTTGTTGGCCGCGTCGAGCGCGGTCTGTTTCTCCGCGGCCAGCGTCTCGGCGGTTTCCTTGAGCGTCCTTTCCTCGAGGAGTTTGCCGCGGTTGAGAAATCCGATGCCTGCGGAGGCGATGGAGAGGATGATGGCGACGTAGAGGAGGGGCTTGGTCATGGGAGCAACTTGGGACGCGCGAGGCGGACTGTATAAGGCACCCATCATCCCGCGCACAAGATGTTTATCGGAAAACGACAGCACAATGGGGTTCGTCGATGCGGATTGCGCGTCGCGAAGGCTCGGCTACATTGCAAAACGCACCGGGGGCCGTGGAGGTCCGACTGATGAACCCCGCCAGGGCAGGAATGCAGCAACGGTAATCTGCTCGTCCTTGCCGCGGTCTCCCGGTGTCTCCTCACGGAGTGGCGTTAAAGCTTGCCCCGCCGTCCGCTTCGGAGTGCCTTGAGCGCCGTTCAAGATGCCTGCGTTCCTCAAGATCCTCATCTACCTCGCCGTGGCGCTGGCAGCCGGGGCGCTCGTGGCGCCGCCGATCTTCTGGGCCGGGCAATACCTCGCGTCGGCGGGGATTTCCGACTGGTTGGCCGGTTTCCCCTTCCACCGCGTGCTTTCGCGCTGTCTGCAAGTCAGCGTGGTCGTCCTCCTCTGGCCGGCGTTGCGCTGGATCGGTCTGCGCCGCCCCTCGGAGTTGAACCTCCGCCGCAATCCGCTCGCGGCAGCTGATGCCGTCACGGGATTCGTCCTCGCCGCGGGCATCGTGGCTGCGCTGGCAGCGATCTACGTTTTCGCGGGAATGTCCGCGCCGCGTCCCGACGCGCTGTGGTCCGGGTTGTGGCGCATCGTTCCCACGGCTTTCGCGGTCGCGGCCGTCGAGGAAATCGTCTTCCGCGGCGTCGTGCTCGGACTCTGCCTCTGGACGCTCTCGCGCAACGCGGCGATCGGCGTGAGCACATTCCTTTTCGCCGTCGTGCACTTCATCAAGCCCACGCGCACCGAGATCGAGCCCGGGGCGGTGCTCTGGTCCAGCGGGCTCTCGGAGTTGACGACGTTCGTGCAGAACCTTCCGCCGTGGCCGCTGCTCGTTTTCGCGATGACCAGCCTTCTCGTGGCCGGATGGATCCTCGGTTCCTGCGCGGTGCGCACGCGCTCGCTCTGGCTGCCCTTCGGGTTGCATGCCGGCTGGGTGCTCGGCCAGCAGACGACCAACCTCCTTCTCCGTCCCGCCTCGGACCTGCCTGATGCCTGGATGCCATGGGTCGGCCCGAATCTCGTCAGCGGCGCCGTGCCGACCGGAATCCTGCCCGTGATCGCCCTGCTCCTCACGGGATACCTCGTTAACCGATATCTCGACCATGTCTTCCGTCCGGTGGACACGCGGCCTGCTTGAGGCGGCCGGGACGATCGTCTATCCGCCCCACTGCGCGGTGTGCAGCCGGGCGCTCGGGCGCGGGCGTGCGGTGCTGTGCCGGGATTGCCGGCGCAGCCTGCCGCGGCTCACGGGACCGCGCTGCGAGGTTTGCGGGGAGCCCTACAGCGGGGCGCTGGCCGGGGCGTTCCGCTGCATGAACTGCGGCGACCGGGAGCTGGCCTTCAAGTTCGCCGCCACCGCCTTCCGCAGCCGCGGGCCCGTGCGCGACCTCATCCACCAGTTCAAATACCGCGGTCGCCACCATCTGCGCCACATTCTGGCGCGCATGCTCTGGCGGGGCTTCCTCGACCCGCGGGTGGTTCGCCTCGGGATCGACGCCATCGTGCCGGTGCCGCTGCACGCGGCGCGGCGGCGCCACCGCGAGTTCAACCAGTCCGAGGTTCTGGCGCGGCTGGCCGGACGGCGCCTCGGCCTGCCCGTGCGCGACTGCCTGCGCCGCGTTCGTCACACGCGCACCCAGACGCATTTCCACCGCGAGGAGCGGTTCGAGAACCTTGAGGGCGCATTCGCCCTGCGAGCCGGGGCCGATGTGTCGGACTTGCGCCTCGCCCTTGTGGACGACGTGCTCACCACCGGCTCGACAGCGGACGCCTGCGCCCGTGCGCTGCTTGATGGCGGGGCCGCCGTCGTGGTTGTCATTACGGTGGCGCGAGGATAGAAATCACGCCGATGGGAATATTCCAAAAACCGGCCCTCAAAGTCCGCTCGAAGGGCAAGAGCAGCATGCCCGAGGGGCTCTGGACGAAGTGCAGCGAGTGCGGGGAGGTCATCCACCGCATCGAGCTGGCCCAGAACCTCCAAGTCTGCCCGAAATGCCAGCATCACATGACCCTCGGCTCCCGCGAGAGGGTCGAGAGCCTCGTGGACCCGGAGACGTTCACCGAGACCGACGCGGACATGCTTTCGATCGATTCGCTGCGCTTCCGCGGGGTTGCGACCTATCAGGAGCGCCTGGACTTCTACCGCAAGAAGACCGGGTTGAAGGACGCTGTCCTCACCGGCGACGCCGCCATCGAGGGCCATGCCGTCGGTCTCGCGGTCATGGACTTCAATTTCATCGCGGCCACCATGGGCTCGGTCGTGGGTGAGAAGATCACGCGCACCATTGAACGCTCCACCAAGGCCGGCCGCCCGGTCATCATCGTTTCGGCGTCCGGCGGCGCGCGCATGTATGAGGGAATGTTGAGCCTCATGCAGATGGCGAAGACGAGCGGCGCCCTCGCCCGCCACGCCCAGGCCGGACTGCCCTACATCTCCGTGCTGACCAACCCGACCACGGCCGGCGTCATGGCCAGCTACGCGTCGCTTGGCGACATCATCATCGCGGAGCCCCGCTGCATGATCGGGTTCGCGGGGCCGCGCGTCATCCGCGAGACGACCCACCAGGAATTGCCCGCGGGTTTCCAGACCGCCGAGTTCCTGCAAGACCACGGATTGGTGGACATGATAGTGCCGCGCAGCCGCATGCGCGCCGTGCTCGGGCAGTTGCTGGATTTCCTCGACCGCAGAAAGAAGTGAACTACGACGAGGCGCTTTCCTGGCTTCACGGAAAGCAGAATTTCGGCGTCAAACTCGGCCTCGGCACGACCCACCGTCTCCTCGAAGCCGTCGGTCGTCCGGAGCGCGGGCTCCGCTTCATGCACGTCGCCGGGACCAACGGCAAGGGAAGCACCTGCGCCATGCTCGACTCCGTGCTCCGGCGGGCCGGGATCCACTCAGGACTCTACACGTCGCCGCACCTGCTTGACTTTCGCGAGCGCATCCGCGCGGACGGGGCGATGATCACGCCGCAGGACGCGGCAGAGGGGCTCACCCTCCTGCGCGAAGCTTCCGAGGGGTGGGAGCAGCCGCCCACGTTTTTCGAGCTGGCGACCGTGCTCGCCGCCTGGTGGTTCGCGCGAAAGCGTGTGGACGTGGTTGTGTGGGAGACAGGGATGGGCGGGCGCCTTGACGCGACCAATGCGGTGACGCCGATCGTCTCGGTCATCACGCCGATCAGTCTGGACCACAAGGAGTGGCTCGGACCCACGATCTCCGACATCGCTCGCGAGAAGGCCGGCATCATCAAACCCGGCGTTCCCGTGGTCGCCGCGCCGCAGGATCTCGCCGCGCACGTCGCGCTCGAGGCGCGGGCCCGGGAAACTGGATCCGCGCTGCGCTTCGTTTCCGCGCCGTATGGATCCGAACTCGGCCTGCCCGGGCCGCACCAGCGGTGGAACGCGGCCGTGGTGATTGCGGCCCTCGACGCCGCCGGGCTCGCCAAGGACCCCGATGCCCGCCGCGAGGGCCTGCGCGATGTGCAATGGCCGGCGCGGTTCCAGCGTCTCGACGGCAACCTCGTGGTGGACGGTGCCCACAACGAACACGCCATGAGCGCGCTCGTGGACGCATGGCGCGCCGCGTATGGCGATGCCAAGGCGCAGCTCGTCTTCGGCGCCATGCGCGACAAGGATTGCCGCCGGTTGCTCGCGATCCTTCGTGTCATCGCGGACGAGGTCTGGCTCGTTCCGGTCCGCAGCCCGCGCGCGTCCTCGGCCGAGGATCTTCTCCCCTTGGCCCGCGAGGCCGGGTTCCGAATCATCCGGCACAGCACGGTGGCCGATGCGCTGGGCGCGGTTCGCGCGTCCAAGTCGCCCGCGCTCGTGACCGGTTCCCTTTTTCTCGCGGCCGAGGTGCTGGCACTGGCCGATGGCCACGCCCTGCCGCTCCCTTCGGCTCAGTAAGGGGTCAGCGCAGCGCGGCGATCTCCGCGGCGCGGTCGGCGGCGCGAAACACCGAGGTCCCCGCCACCAGCACATCCGCCCCGGCCTCGCGGCAGCGCCGGCCCGTCTTTTGATTGATGCCCCCGTCCACCGTGATGTGGAACTGCAGCCCTGCTTCCTCCCGCATCTCAGCCGCCGCGCGGATCTTCGGCAGCATGTCCTCCATGAAGGGTTGGCCGCCGAAGCCGGGCTCAACCGTCATGACGAGCAGGATGTCGAACTGTCCGAGCAACGGTCGGATCGACTCCGCCGGTGTGTGCGGATTGACGGCCAGGCCCGCCAACCGCCCGGCAGTCCGTATGCGGCGCAGCGTCTCGGGCACATCGGTCTCGGCCTCGATGTGGATGTTCACCGAGGAGGCCACGGGCAGGTAGCGCTCGAGGTAGCGGTCCGGGTGCGTGATCATGAGGTGGACGTCGAGCGGTTGCGCCGTGTGGCGCGCGGCCGCCTCGACAAAAGCCGACCCGAACGAGATGTTGTCCACGAAATGACCGTCCATCACATCGCAATGAATCCAGTCGGCCCCGGCCCGGCTCACGTCGGCCACCTCGTCGCCGAGGCGGGCGAAATCGCAGGCGAGGATGGACGGGGCGACGATGGTCTTCATGCCGGGAGACTAGGATGAGCGACGGGGGATTCCAAGGTCTGGACGAGCAACCGGACGTGTTCTACATGCAGACCGCCCTGCGCTGCGCACGCAAGGCGGCCGAGGCCGATGAGGTTCCCATCGGCGCGGTGATCGTGCGGGAGGGGCGCATCATCGCCCGCGCGTGGAACCAGGTCGAGATGCTCAGGGACGCCACCGCGCACGCCGAGATGCTGGCCATCACGCAAGCCGAGGCGGCCACCGGCGACTGGCGCCTCACCGATTGCGATCTCTACGTGACGAAGGAGCCCTGCCCGATGTGCGCCGGGGCCATCGTGCTGTCGCGCGTGCGGCGCGTGATCTTCGGTTGCCCTGACCCCAAAGGCGGTGCGGCCGGAGGCTGGATCAATCTTCTCCAGAGCGAGCCGCTCAATCACCGCTGCGCGGTCACCGGCGGCGTGCTCGGCGCGGACTGCGCGGCCGTGCTCAGGGAATTCTTCGGCAGGAAGCGGGCGCCCAGTTCGGAGAGTTGAGCGATGGAAAGCGGACGCGCACCGCGCCGCAAAGCTTCGATCTGACGACGGTTGATGTCGTCGATCCGTGGACGCAGGTCGGTCGCGAGGTCGCGTGCCGGGCCGTCCGGCGGCGGGGCGAGGTTCTTGCGCCACGCGTGGATCCACTCCCATTGGATCCGACGCGAGGCTTCCATCTCCCCCGCGAAGAAGCGCCGCACCATCTCGGGCTGCAGCCCGGCCGCCTGGCCGGCCGCGACCACCGTCTGCAGTTGGGCTGTCTCGCGGGCGGGATCGTAGACCGCGATGTCGCGCTGGTGCTTATACCAAGCGACGTCGGGGGCGAGCGAAAGGCGCTCTTTGGCCATCGAGGCAAGCTGCGAGTCCGGCGACGCGCAGCCGGCGAGCAGGAGTGTCGCCCCGAGGAGGAATCCGGTTTTGCGCAGGTCAGAAGTCATTTTTGAGGACCACGCGGTAGCGCGCCTTGCCGGAGGCGAGGTGTTCGAGTGCGTCGTTTACTTTGGACATCGGGAAAGTCTCCGTCACCGGCGCGACGCCGTGGCGGGCGCAGAAATCGAGCATCGTGGCAGTGGTGGCCGGGCTGCCGAGCGGGGAGGCGGAAACGGACCTCTGGCCCATGAGCAGGGGGAACACGCCGATGTTGAGCGGTTCGAGCACCGCGCCGACGAAGTGCAGGCGGCCGCGGGGCGCCAGCGTCGCGACGTAGGCGTTCCAGTCGAGCGGAACGTTGACCGTGACCATGATGAAATCGAGCGAGCGGGCGAGGGACTGGAATTGTGCGGGGTCCTTCGAGTTGACCACGTGGTGTGCGCCGAGTGCGCGGAGTTCCGCGGTTTTGCTCTCCGATGAAGTGAACGCGAAGACCTCGCAACCCCACTTGTTGAGGAACTGCACGGCGAGGTGGCCGAGGCCGCCGACTCCGACGACGCCAACGCGGTCCGTCGGACGGACGCCATACTGCACGATGGGATTGAACACGGTGATGCCGCCGCAGAACAACGGTCCGGCCTTGGCCGGGTCCACGCCCTCGGGGATCGGCACCGCCCACGCCCAGTGCGCGCGCACGCGTTCGGCGAAACCGCCGTGGCGGCCGATGATGGTGTCCTCGTTGCCGATGCAGAGATTGTGGTCCCCGCTCAGGCAGTCATGGCAACTCATGCAACTGCTGGAAAACCAACCGAGGCCGACGCGGTCGCCGACTTTCAGGTTCTTGGCCCTGCTGCCGACGGCCACCACACGTCCCGAGGCTTCGTGGCCCGGAACCAGCGGATACTTCGCGTTGCCCCAGTCGTTGTGCAACACGGACAAATCCGAATGGCAGATTCCGCAGTAGTCCACCGCGATTTCCACCTCCTCATCCCCCAAGGGCCCCGGGGTGAACTCGAACGGCTCCAACGCTCCCTTGGGCGAGCTCGCGGCATAGGCTTTCACGGTGCTCATGGTCGGCGAGGCTAACGTTCCGAACAGCTGGAGGCCAGAGCGATCAACGGATGAACATGCAGTCGCCGTAGCTGAAGAACCGATAGCGCTCTCCCACGGCCTCCGCATAGGCCCGGCGCGCGAGTTCCGAGCCCGCGAAGGCGCAGACCAGGACGAAGAGCGTGGACTTCGGCAGATGGAAATTCGTCAGCAAGGCTCCCGTGCGCTCGAACGCGAAGCCCGGCCTCACGAAGAGCCCGGTGCGGGCCGCCCCGGCAGCGACAGGTCCAGCAGGAAGCGATTCGAGCACGCGCATGCTTGTGGTGCCGACCGCGACGATGCGCCGGGCCGCGTTGATCGCGTCCGCGGCTGGCGGCCCCACCTCGTAGTCCTCCTCATGCATGCGATGTTCGTCGAGGTTGTCCGTCCGCACCGGCAAGAACGTCCCCGGACCGACGTGCAGTGTGACGAAGGTGTGCGGAACAGCCGCGAGAACCTCCGGCGTGAAGTGCAGTCCGGCGGTGGGTGCGGCCACCGAGCCGGCCACGCGCGCATAGACCGTCTGGTAGCGCACGCGATCCTCGGCGTCGTCCTCGCGTCCGAGGTAGGGCGGGATCGGCATGTGGCCGAGGTGCTCGAGGTCGGGCTCGGTGTCGAAGCGCACGGTGCGTGTGCCGTCGCCCGGGTCCACCGCTTCGATGCGCGCGACCGTGCCCGCGATGGCGAAGGAATCCCCGGGCCGTGTCCGCTTGCCCGGCCGCGCGAACGCCCTCCACCGGCACTCGCCGAGGTGCTCGAAAAGGAGCATTTCGACGCGGCCGTCGTCGGTCAGCAGCCGTGCGGGGATGACCCGCGAGTTGTTCATCACCAGCAGGTCGCCCTCCGCAAGCAGTCCGGGGAGTTCACGGAACATGCGGTGCTCGATGGTTCCGGACGCTCGGTTCAGCAGCATCATCCGCGAGGCGGCGCGATCGGGCAGCGGGCGCGAGGCGATCAGCTCGCGCGGCAGGTCGAAGTCGTAATCGGCGAGGTTGCTGCTCAAACCGGCGGTTTGTTGTCCACGCGCGACAGCCCGGCGCGGCGTGCGGCCACGGTGAGGAGGTCGGAGGCCCGCTGTTTGAGCCGCCGCGCCCGCGCCCAGAGGAACCCGAGGAACCCGGCGTAGGCGAGGGCGAGCCACCAGGGGACGCCGCCGCCCGCGAACTGCTGGTAGGCGAGGCCGCAGAGGACGAGGAAGTTGACGAGCAGGGTCAGGCCGCCCATGCGCAGGCGCAGGGTGGCGCGGGTCAGGCACTTCGGGCCGCCGTGGTATTCGGTGACGGTGCGCAGGCGCAGCAGCCACCAGAAACTGCCGTAAATCTGCACGTCCCAGTCGTTCCATCCGGTGTCGAGCGAGTAGCTCCAACCCTCGTCCTCGAGCATGCGCGTGGCCTCGGTGAGGAGCCGCTCGCGGCCGTGTCCTTCCTCGTTCCAGAACGCGAATTGCGTGATGCTGCCCGCGGCGTGCCGCGTCTCGAGTTCCTGCTCGGGCGCGCTGATCACGTTCTCCGGCGTGCGCTTGTATTTGAGCCAGGTGAAATAGCGCGCCCACCCGCGCACCAGCGGCTGGGTGAAGGCGAGGAAGGTCACGAGCAACCGCGCCCGCACCGAGTCGAACTGCGGTTCGAGCCGCGCGTGCAGCATGTAGGAAAGCGCGACGAGGAACGTGCCGCCGAACATCAGGTAGGGCACAATGCGCAGGTCGGGGAAGCCGATGGAGAGGATGAAGATGAACGCGGTCAGCGCGACCCATTCCAAGCTGGCGAGGTAGTTCGCGATCTCCGAGCGCGGGGTGGGGTAGATGCTCTGGAACAAGCCCTCTCCGAAGACGCCGTGGTAGATGAGCGGACGGTTGACCAGCCAGGTGAAACGGGGCGCGCCGTAGATCTGGCCCTTCCATTTCGCTGTGCCGGTCGGACCGAAGAAGACGAGGTGCTTGAACCGCAGCATGGACTCGGCCTCGCCATAGCCTTCCTGCTGCTTGCGGAACGCTTTGAGCGTGAAGCGCCGGTAGTGCCACACGATGGCCGCGGGGCTGAACGCGATGACCTGCCCCGATTGCTGCAACCGCCAGCAGAAATCCACGTCGTCGCCCGCCTTGCGGTATTCCGGGTCGAACCCGCCCACCGAGTCGAACGCCCACCGGTGGAACGCCATGTTGCAACCCGGGATGTGCTCGGCCACCACATCGGTCAGCAGCACGTGGCTCGGTCCGCCCGGGGCGGCGGCCACGCATGCCTGGATCCAGTCCTGCGCCGGCGGGGAGATGTTCGGTCCGCCCACGCCCGCGTAGTCGCCGGAAAGCAGGGTGCCGACGAGGTAATACAGCCAGTCCGGGTCGGCCATGCAGTCGCTGTCCGTGTAGCAGAGGATCTCCCCGGTCGCGGCGGCCGCGCCGGCGTTGCGCGCGTGGCTCAAGCCCATGTTTTTCTGCCGGATGGTCTGGATGTCGGGCAACTTCGCCCCGGCCCGGCGGCGTTCCTCACGCGCTTCCTGCCACTTGGCCACGATTTCCTGGCTGTTGTCCGTCGAGCCGTCATCGACGAAGACGATCTCGTAGTCCGGGTAGGCCACGCGGTCGAGCGCCTCGAGGCAGTCGCCGAGGGTCTTGCCGCCGTTGTAGGAACAGACGATGACGGAGACGCGCGGATGCTTCTCCAGCGGCACGCGTTCGGCCACCGGGCGGTCTCCGGCGAACAGTTGCTTCACCGTGTGGAACGCCTTCTTCGGTTGCCGGTCGCGCGTGACCAACCCGAACGCCCAGTCGGTGATCTCCATCCCGCCGCGGAACCATTCGTCGGTCCACGCGTAGATGATCGTCCCGGCGAGGCCGCCGCGCACCACGCTCTCGATGTGCCACCCGATCATCTCCGACTGCTCGTCCTCGCTGTGGCGGATCGTGTCCATTCCGAACTCGCCCAGCAGCAGCGGGCGGTCCTCGGCGAGGTTCTGCAGGCGCGCGAGGTAGCGTTCGAAATCGTCGCGGCGGTGCAGATAGACGTTGAAGGTCAGGAAGTCCGCGTTCTGCGGCAGCAGGTATTCGGTCGGCGGGAAACTCGCGTAGGAATAGAGCGCGTGCGGGTTGGCCCGCTTGGCCAGGTGGATCAGGTTCTCGAGGAACTCGGTGACCCGGCGCGGTCCGAGCCAGCGCACCATGTGGCTCGGGATCTCGTTGCCGACCAGGAACCCGAAGACGGCCGGGTGACCGAGGTTCGCCGTCACGGCCTCCTCGACCGCCTGTTCGACCTCGCGGCGGACCTTGCGGGAGTTCAGGAACTCGATGTGCTCGGCCCACGGGATCGAGATCAGGCAACGGATGCCGTGCTCCGCGCAGGCGTCGAGGAACCACTTCGGTGGCACGTAATAGACGCGCACCAGATTGATGCCGGCCCCGGCCATCATGCCGAGGTCGCGCCCGGCTTTCTCCGGCGTGCCGAAATGCTGACCCTCCGCATCGGGCGCGAACGGACCGTAGGTCGTGCCCTTGATGAACAACTTCCTCCCGCCCTCGTGGAAAAACTTCGCCTGGACGCGAACCGGTCCGCTTAACTTCACGGCGTTTCAGCTAGAGCAACGGGGGACGGATGTCGAGAGGATCGCGGCATTGACCGCGGCCGGATGGCGGGACAGGGTGGTGTCAGGAATGAATATCGCGATCGCCATGGCGCAGTTCATCATGGTCGCCCTCGCCGTCATGGCTTCGCGGATTCTGGTCAATTCCGGTGCGGTTTCTGCGGACAGCGCCGCGTGGTCCGACCGTCTGGCCGTCACCGCCTCGGCGCAGGGAATCTGGCTGCTGCTCATCCCGGCCACGTGGTTTATCGCCGCATCGCTCTGCGCGGTTTTCCGCCCGGGTTTGGTCTCGGCTGCCCAATCGCTCGGCGTGGCCTTGGCCGTGGGCCTTCTGGTCCTGATCGTCGCCGTCTTCGTCCTCTGACGATCCATCCTCAACCGCGCAGGGCGGGGGTGAGAAGGACGGCTGGACTTGTGGGGCGGGGGGCGTCGGCGTTGGCGGGCTCGATAGACACGGCGAAGCCGCGCATCGAATTGATGTCGCCGGGCGGGGTCAGGAAGCGGCGCCCGGTGCCGTCGCTCCCGACCGGCAGCGGACCGCAATCGTAGATTTGGCCGTCGGCCGAGCCGATGGCCCAGACGCGGTAAGAATAGTTGGCCGGCAACTCCGGCAATCCCGCCGCCTGCATCCACCAGCCGCGTTGCCCGCTGTCCCAGAGCACGGAGGCGTTCGAACCGGAAAAGTCTCCATAGCCGGAGAGCGCGACGAACGGTGTCCCGGCGTCGCCGCGCGCATCGCGCACCACCACCGATTCCTTGCCTCGCGTGGTGGCCGACACGCCGGCCAGAGCGAGAACCGCGACCACGGCGGCAGCCGCCCACGCCACGCGACCGAAATTGCCCTCCTCGACCGCGGCCGCCGGCAGGGCCGCGGGGCCGAAAACCTTGTCCATGACCCGCGCGCGCAATGCGTCCGGCGCTTGCACGCCCGCCGCCGTCGCCACGGCAAAGGCCGTAGTGGCATCGTGCATCCCGGCCCGGAGTTCCGCCGCGGACGGATCGGCTGCGCACGCCGCCTCGAAAGCCGCGGCCTCTTCGCCTTCCAGCGCTCCCAAAGCATCGAGCGCCGCAAGTTCCTCGAGTTGTTCGCGCGTCATAGCTGGCCCTCTAGGGCTTCCTTGAGTTTCATCAGGCCGCGGCGCGCGCGCGCCTTGATCGTGCCGAGCGGCTCGCCGAGTTTGTCGGCGATCTCGCTCTGCGTGAGCCCGCGGAAGAAGGCGAGCTCGATGACGGTTTTCTGTTGGGGTGAAAGCTGGCTCACGGCGTCGCGAAGAATCCTGCCCTTTTCGCTGGCATCCACCCCAGATAACGCCTCCCTCACGCCCGCGGATTCATCGAACACGGTCTCCTGCTCAAATTCGTCGCGAAGCCTGGAACGTCGCTGGATCGCGCGGATGCGGTCGATCGAGCGGTTGCGCGTCATGGTCATGGCCCAGGTGAGCGGTTTGCCCTTGGCCGGATCGTAGAGCTTCGCCTTGTCCCAGATCTGGATGAAGACATCCTGCACCACGTCCTGTGCGTCGGCGTCCTCCTTCAGGAACTTGAGCGCCGTGGCGTAGAGCACGTTGCTGTAGCGCGCGTAGAGTTCCTCGAATGCGGCGCGATCCTTCTGCGCGACCCGCCGGAGGAGGTCCATTTCGACGGCGCGCTCGTCCGCCTCGGGTTCGATGCTCATGCCGCCTCCCTCAAGGCCTCGGCCGCTACCTCGACCGTGCGGGCGATGTCGGCCTCCGTGTGCGCCGTGCTGATGAAAGCCGTCTCGAATTGTGACGGCGGGAAATACACTCCCCGCTCGAGGCAGCCGTGGAAGAACCGGGCGAACGCGGCGGTGTCGGAGCGTTGCGCCCCCGCCAGATCGCGCACTGGCCCGTCGGTGAAGAACATGCACACCATGCTACCGAGCCGGTGGACCGTGCAGGCGCAGCCCGCGTCGTGCGCGGCCGAGCGCAGCCCTTCCTCCAGCGCCGCTCCCGACCGCTCAAGCGTCGCCCAAGCAGCTGTGCGGTCCAGTTCGCGCAACTGCGCCAGCCCCGCGGCCATCGCCAGCGGGTTTCCGGACAGCGTGCCCGCCTGGTAAACCGGACCCTCCGGGGCGAGCCGGTCCATGATGTCCGCCCGCCCGCCGAACGCTCCTGTAGGCAGGCCGCCGCCCATTACCTTGCCAAGGGCGGTCAAGTCGGGCCGCACACCGGTCAATTCCTGCACGCCGCCGCGCGCCACGCGGAAGCCCGTCATGACCTCGTCGAAAATCAGGACAGCCCCGTGCTCGGAGCAAAGCTCGCGCACCCGCTCGAGGTAGCCGGGCCGGGGCGGGATGAGTCCGGCGTTGGCCGGCACCGGTTCGAGGATGACCGCCGCGATTGCGCCGCCCTCGCGACGGAACACCTCCGCCAGTGCGTCCGCGTCATTGAACGGCAGCGTGATGGTCAGCCCCGCCAGCACGCGCGGAACGCCCGCGCTGTCAGGCTGTCCGTGGGTCAGGGCGCCGCTGCCGGCCTTGACCAGCAACGAGTCCACGTGGCCGTGGTAGCAGCCCTCGAATTTCACGATCTTGTCGCGGCCGGTGAAGCCGCGGGCCAACCGCACGGCGGACATCGTCGCCTCGGTCCCGCTGTTGACCAGCCGGACCTTCTCGACCGACGGGACCCACGCCGTGATCAGCTCCGCCATCTCGACCTCCAGAGGATTCGGGATGCCGAAGCTGAGCCCGCGTGCGGCGGCCGCCCGCACCGCCTCGACCACAACGGCAGGCGCGTGCCCGAGGATGGCCGGCCCCCATGTGCCGACGTAATCGATGTATTCGTTTCCATCCGCGTCGCGCACCCGCGCCCCGGCCGCGTGGTCCGCGAAGAACGGCTCGCCGCCGACGGCGCGGAACGCCCGCACCGGCGAGTTGACCCCGCCCGGGATGCGGCGGCGCGCCGCGGCGAACAATTGCTCCGAGCGGGTGCGGGAGGACATGATTGCAGCGGCCCCTGCGTCACAGCGAGCGCAGGAAAGCCACCATGTCCTCGACCGTCGGGCTCTTGGCCGTGCGCACGTAGAACCCGGAGGTGCCGACCCCGATCTGCAGGCTCTCTTCGATCCCCGCACCGAGCATCCGGCCGATGCAGAAGCCGGCGTTGAAGTGGTCGCCCGCCCCGGTAGTGATCTTCGGCTTTTCGATGAAGGGGCCCGTCACCGCCGCGGTGCCGTCGGCGTCCGCCGCCGCCGCGAAGGCCACCGGATGGATCACCACGGTGTCCACGCCGAGACGCGAGCGGATCTGCTGCGCGTGGTGCGAGACGGCTGCCGGGGTCTCCTCGCACGGAGCAATGCCCAGCACCTCGCCGATCTGGCGGCCTTCCTGCAGGTTCAGGCCGAGGATGACGCGCGCGTGCTTCTCGAACTTCTCGATCAACTCGACCGCACGCGCGATGTCCTCGCGGGTGCGCTTGGCCGGGTCCGCCAGGTCGAAGAAAATCCACCGCCGCTCGCCCACCATCGGCATCACCTTGGCCAACAACTCCTCGAAGATGCGCGTCATCCCGGTCAGCATCGTCCAGTTGACCAGCGCGATCAGGGACGACTCGCGGAACATCTTCACCAGTTGCTCGACCGGCACGTGCGCGGTGAGGTTCTCCCAGTTCACCTCGCGCAGGCTCAGGTGCTTGCCGAACATGAGCTTCCCGTCGTCGAACTCGATCGCGTCCGTGTAGCCCGGCTCGGCCAGCGAGATCACGTCCGCCTTGGCCGCAAAATCCGCGAAGACCGGGTGCAGGTTCGGCGAGCCGAGGATGCCGACATAGGTCACCGGCGAGCCGTAAGCACCGAGGGCGTTGGCCATGATCGGGCCGTTGCCACCGAGTTTCACCATCTGGGTGACCATCTCGAAATTCGCGCTCAGCCCCGACGCCCCCGAAATCCGGTGCCCGAACTCCGCCATACTGGCCAGTCGCGTGTAGCTTTCCGCGTTCTCCCGCGTCGCCACCACGTGCATGATCGAATCCACGAATCCGTCCAACCCCACAAGGCTGCGCGATTTGGGGAGTTTGTCCGCGCGGGACGACAAAAGGTCGGCCGCCCGGGCGGCCAAGTCTGCCTTGCTCATGAACCGGCCAGCCTAGTGGCGCCCCCTGCCGAACGCACGCGAAATTGCCCCGCCTCGGATTTTGCTTCCGCCACGGGTGATCATGCGCTTTATTCTCCCTCCCCCGAAGGAGTCTTAGCTCAATTGGTTAGAGCGCCGCCCTGTCACGGCGGAGGTTGCGGGTTCGAGCCCCGTAGACTCCGGTTTTCTTTTCCGGCTAAACGGCCCACACTCAGGGCTCAGCCCGCTCTCTGACCCGGACGCCGTCGGCCACCGTGTCGGGCGGATGCAGTATCACTTTTTGGCCTTCGCTGAGTCCCGACAGCACCTGCGCGGAGATGCCGTTGCTTTGTCCGATCTCGACTTTGGTCAGGCGCGCGCGGCCTTGGTCGAAGACGAATGTCATCCAGTCGTTGCCACGGCGGAAGAGCGCGCCGGTTGGCACTTGGAGCACGTTCTCGCCCTGCCACGTGACGATGCGCGCCTCGACGCGGTAGCGGTCGCCGAGGACATCCTTCGGCAGGTCATTGAAGTCCACGCGCACCTTCACGCGCTGTTCCTC
Organism: uncultured Chthoniobacter sp.; assembly: GCA_964609925.1. Classification (GTDB taxonomy): domain Bacteria; phylum Verrucomicrobiota; class Verrucomicrobiia; order Chthoniobacterales; family JACTMZ01; genus JACTMZ01. Next base: position 19,502 of record CAZSUJ010000021.1, on the reverse strand, counting down.
GACGCCGAGGGCCGAGACCTTGAGGAAGGCGCCCGGTTCGACGATGGTGACTTGGCCGCGCAGCGGTTCGCTGCCGCCCCATTGTTCGATGGCGACCTCGGCGCCCGGACGGACATTCACCGCATCGCTGGAGAGCAACTCGATCTCCGCCTCGAGGTCGGCCGGGTCACCGACTTCCATGATGGGTTGGCCGGCCGTGACGGTGCGGGCGCTTTCCTCGTAAACGTTCAGCACGCGGCCGGTCACCGGGGCACGGATCTCGATCGGTTCACCGGACGCGGCGGGGTCGGCCTCCGCCTGGACGAGTGCGGCGCGGGCCTGTTCGAGTTCGAACTCGGACACCGCGAGGGCGAAGCGGGCCGAGCCCAGCTGGTTCACGAGCAGATCCACGCGGTTGTCGGCGGTGTCGAACTCCTGCGCGGCGATGGCGCCCTTGGCGTTCAGCGTCTGGGCGCGGGCCAGGTCCCGGCGGGCGAGTTCGAGTTCGGACGAGGCGCTCTCGACCTGCTCCTTGCGCTGCATGCGGGCGGCCTCGGCGGAGCGGACGGCGGCCTCGGCCTGCGCGCGGGCGCGCGGGTCGAGGAAGTTGGACGGCGTGGCTTGGATGACGGCGAGGAGGGTCTGGCCGGCCACGATCGGGTCGCCGGCTCGCACCGGCACGCGCCGCAGGTAGCCCGCGACGGGCGGCGAGACAACATGCCTGCTGCGGATGCGGGTCTTGCCTTCCTCGAGCACCGTGACGGTAAGCGGTCCCGAGTTGACGATACCGAGGTCGACCGGCACCGGCTTGGGCAGCAACCCGAAGATGATGAAGGCGGCCAGAGCCAGGCCGAGGAGCCAGACGAGGATTTTGGGCCAGGGTTTCTTGCGGCGGGCGGGTCGTGAGGTCATCAGTCGCGGGCTTTGAGCACCTCCAGCAGGTCGAGCTTGCGGATGCGGCGGCTGACCACAAAGAACGAAAAGCCGGCCGACACCAGCACGATCAAGACGGCGGTGGCGTAGGTTTGGTGGGTGAGGATAAGGGGAAGACGGACGGATTCCGTGCTGGCCGACTGCACGATCAGGTTGGCGAGGTGGCTGCCAATCCACAGGCCGACCGGAATGGCCGCAAGCGTGAGCATGGCCAGTTCGCCAATCATCACGCCCGCCACTTCCCGGTTGCTGAAGCCGACGACGCGCAGGGTGGCCAGATCGCGGCTCCGCTCGGACAGCGCGATGCGGGCGCTGTTGTAAACAACGCCGAAGGAAACGATGATGGCGAAGGTGAAGTAGATCGTCTGGATGAGGGTGATCGAATCGGCGGTGGTTTTGCGGAAGCTTTCCTGCAGCGCCGCGGTGATGCTGAGGTTGGCGATGGCCGGGGTTTCCTTCACCGCCGAGAGGAACTCGTTCCATTGTTTCTGATCCACGGCCAGATGCGCGCCGCTGACGGTGCCGCCTTCCTGCATGAGCCGCCGGAGAGCGGCGATGTCCATGTAGGCGGAGAGTCCTGCGTAGTCGGTGATCAAGCCCTGCACGGGGACGCTAAGTTGCGGCCGCCGGCCCTCCTGCACTTCGATGAGGACCGTGTCGCCGGGCTTCACGGCCAGCATCTCGGCGAGCTTGGCGGAGATGATCACGCCGTCCGGTGGAATGGGCAGGGGAGAACCCTCCGCGTCGAGCGCCCTGTTGAGCAGGTTGCCGTGCGGCACGCCGGTCACGGCGAGCCGATGGTTGCGGTGTCCGTGCCGGATGCGGGCCGGCACGCTGCGGAACGGCTCCGCGTGCATCACGCCCGGCAATTGTCGCAACTGGTGGAACGCCGCGGCCGAGCCCGGTTCGATGAGCGAGACCGTCACGTCCTGCCGCTGGGCGAGGGTCCATTGGAAATCGAGGAGGAAGTGGATGCCGTCGCGCATGACCCCGGGCACGACCGGGATGCCCACGGCGAGAGCCAGGCCCAGCGCGGTGAAGGCGGCCTGCCACGGCCGGCGCTCGAGGTTGCGCAGGGCCATGCGCATCGAGGGGCTGAAGAGCTTCTGGATGCCGAGGCGCTCGAGGGCCGAGGGTTTGAAATCCGCCGGCGGCTCGGGGCGCATGGCCTCGGCCGGCGGGAGACGCATGGCTTGGCGCACCGCGCCCAGCACGCCGAGGAGCGCGGCGCCGCAACTGAGGGTGAGCGCCAGCCCGATGGCGCCGTAGTCGGGATGGAACTCGAGGAGCGGGAACTGGAAGAAGCGGCGGTAGAGCACCACGACGTTGGTGCCCAGCCATGCGCCGGCCACTCCCCCGACCACGCCGCCGATCGCGACGATGACGAGCGCGAACTTGAGGTAATGCGCGCCGATCTGGCGCGAGGAATAGCCGAAGGCCTTGAGTTGCGCGATCTGTTCGCGCTGCAGGCGGATGACGCGTGCCAGCACCGCGCTGGTCATGAAGGTGGCGATGCTGAGAAAGACCACGGGAAAGGCCACGGAGATTCCGTTGAGGATGGCGATCTCGTCGTCGAGTTGCTTGGCCGAGGCATGGTCTCCGCGGTCGTAGGCGATCAGCCCGCCGTAGGGCTCAAGCAGGCGGTCGAGTTCGGCCATGACCGGCGCCGGGTCGGCCCCGGGGGCGACATCCACGACCACGTTGTTGAAGGCCCCGTCGAGATCGAACGCCGTCGCGAGGTCGCGCTCGTTCATCCAGAAGACGCCGAAGCGCTTGCTGTCCGGAAGGGCCTCGCCGGGGCGCGCCTCGAACACATACTCCGGCGAGAGGGCCACGCCCACGATGGTGAACCGCTCGCGGCCGCCGCGCAGGATGACGTCCACCGTGTCGCCGGGCGCGAAGCCGTGCGCCTTGGCGAAGGCCTCGCTCACGATGACCTCGCCGGCCTTGCCCGGCTCGGGAAACCGCCCGGTGCGCAGGTGGAGCAGGTGCAACCGCTGCGGACGGTCGTCGGGCAGCGACACCATGCGGCCGTCGGCCGGTTCCGCCACCCCGGGCAGGTCCAATCGCACCGCACCGACCACGCGGGTTTCGATCGCGGCCACCCCGGGGATCTCGGCCAACCGCTCGGCCAGGGCGTTGGGCGCGCGTTTCAGCTCGCAGAAGATGTCGCCGAAACGGTGGCGCTCGTAGTAGGCGGCGCGGGTGGATTCGAGCGACAGGATGAGGCTGCGCGCCATGATCATCATGGCGAGCCCGCAGGCCATGACGAGGCTCACCGCCACGATCTGGCCCTTCATCTTGCCGAGGTCGCGGACGAGCTTGAGATCGAGGGCGGTCATGGTTTCACCAGGAGAGGGAACGGACTGGCCGGCGCGTGGCGTTGCGCTCGATGTGGGAAACTTTCCCGTCCGAAAGGTGGATCACGCGGTCGGCCATCTCGGCCATGACGGCGTTGTGCGTGATAATGACGGTGAGGGTGCCGAGGTCGCGATTCACCTTCTCGACGGCCTCCAGCACGGTGATGCCGGTGCGCACATCCAGCGCTCCGGTCGGTTCGTCGCACAAGAGCACTTCGGGGCGCTTGGCGATGGCGCGGGCGATGGCGACGCGCTGCTGCTGTCCGCCCGACATCTGCGAAGGGAAGTGGTCCATGCGGTCCGTCAGACCGACCAGAGCCAGCGCGTCCTCCGGAGTCATGGGATCGGGCGCGATCTCCGTGATGAGGGCGACATTCTCCCGTGCGGTGAGGCTCGGGATGAGGTTGTAGAACTGGAACACGAATCCCACCGCGTCGCGGCGGAAAGCCGTGAGCTCATCCTCGTCGGCATGCGTGATGTCGCGGCCGCGGTAGTGCAGGGTCCCCGAGGTCGGCACGTCGAGGCCGCCGAGGTTGTTGAGCAGGGTGGACTTCCCGCTGCCGGACGCACCGAGGAGCACGATGAGTTCGCCCGCGCAAAGATCGATGTCGACCCCGTCGAGGGCGCGCACCTCGGTTTCGCCGCTGGCATAGACCTTGGTCAGACCGCGGCCGACGAAGAGTGCCTCACCGGCCGTCATGGCTGGCCCTCCTCGAACCGGCTGCGGATGCGCCCGGCCATGCTCCGCATCACTTTGAGCACCCGCGGCCGACTGGCTGGCTTGCCGGAGTCCAGTCCGCGGTCGAGCAACAGCGCGAGTGCCTGCAAGGCCTCGTCGAAGGACACCCGCTGCTCCGGCGGAACCACTTCATCCGCCAGCATGAGGCCGTAATCGAGCGCGTTCAGGACGTAGGCCGCAGCGCGCGGGGGAATGTCGTCCCGCACCACCCCGGCGGCCTGCAGTCCGGCGAATAACTCCTCGCAGTGCGCGTTCAAGGCTGCGGACAGTTCTGTCTCGCGCCGCATGAAGCCGCCCAGGGCCTGGCGGTCGCGCGTGCTCAGAGCAAGCATGAGCGGGCGAGCCCGCATGGCGGCCAGATGGTGCTGGAACATTTTGGCGAAACTGAACTCGCTTGGCTCCGACTCGATCCGTGCCAGCCAATCCGCCGTGAACCGCACGAGCTCCCGGCAAAGCACGGCCCGAAGCAGCTCCTCCTTGCTCGGGAACTCCAGGTAAACCGCCCCCTTCGAAATCCCGCTCTCTTGCGCGATGTCCTCCACGCTCGTCTTGTTGAACCCCCAGCGCACGAACAGGTCCTCCGCCGCGTCGAGCAATCGCGCACGGCGGTCGGATTGTCGGGAACGGGTGGAGGCCATGCGCCATCAATTTGACCGAAAACCGATTTCAGTCAAATGGTCAATCGGGCAAAAAATCGAACTTTCCTGTTCGGTCCCGGTTCGCGGGAGATCTGCCCCGTGCCTGCGGAACATTACGGATGGCAGTCCTTGCGCGAGCGGCGCTCCGGGCGATGGACGGGGTGGCCGACGGGATTCGAACCCGCAACAACCGGAATCACAATCCGGGGCTCTGCCATTGAGCTACGGCCACCATTGGCACCCAAGCATCCTTCCCGATGGCGCCGCCCCTGTCAAACGCGTCCGCGCCGCGGTTGCCTGCGGGGGCTGGCGGGTGTAGCCAGTGGGTGTGTTGAAAGCCTGGCCGGCCCTGCTCTGCGCGCTCCTTGCCGGATGTTCCGGTCTGCGCGAGACGGAAGTGTATTACACGCCGGTGACGGAAAAGCGCTTCCCACCGCTGCCGCGCGACGCCGCCGTGAGCGTGCTGGCGGCGGCGCCGTCGTGGAAACACGACGTCATCGGCCGCTTCGAGATCGTGTCCGACCGCGGCTATCCGTTCCTCTACCGCGCCCTCCTGCACAATGCGCGGCTGCACGGGGCCGACGCGGTCGTCCTGCGGCGTCTGGCCTTCGATGTGCGGCGCAACGAGACCCGCATCCCCCCGCGCTGGGAGAACGTCCCCCAGACGCGCGTCTGGTATGAGCACCGCCGCGACGCGCAGGGCCGTGAAGTCGTGGTGCCCCGCTACTACACTTCCTTCGTTCCCGTGTTCCGTCCGGGCGAGGTGATCATCAGCGACGTGCAATGGACGGACCTTGCCGCCGACATGATCGTGCGGCGGGGGCGGCCAGCGATGGCCGCGACAACAGCCGATTGACCATGGAAGAGACACACCTCCGCACACACCGCCAGACGGTGAGACTCGGCGTGATCAAGGCCGCGGCTGACCTTTTTCCCGGCTGCCAACTCAAAACGGCCTACTCGATCCAAGGCGGCGACTTCTGCAACCTCTCCGGTTCGATCATGTCGGAGCGCGAGGTGGCGGCGCTGGCCGCGCGGCTCGATGCGTGGGTGGCGGCGGGTGGTCCCATCCGTTTCCTGCGCCACGAGAACGGCTACTTCCACTACGACGTGGACGGCTTGGTCATCAAGGTGCTCTACCCCGCCGAGCCGAGCGCCGCGCGGGTGGACCCGCACCGCATCGTCCCCTACGGCGGCGGGTTCATCGTGGACTATGGCGAGGACGGGAAGGTCGGCCCGTTCATCGCGCCGGAGAAACTGGCTTCCACCTTCGAGAAGACGCAGCACTGGCTGCGGAATGTCGGCTTGGAACAGGTCGGTGATGTGAACGCCATGATCGACGCGGGACGTGGCGGGGAGATGATCGGCCTGGCCGAGGCTCTGCAGGAGAAGGAGATCGCGGACATCGCGGACCTCATCCTGCTGCAACGCCGCGCGCTGCGGGTGCTGCTCATCTCGGGTCCGTCTTCGTCCGGCAAAACGAGCTTCGCCCAGCGCCTCGCCATGCAGCTCCGCGTCAACGGCCTGATGCCGGTGCCGGTTTCGCTGGACGATTTCTTCGTGGACCGCGAGCGCACCCCGCGGGATGCCGCGGGCAAGCCCGACTTCGAGAGCCTCGACGCCCTGGATTTGGCGCTCCTCCAGCAGCAGGTTGCCGATCTCATCGCGGGACGCGCGGTCGAGTTACCGAGGTTCGACTTTGTGGAGGGGCGCCGCCGCCCGGACACGCGGCCGCTCCGCCTCGGGCCCCGCGAGATCCTCGTGCTTGAGGGCATCCACGCCCTGAACCCGCACCTCCTGCCGGAGATCAACCGCGGCGCGTGCTGGCGCATCTACATCAACGCGCTGTTCCAGCTGAACATCGACCTGCTCAACCGCGTGCCGACGTCCGAGGTGCGGCTGGTTCGCCGCATCGTGCGCGGCGAGCGCTTCCGCGGCACGCCGCCGGGCGCGACGATCGGGCAGTGGCCGGGCGTGCGGCGCGGGGAGCACATGCACGTTTTCCGCCATCAGGAGGAGGCCGACGTCATGTTCAACTCGGGCATGATCTACGAGCTGCACGCGCTGCGTCCGGTGGCGGAGGAAGTCCTGCGCAAGATTCCCGACGGTGATCCGCATGCTCCCACGCGCGACCGCCTGCTCAACCTGCTCGGGTTCTTCCACCCGATCGACACCGCGCGCGTGCCGCAGAATTCGATCCTGCGCGAATTCCTTGGCGGCAGTGTTTACTTCGAGAGCGGCGGCGGTTTCGGCGGAGCCGAGCTGCCGCATTGAGCGCGGCTTGGTGTAGCGGCGATGTCCCCATCGCCGGATCGCAATCAGCCGGCCGTCGGAGACGGCCGCTAAATCGGCATCACGGCCGCGTGACGCGGTAGAACAGCGCGGCGTCGGGCGTGGCGTTGGTGTCGGTGTGCGTCATCTCCCATTGCGCCGTCCCGGCGGTCTGCGGCGAGGCGAACACGTTTGTCCACGCCCCCGCATCGAGCGCGCCGCGGCGTTGCAGGTTGTAGGCCCGGCCCGGGACGGTTCTCCATTGCAGCATCGGCCGCCGCGAGGCGTCGCGAGACGTCCCGGAGATGCGGAACGCTCGGTCCGGCGCGAGCACATCGTAAGTGCCGTTCTGCGCGGCGTCGGCGATCTGCGGAACCGGGATGCGGAGGAACTCCGACGGCTCGAGGTTGTCGTTGCCGTTGCCCGCGGGAGCCTGCGCGTTGATCTTGCCCGAGTTCGGCGGATTCAGGCCTGCGTCGTCGGTCTGGTAGGCCACGGAGGCCACATAGACTTCGGACGGCACCGTGCCGAAGGCCGCCGCGAGATCGATCACACCTTCCATCACGCCGGAATTGACCGGGGCCTTGAAAAGCGAGCGCAGCGCGGGCGCGTTGAACCACCCCGCGTAGGTGCTCGCGCTCTCGCCGGCGAGGTAGGGCTTGGTGCCGGGAATCGCGAGCAACCCGCGCTTGGCCCAAGGCGCGGCCGTCGTGGCCGAGGGCAGGAGGGTGTCGCTGATGAGGATGTGGTGGTCGCTGCCGAAGCCGGAACCGTTGTCTCCCGGCGACCATGTGGCCACGTAGAGCTTCGTGCCGCGCACTGCGGCGTAGATCGTCATGCTGGGATTGCTCACGAGGTAGCCGGTGAAGTCCGGCGATCCGTCCATGATGAACTCGTCAGCCGCGGGCGTTGTTGCAACGGTCGGGACGGACGCGGGGCTGGCGCCGAAGGCGTTCAGCGCGACCGCGGCGTAGGAATACTCGGTGGACGGTCGGACCGATGTGTCGAGGAACTCCGTTCCGGCAGTCGTGCCGATGAGCACCCCGTCGCGGTAAACTTGGTATCCCGTGGCCGACGGGTTCGGCGTCCAGGTCACGCGCATTTGCGTTCCCGAGACGCGCGACGTGCCGAGGCCGATGGGCGCGGAGGGCGGCTGTTCCTGGTTTCCGAAGCCGGTGATGCCGTAGGTGCCGAGGCTGCCGTAGGACGAGAACCCGGTGGAGGCGAGGTCGCCTTCGCCCGTGCCCCGCACGCGCAGGTAAACGGTCTCCGGCGAGGCGAGCGTGAAGGTTGCGCTGGCCGAGAGGAGTCCGGTCTGGTTTCCAAGGGCGATCTGCGTGCTGTTGGAGCGCAGGACTTGCAGCTCGCTCTTGAGGTTGGAGAAAGCCGATGGCTGGAGGACAAGCGTGTAGGAGCCTGCGGGGAGGGTGACGCTGAAGAAGTCCGTGTCCGTGTTGCGTTCGACCAGTCCGGTGGCGCGGTCGCCCGTCACGGCGGTGGCGAGGGCGATGCTGTTGCCGTGGTCGTCGTCGGCGTAGGGGCGCGGGTCGCGTTGGAGATGATCGCGAGGTCGTCCTCCGGGTTGTTCGCGCGCGGGTATTCGCCGCGGCTCCACTGGACGAGTTCGCGGTAGTAGCCCACGCCCATGATGGGCGCCCAACCGGTCGGTCCGCTTCCATGGCCCTCGAAATACTCGTCGCGCGGCAGCCCGCCGGACGCGATCCGTCCGTCGTGGTTCAGCCCGAGCGTGTGACCGACCTCGTGGGAGATGACCTCGGCGCTGTTCTTGGCGTTGTTGTCGATGAAGGCCCAGCAGACTTTGCGCGTTCCGCCGGACTCGGTGAATGACCCGACATAGGCCACGCCGCCGGCTCCGGGTGCGGCTGTGTCGGTCGCGGTGATGACGCAATGCGTGCGGCGGGTCGAGGGGGCGGCATCGTAAACGGCGCGGTCGGTCGTGACGTTGACGGTGAAGTTCTCGAAGTCGCGCGACACGCGTTCCCACGTTTCCCGGACTTGCGAGGCGTTCATGCGGGCGGAAGCGGCGATGATGGTCGCACCTCCGGCCCAAGCGCTGCCGGTGACCGTCTCGCCGTCGAAGTCGAGGTAGATGACTCCGGTGGCGCCGGGGCGGCTGTTCAAGATCGGCACGTCGCCGGGGGCGATGCGCGCCACGACGGAGCGCGCCGCTTCGCTCCGCGGACGCGGGATGCCGCGGTCGGCGAATGTTTCGGACGGGAGCGGCGTGGCGCAGACGACATCGGTGAAGAGCCACTCGCGCACGACCGGGCCGTCCGGTCCGGGGATGATTTCCCACGCGAGGTTCTGCGACGGGAGTTCGAGCAGGGCGCGACCGCCATCGGGCTCCCATTCGAGAAAAAACCGGTCGCCCGCGGGTTGACTGCGCACGGCGGCGGCGATGCGCACGTTGTCTCCGTCCTCCCAACGCCCGGTGACCTCGAGTTCGAAGTCGCGGTCCGCGAAGAGCGCAAGGCTCACCACATCGCCCGGCCGCGCCGCGTGGACGGCAGCAAAGGCGCCGGGTTCGAGCGCCGCTTCGCGGAAGGGCAGGGGCTGTCCACGGGCGTTGCGGCGTCTTGGTGTATCGGCTTGGGGTTCGGCGGCTGGAGTGAAATCCGGGGCCAGCGCTGGCGGGTCCTGCGGTTGCGGTCGGGCGGCGCCCGTCGCAGCGGCTTGGGGCTGCGTGGATTCCGGATCCCACGAAGCCACGGCTGCGAAAAGCAGCAGCGCGGCCAGAAGTAGCCAGACGGCGCGGGAGGGACGCATGGGGACCGGTCAAATTACGCCATTTACGCGGGGCCTCAAAGGGATTCGCGGCGCCGCAGGTTTCGGCCTGACGGCGGCCGGCGGGTATCCTACAATCACGCCTCCTTGGACATCCTGCACCAACTTGCCGAGACCCAGCCGGTGGCGTGGGCGGTGCTGGTTCTGTGCGCGGTGGCGATCCTTGGCTTGGCCATCGCCGGGATCAAGGTGCGGGGCGTGGGCATCGGCATCGCGGGGGTGCTCTTCGCGGGCATTCTCGTCGGTCACATGGGCTTCGGGATCAACCACGACATCATGGATTTTGTCCGTGAGTTCGGGCTCATCCTCTTCGTTTTCACCATCGGCCTGCAGCTCGGGCCCAGCTTCTTCGCCTCGATGCGCAACGACGGATTCAAGCTGAACCTGCTGGCCGCCTCGATCATCCTCCTCGGCACGGCGGCGACCATCGGCGTCGCCTTTTTTGCGGGTGTCGACGGAGCCGCCGCGGCGGGTCTCTTCAGCGGCGCGACGACCAACACACCGTCCCTCGGCGCGGCGCAGCAGACGCTCTCCGTGCTGGCCGCGCAGCCCGGTTCCGCGCTCACAGCCGAGCGTGCGGCGCTCCCGGCCCTGGCCTACGCCGTCGGCTACCCCGTGGGCGTGTTCGGTATCATCGGGATGATGCTCTTCTTCCGCACCGTGTTCCGCGTGGATCCGGTCAAGGAAGCCGAGGAGTTCCGTGCGGCGCAGCGCAAGGGCATCGAGCCGCTGGTGCGCATGAATCTCGTGGTGGAGAATCCCAATCTCGAAGGAATCGAGATCGGGAACATCCCGGGGCGGCGGGAAACTGGCGTGCGCATCTCGCGGATCAAGCGCGCCGGGGCGGAAGAGGTTGAGTTGGCCACCGACCAGACTGTGCTGCACACCGGCGACCGCATCCTTGCCGTCGGAGCCCACCGCCAACTCGAGGCCTTCCGGATGGTGGTCGGACGCGAGACGGGTGAGGACCTCATGCGGGTGCCGGGTCGCGTGGCCTTCCGCCGCGTCGTGGTCACGCACAAGGAAGTGCTGGGCAAGACCATCTCCGAACTCGGCCTCGAATCGCTCTACGGCGTGACGGTCACCCGCGTCCTGCGCGCGGACGTCGAGATGACGGCTGTGCCCGACCTGCGTCTGCAGTTCGGCGATTTCCTCCACGTCGTGGGCGACGAGGAGAACATCGCGCGCGCGTCGGCCGTTCTGGGCAACTCCCTGCAGGCGCTGAACGAAACGCGCTTCATCCCCGTCTTCCTCGGCATCCTGCTCGGCGTGGCGGCCGGTCTTGCGCCGCTGCATCTGCCCGGTTTGCCCGTCCCCGTGCGCTTGGGTCTGGCCGGCGGACCGCTCGTGCTGGCCATCCTGCTCGGCCGCTTGGGTCGTCTGGGCCCGCTCGTCTGGTATATGCCCGCCAACGCCAACACCGCGCTAAGGGAGATGGGCATCGTCCTGTTCCTCGCCTGCGTCGGGTTGAAGGCGGGCGAGAAATTCGTGCCCACGCTGCTGAGTCACGACGGGCTCCTCTGGTTCGGCGGGGCCTGCGTGATCACGTTGGTGCCGCTCCTCCTCGTCGGCCTTTTCGCGCGCCTCGTCCTGCGCGTGAACTTCATCGCCCTCTGCGGACTGCTGGCGGGGAGCATGACCGACCCGCCGGCGCTGGCTTTCGCCAACGCGGTCAGCCGGTCGGACGCGCCCTCGGTGGCCTATGCCACGGTCTATCCCCTGACCATGCTGCTCCGCATCATGTCCGCGCAGCTTCTCGTGTTGCTGCTGGCGGGGTGAGGGGCCCGCGCATTTGGAGGGCGGCCGGCCTCGGCCGCCGCGCGTGGCGTGCGGGGTGGAATGCAAGGAAGACGGCGCGCGAGGCTCCGCCGGCGGGCGGACAGGCTGCGCGCCCTCCAAGCCAAAAGACCCGCGTCAGGACCCGGCGGGGACGATC
>CAZSUJ010000021.1:0-7741 GCA_964609925.1 uncultured Chthoniobacter sp. | reverse complement strand
AGGCTGCGCGCCCTCCAAGCCAAAAGACCCGCGTCAGGACCCGGCGGGGACGATCTTGGCGATCTCCTCGAGGACCTGGTCAGGCGACTGCCACTCGTTGCCCGGCTTGGCCGTGACCGGCTTGCCGCTGTCATCTACCAACACGAGGTAAGGGATGCCGTCCGAGGAGAGCTTGGTGAAGACGGGGCTCTCCGTCTTGTCGTAGGCCACCGCGGGCCAGGGCATGCCGGCCTCCTTGATGTATTCCTCCATTTCCCCCTCGCTGCGGTCGGAGCTGACGAAGACCAGCTCGAAGTTGGGGTGCGTCTTCTTGAACTCCTTATACCACTCGACCAGTTTCGGCGTGAACATCCGGCAGGGCGGGCACCAATGGGCGGAGAAGTAGAGGGCGGTGTATTTCGGGCTGCCCTCGACCTTGGGACCGGTGAGGTCGCCCTTGATCTCATCGAAGAACCCCGCTTGGGCGGGGGCGAGGGCGGCGGCGAAAAGGGCGGCGATGGCGAACAGGCGCGTGGTCTTCATACGGCCGCACCATGCGCTCGAACGGGGCATTTTGCAACTCCGCCGCGCGCCCGGCGGGGATCGCGGTTGTGTTTTTCGCGCCCGGACGGATAGTGGCCGCAATGAGGGCGTGGTGGACCTTGCTCCTGCTGACGGCGGCCATGGCGTCGGCCTCGCCCATCGTGCGCGAGCCCGGGGTGATCTACCTCTCCGATTTCGACATCCCGCCGCTCAAGCTCGCCCTGCGTGGGCCCGCGCCGTGCTACTTCGAGTGGACCGGGCAGCGCTATGCCGGGACGCTCCGGTTTCCCCAGACCGTGCGGCTCGACGCGGTCGCCCCGGACGGGCGCCTTCGTGTGCGCGGGAATGCCCAACAGGGCGGCGTGGCGGCCTGGGTCGCGCCGGACGTCCTGCAACCGCTGCCGGATGGCTTCGCCGACAACCTGCGCAAGGCCGACGAGCGCCGCGTCATGGTCGAGGACCTCATTTCCCGCGGCGAGGCCGCCATCGGAATGACCCCGGCCGAGATCGAACGCAGCCTCGGCAAGCCGCAGAAACGCTCGAGCAAGGTGGGACGCGAGGGATCCGAGCAGGTCTTCGAATATATCAAATACGATTTGGTTCCACAGACGGTCTGGGCGCCCTCGACGACGCAGACGGTGACGCGGGCGGTGGCCGGCCCGCAGAGGCGTTTGCAGACGGTCACGGTGCGCAATGGCGTCGGCGCCTCGACGGTCTTCGTCAAGGTGCCGGTCGGCACGATCAAGGTCGCGTTCGTCAACGGCGTGGCCGAGTCCATCGAGCAATCCGAGGGCACGCTGGCCGGCGCGAATGCCGCCATCGTTGTCCCGCCGGTGACGGTGGGTTGGTGAAGCTTCCGGGTTCGGGCTTTACATCCCGGGCTGGGCGGACGATTCCAAGTCCCGTGAACGACCTGGCCGATTTCCTGCGGGCCCGTTACGAGGTCCGACGTGCGGATGGGACGACGTTCGGTCCGGTCAGCGCCTACACCCTGGCCGAATGGCGCGAGTCGGCGCGGGTCTCCGATTCCGACGAGATCCGCCGCGTCACGCCGGGGCCGGACCAGGATTGGGTCGTGCTGCGTGAATCCGATTTCCTGCGCAACCTCCCCGACGAGCCGTTGGGCTGGGCGGACGAGGGCTGATCGGCGCGGCTACTTCACCGCGGCCCACACGCGGTGGACGTCGTCGTGGTCATCGAGCGCCTGCAGGAACGCCCCGACTTCGGCCATCTGCTCGTCGGTCAGCGCGGGGCACTGCTTCGGCACGTAGCCGAGTTCGCTCGTCACGATGGTCCAGCCGTTCGCGCCGAGCCATTGCGAGACATGGTGGGTGGTGGCGCGGTCGGTGATGAAGCGCGCCCCGAGTGCCCCTTCCGGAATGTCGTCGTTCTGGGCGTGGGTGAGCGGCTCGACTTCGTTCGCCCCGGCCTCGATGGCTGCTTCCTCACGGTCGCGCGACGTGTCGGACGTGTGAGCTTCGACGAGGCCAACCTGGTCGAAGAGGAATTTGTTGCTGCCCGACGCGCCGAGTTGGCCCTTCTTGAACAGCACGCGGATCTCGGGCGCCGTGCGGTTGTTGTTGTCCGTGAACACCTCGACGATGACCGGGACCTTGTGCGGCGCGTAGCCCTCGTAGGTGAGGTGTTCCAGCGCGGACTTGTCGCCGCCGACACCCGCGCCCTTGGCGATGGCGCGCTCGATCGCATCCTTCGGAACACTCTCCCGCCGGGCCTTGTCGAGCGCGGCGGCGAGGCGGGAGTTGGTCGAGGGGTCTGCGCCGCCTTGGCGCGCGGCGATGGTGATTTCGCGGACGAACTTCGTCGTCGCTTGAGATTTACGCAGCGAGGCGACCTCGCGTTTGGCCAGCAACCATTGACGTCCCATGGAGGCGGAAGACTAAACGGCCGTGGCGCCCCGGCTCAAGGCTGGGCGACGGCGACGGGAATCATGGCTTCGTTGCGCCGGAAAAAAGTCGGGATCCACGGCGGGTCGTAGTAGGCGAAGATCGGGTCGCCCGTGGCCTCGAGTCCGCGCGTCTTCATCCACCCGCGCAGGGATTCGAGGGCTTCGGCCTCGTTGCGGTCGTTTCGTCCGCCCGAGAAGGTGAAGACGGCCATGCGGGCGGGCGGGATCGTGTCGAGCGCGACCGACTCGCCGGTCGGCTTTGGCACCGGGCCGGCGGCGACTTCCTTCGGCAGGATGAAGCTCATTCCCGCCGCTTCGCCCGCGGCTTTGGTCAGCACGGGAGCCGTCATGGCGATTTTCTGCCCGCCTTCGTTGCCGCCCGAGATGAACTTGAAGAGCCGCATGAAATCGCCCTCGCCCATCGGCGTGCGCACGATGGTCAGCGCTGGGTAACCGCGCACCTCGAACTTCCCGTCCTTCGTCACCACCGTGTGTTCCGGTGTCTCGATGGCGCGGGCGGGGAAGAGGGACATGAGAACGAGGACCGCGGCGGCGGGAAGGGATCGTTGAAACATGCGTGGGGAGGGGCGGCTTGCTGCGGGGTGACAGTCCGGCTAAAACAAACAATAGACCCCGCAATTGATGCCTGCAACGGAACTCGAAAAACAGATCGGTGTGCTGCGTGGCGCGCCGGGCGGTGGTGAGGACGCGGAAACCGTCCGCCGCCGCATCTACTACATCAACCTCAAGCTGCGGGACCTGGGCTTGCCCACGTTCCCGATGGAGTTCGACCCCGAACTGGCCGACCTCGTCGGCGGATTGCTGGCGTTGAACCGCGAGAAGGACCGCCTGTTGGCCAAACACCTCTGCCCCGCCGACCACCGCATCCAGAATTTCCTCTACGATTACCTGCAGGACGCCGTCGAAGTCCCGCGCCTGCCCAACAACACGCTCGGCCTCGACCGCCACGGCCTGGCCAAGCTGCTCTCGCTCCCGCCCGACCGCGACGAGTTCGTGTCGGACATCATCAGTTCCTACCGCGTGCGGCAGGGAGTGCTGCACAACCCGAAGAGCGACCGCCGCACGACCAAGGGGATCTTTCACGTGACGGAGGGCGGATTGCCCGTCCCCGACGACAAGAAGGCCGTGCCCAAGGCCGTGTTCGGCCGCCTTCTCGCGGCCGCGCTGCGTCCGCCGTCCGACCTCCTCCGCCTGCCCTTCACCGCTAGCCTGCGCGAAGGCGCCGAGTGTTTCGTGTCGCTGCTCCTGCGTCCGGTGGTGAGCCCGGAGGTGCCCGGCGTTTCGCCCGGGAAGAGCATGGAAGTGCGCTTCTTCGTCCCCGGCGGCCTCGTCTGCAACCTCGACTTCGTCGAAAGCATCTTCGGCAACGCGGGCGATCCCAACCTGCCGGAGAACGACGCCGGCCTCGATACCGAGCATTGGACCGGCCACACGGGCTGCGTCATCCTCGCGCCACACCTCAACAAACTCACCAAGGCCGAGCTCGGCCTTCCCCCGTGGGACGAGGCGACCGAGCGCCAGCGGCGCGACGGCATGTGCTGGAAGTCGCCCGACGAACTCTACAACGACGGCACCGCGTTCAAGATCACCGCGCGCGATGAGACCGGCGTGGTGGTCACCGTCATCTCGGACAACTACTTCGGCTACTGCAAGAAGGAGGTCAAAACGCAGCTCAGCATGGCGGCGAACCTTTTCGGCAACGCCGAGGAGGAGCACGCGGGCGGCGCGCTGATCTTCCCGAGCTACGACCTCGCCGAGCAGGTCTCCGCGTCCGACCTGCCCCTGCAGGCCGACCGCAAGTTCGCCCAGGCGCTCGAGCTGCTGGGGGATGCGGTCGAGGTGCAGGCCGAGGGACACGCGGTGGACCGCGCTTTCCCGTCCATCCACTACGTGCCCGAGAATTCGCGCTTCGACTTGCTCGAGCAGTCGGTCCTCTGGGAACGCGGCGGGTCCGAATACCGCATTCCGCTGCTCCTCGACCACCGCTACGTGCTCCCGTGCGGCTACCACGTCCGCATGGACCGCCCCGCGACCGGCCGCTCGTGGCGCCTCGTCGGCACGATGGCCGAGGGCACGCTCTGCCACAAGCCGTGCACCGTCTCGGGCGGCGGCAAGTCGGAGATCTCCAAGCCCATCTCCGATGCCATCATTCAGGGCCCGATCTACGTGGCCGACTTCGAGAAGGATTTCGCGCAGGTGGACGACCTCCTGCGGCGCGATTACTCGGGCCGCTACGCCGACCCCGCGCGCAATGGCAAGGACACGCGCCTCGTCCTCAGTCCGTCCCGCTCGCTCGGCTCGGTCATCAAGCTGCTCACGCCGTCGCCTTCATTCAACGACGCCTACAACGCCTGGCTCGACACCATCCCGCAGCACATCAAGGAACTCGTCTTCGTGCTCAAGCGCTTCTACCGGCCCGAATGGGGCGAGCATTGGCGGGAGAACTTCAGCGTGGACACGGTCAACGGCATGCCCGGCAACGAGCTGCGCTTCCACAGCCGCAAACTCGTGGCCAACTTCCTCCGCGTCGGCTTCGACGCCCACGACTCGTGGCGCACCTTCGGCCTGCGCAAGGACTTCCATCCCGCCTTCAAGATCCAGATGGAGGACGACATCACGGCCTCCACTCTTGTCCAGCGCGACCGCATCGCCCCGCTGCTCGACGCGCAGACAGAGCACCTGCCCTCGGTCAAATTCGTCCACAACTGCGAATACCGCCTCTTCCAGCGTCCGGATGACGCCATCCACCGCGGCTACGACAAGCAGACCGAGCTGGATTTCGCGCACGGCGGCAATTTCTTCTCCAACTACCAGCCGCTGACCGTGGCGGACGCCAAGGCCATGTTCGACGACGCCATCGGCTACTTCGAATACACGCGGCCGATGCAGAAGCTCATCGCCGGCTACATCGAGGCCGGGCAGCCCGCTTACTTCGTCTCCAATGCCAGCCCGCGCATCGTGGACGGCCGTCCGACCAAGAACCCGCGCTACCTGCAGGTGCGCCCCGACCTGCTGGATCCGCTCGGTCGCCACCTCGCCGACACCGCCATCCGCCTCGCCCGCGGCCTGCGCCGCGACCAGCCCGCGCTCACGCCGGTCAACGCCATCCTCTCCGGCCGCCGCAACAACCCGCCCGACCGCGGCGCGGGCATCGGCGCGTTGGCCGTCTTCAATCCCATCCACCACATGGAACTGCCGGAACTCTTCATGGAGTTCATCTGCAGCATGACGGGCAAATCCCCCTCGACCACCGGGGCGGGTTCGGAGGGCGCGCTGACCAAGGCGCCGTTCAACGCCCTGCCGCCCATCTACGACCTCAACTCCGCCTTCGTCGCCTTCGCCGTCAGCGGCTACGACGGCTTTGTCACCGCCGCCGGGTGCGTCGGGCCGCACGCCCGGGTTGACCACGACATCAGCCTCCTCGTGCCCGAGGTCTGGTGCCGCATGTCCGTCGAGGAACGCTCGCCCGCATGGCTCGGTCAGGGCGGCTACCTCGAGCCCGTGCGCGACTTCGAGCACGGCGGCCGCACCGTCCTGGCCAGCCGCCTCGGCAGCCGCATCACCAAGAAATTCGTCAACACGTTCTTCGGCCGCGTCTTCAACCACCCGCACGTCGTCCTGACCGACGAGATGCTGCGCCCCGAGTTGCAGGACCTCGACCTCTTCGTCGAGGGCGTGGAGAACATCATCGTCACCCAGAAGCGCGTGGCGGCCAATTACTTCGCCGACGGCAGCATCGAGTGGGCCTGCCCGCCGCTCAAAGTCCTCCTGCACATCATGCGCGACGATCACTTCGAGGGCAAAACCCTCGACGACCCGTCCATCCGCGCCCTCTTCACCCGCGAGAGCGTGCTGGCCAGCGACTGGTATGCCGCCCGCCTCGAAGCCAAGCAGGCCGTGGACGAACGCCTGTGGCGGCGCCACGTCGGCTACCTCGAGCGCTTCCTGCGCAACCCGAGCTACGCCGCCGAAGCCGACCGCCTCGGCATCGCCGCCAAACTCGAACAAGCCCGCGAGCAACTCGCCCGCGTCCGCGAGGACGGCTACCGCCAGTCACTCATCGGCCTCACCGGCGCCGAACCCGCCGTGCCCAGACCGGCGGCGGATGCGGGGTGAGGGGAGGAACGGCCCCAGTCACCACTCCCGGAAGCCGGGCGTTTGGGGCTGCCCTAAGTGGCTGATTGGCGGTCTTTTTCTGTGAGGCCGATGGGATTGTCAGCCTCTCCTCCTCTTGTAGAAAAGGGCTTCCTTATCGAACATTGGCGAATCAGGCCGATAGATCAGACTATCTTCGGTCACATCCATCTCTCCGACTTCGACTTCTTCTTGTTCGGGGCAGTTGAAGAGAACTCGCATGGTGTTGCCACGGATGGCAGTCACTGTGATGTATCCCGCCGTTTCGTTTCCACCGATCGTGAGAGTGTAGCGCCCTTTGGAGATTGAATAACTGTGCGGCTTGTAAGCCGACATCACATGGCGGGCAGCATCAGGGGCCCAGTGTCGAAGGGAGAGAACATGCCTTTCTGTTGCATCGGCATCGAACTCCCAATCCCCATCAAGGGTTGCCGTTGGATACTCAGAGGCCAAGAGCTGCGGGCAGAGAAGCAAGATCGAGATGACTGCTGAAGTGAGAGACCTCATGAATTGAACGGAGACATGATGGGCGATGGCGGACGACACCGTGGGTAGAGCGGGAAGTAACGGTTGCGGTCAACGCAGATGTGAACGCCTAGGCATCCGCCGTTCGCGCCAAGGCCTGACTAGGACTCTTCATGCCCTGGAGCTATCGCCCTGCCAAGCGACTCCATGTTGCTGAGGACCGCTTCCGGCTGAATCGAAATCTCTATATCGCCAAGTCCGCCGCTCCCCTTGTAGTCACTGGAAAGATGAAAGTGCTGCTCAGGCTCGGATTTGATCATCTGGAGCAGGGAGACAAGCCGCTCGATTTCGTCGGTCCGAATGGCGAGTTCGACACCAAACCAGCCGTTCTTCCAATCAATGAGCTTCGCATGCATGGATGTCTTTACCTATAGCCAAAGATGGGTAGCGGGCTCATAGGGAAATCTATAGCAGGTGCTGGTGATGAAGTGGAGGTGTTCTTGCGCACGGGGAATGGCTTCTCGCAGGGCGTTGGGCTTGCGGTTCGCGGCTTGCGAAGGGCGCGGTAGTTGGAGATCTCTGATCTCAGGCAGGCTTTTTGTGCGACTGGGCTGTGTGCCGGCTTCGCCGGCGGTGGGTGGTTTCGTTCGGCGGCGGGGACGCCGCCGCTACAGGGCTGTAGCGGCAGTCTCC
>CAZSUJ010000020.1:0-54581 GCA_964609925.1 uncultured Chthoniobacter sp. | reverse complement strand
TGCCGACACTCGCCGCGCAGGTCCGTTCGCACGACACGTTCTTCGAGGAAGTCGGTCCGAAGTTCCCCGCCGCCCTGCGTGCCGCGGAGGATGATGTGCTCCGGCACTTGAGTTGACCGTGGCGGCGGGACACCCTGACCCATGAGAAAGCTCATCTGGTTCCTCATCATTCTGGGCATCCTCTACTACGGCTACACCCACTACCTCGTCCCGATGCTGCCCGCCGACCCCATCGGGGAATTCTGGCACTCCCTCACCGAATACATCCGCGGCTTCGTCGGGCCGACCTCGCTTGGCTCGATCCTGCCCTTGTGAGTAGGATTCGCGGGTCCTCATGAAGAAATTGCTTCTTCTAAGCCTGCTGGCGGCCGCCTGCTACCTCGGTTGGTATTTCCTCCAACCGCCACCACCGCCGCCAGCCGCTCCCGTCGCGGAAGCGCCACGGCTGGAGATACCTTTTCACCTGCGGCTGAAGATTCAGCACCTCATCGAGAAATACGAGGACGTGCTGATCGGGCAGGGAGCAGGGCCTGTCCCGGCCAGAACCCGCGATGAGTTCACCCGCGAAATCGCCTCGATCAAGCGGGACCTCCAGCGCCTGAAGCTTTACGACGCTGCATCCCTGCACGCGTTCTGTCTGCAGGCCGCATCCGAGATCGACACGAACGGGGACAGCAGGCCCGACTATGCACCAGAGCAGGCGAATCATCTCATCACCGGCATCCTGAGCATCGCCGGTTACTGACGGGAAGGTGGTCAACAGCACGACATCCAAGGCGGTTTGGCTCGCTCTCGCCCTGACCACGATCACGACTATCCCGACCCGTGCCGCCGAGGAGGCGCGCCCGCACCATCTCATCCCGCTCGACAACGTTCGTCCGCCCGTGCTGCCCGAGGTGCGGTATGCGACGCGGCACAACTTCACCGGGGCTGTGCTTTATCCGTTCCCGCGGCTCTGGCTGCATCGTGACACCGCGCGTGCGCTTTCAGCCGTGCAACGTGAACTGGCCCAAAGCGGGCTCGGGTTGAAAGTGTTCGACGCCTACCGCCCGCTCTCCGTGCAGCAGCGCATGTGGAACCTCATCCACGACGAGCGTTACGTGTCGAATCCGGCCAAGAACCGCGGACGCCACACGCGCGGAACGGCGGTCGACGTGACCCTGATCGACAAACACGGGCGCCAACTGGCGATGCCCAGCGATTTCGATGACTTTACCGAGCGCGCCCACCGCGACTATCAGGGCTGCACCGCGGAGGAGCACCGCAACCGCGCCACCTTGGAGCGGATCATGAAGCGTCACGGCTTCATCCCCTACCCCGACGAGTGGTGGCACTTCGACTTGAAAGGCTGGGAGCGCTACCCCGTGTTCGACGTCTCGCTTGAGGCTCTCGCGCGCGGCGAGAAAACCGCTGCCCCAAGGTAGCCTGTAGCGGCAGTCTCCGACGGCCGGAGTATCATGGAACGGCGATGGGGACATCGCCGCTACAAGCCGGCCATGACACCAAAGCCGGTCGCGCCTTCAAACCCTCGATCCAGGACGCCGGGAGTTCACCTCCCGCCGCGCCGATGAGCGCGCCAACTACCACCCCGCGATGGCAGTTGTCCCCGCCGAGGTTCGCGTTCGAGACGAGTGCACCCTCAATGTTTTCCGCGTGTTTCCAGGCGAGGAAGAGCGAAGCGGGAAAGGCATCCTGAAGGTAGCACG
The DNA here is from genome assembly GCA_964609925.1 of uncultured Chthoniobacter sp. Lineage (GTDB taxonomy): Bacteria > Verrucomicrobiota > Verrucomicrobiia > Chthoniobacterales > JACTMZ01 > JACTMZ01. The sequence goes on along the minus strand of CAZSUJ010000020.1, from coordinate 52,875 downwards.
CCGGGCTGAGGACTCGGCCAATCACCTCATCGTCTTCTCGGTCCGACCAAGCCCGCAATTGCTTGGCACCAACCCAGCCATTGCCGAATTTCTCGATGCTCGCCCGTAAATCCGATCCGCCAAGCACGGCCAGCAACATCCGCGCGAGATCCCGCGCTGCCGTCTCCACCAACTCGCCGCGATGCGTCAGCCGCACATGTTCGTGCACGGCTGCCAACGCGCCCGCCTCATCTCCGGCGAACCACGCAGCCAGCACAGGCACGTGGGCGAGGCCGCCTATGTGGATATCATCGGTGCCGCAGTCCCGCGGACGCCGCCCCCGGGCGTGGTTGGTGAAGAAATTCCGGTGGCACTCCTCGAGGTAGGTGTCGCGATGCCGTCCCGGCGTCGTCATGAAGGCGATGTAGCGCTTGAGATAGTCATCGGGGTCGTAGCCACCGCACACGCGGAGCGACGCCATCAGCTCGAGCGCGAGGCGGAGATTGAGCGTGCTCTCACCCGCCCCGAGGAACTGGTGGTAATGCACGCCGCGCTTGCCCCAATACGCGGCTTGGTCATGGAGAATCTCTCCTTTGGCGTTCGGAGCGGCATAGGACGACCGCCAGAGGATGCTGTCGGCATGCGGACTGCGCGGCGCGACGAACCCGGTGATGCGACCGTAATCGCGGTGCAGGGCCGCACGGTCGTAATACCAATGGACAGGCATGGCCAGCGCGTCACCGGCGAATGCGCCGAGGAGGCAGAACTGGCGGCGGTCTGGCGAAACAAGACTCACGGATTGGTTGGAGAACCCCGCCAATGAACGGGCCCGCAGACCTTAACGTCCGCCGGCTAGCTCAGGATGCCGCCCGCTCGTAGGCGCGGGCGATGCGCAGGAGGCGTGCCTCCTCGAGTGCCGGTGCCATGACTTGCAGGCCGACGGGCAAGGCACGGCCTCCCTCCTCGACGTTGCCGCAGGGCACGCTGATCGCGCAGATGCCGGCGAGGTTGGCCGCGATGGTGAAGATATCCGCGAGATACATCTGCAGCGGATCCTGCATGCGCTCGCCGAGCTTGAAGGCCGGCACGGGGGAAGTCGGGGAAAGGAGTCCGTCCACTGTCTTGAAGGCCTCTTCGAAGTCGCGCCGGATGAGCGTGCGAACCTTCTGCGCGCGGAGGTAATAGGCGTCATAGTAGCCGGAACTCAGCACATAAGTGCCGAGAATGATGCGGCGCTTGACCTCGCGCCCGAACCCCTCGCCCCGCGTGCGGCCGTAGTGCTCGGCGAGATCCTGGACACCGGATGCGCGGTGGCCGTAGCGCACCCCGTCGAAGCGGGCCAGGTTGGCTGAAGCCTCGGCGGTGGCGATGATGTAGTAATCGGCCACGGCGTATTTCGTGTGGGGCAGCGAGACCTCGACGATTTCGGCTCCAAGGCCGCGATAGACCTCGATGGCCTCCCGAACCCGCGCCGCGACCTGCGGATCCATGCCGTCCACGAAGTATTCGCGCGGCACTCCGAGACGCATCCCGGCCACGCCGTCCTCCAAGGTAGCGGAGTAATCCGGCACGGGCACGTCGAGCGAAGTCGAGTCATTGGGGTCATGCCCGGCGATGACTTGAAGCACGAGCGCGGCGTCTTCGACCGTCTTGGTGAACGGCCCGATCTGGTCGAGCGAGGACGCGAAGGCAACAAGACCGAAGCGGGAAACGCGGCCGTAGGTCGGCTTGAGTCCGACGCATCCGCAGAGCGCCGCCGGTTGCCGGATCGAACCGCCGGTGTCCGACCCGAGGGACGCAAGCGCCTCACCGGCGGCCACGACCGCAGCCGAACCGCCGCTGGAACCGCCGGGAATGCGTTCGGGATCGCGCGGATTGCGCGTGACTTGGATCGAGGAATTCTCGGTGGACGAGCCCATGGCGAACTCGTCCATGTTCGTGCGTCCGAAAGGAACCGCCCCGGCGGCCCGGAGCCGCTTGATGACCGTGGCATCGTAGGGGGCCGTGTAGCCTTGGAGGATGCGCGACGCGCAGGTGCAGGGTTCGCCCTCGACGTTGATGACGTCCTTGATCGCAATGGGAATGCCGCCGAGCGGCAGGCTCACGTCGGCTTGCGAGGCCGCCTCGCGGGCGCGGGCGAGATCGCGGGAAACGTAGCCGCCGACCTGAGGGTCGGTCGCGACGATGGACGATTCGACCGCGTCGAGCAGGGCCGCCGGCGTGAGCGTCCCCGAGCGCAACTGGCGGCGCGCCTCCGCGATGGTGAGACCGGCGATGTCCATTACCCCTCCACCACCTTCGTCACGATGAAGAGCCCGCTGCCGGTGTGCGGCGCGTTGGCCACTGCCTGCGCCTGCGTGAAGCCTTCGCGCGCAACATCCGGGCGGAACACGTTGTAAACGGGCGCCGCGTGCGCAGTCGGTTCGATGCCGGAAACATCCACCTCGTTGAGTTGCTCAATGTAGGCGAGAACGTGGTCCAATTGCGGCTGGAACTCGGCAACCTCCTCGTCGCTCAGGCGGAGTCGGACTAGGTCGGCCACGTAGCGGACGTCGAGATGCGGTGCGCTCATGAGAGGGCGTCTTGCATAGCCTGCGCCCCGTCCGTTGTCCATGCCCGAGGCGGCACTGTCAGGCTTCGTTGCGGTGGGTCAGGTAGAAGAGAACGGGCACGGCCATCCGGCTGAGCAGCAACGAGGCGATCTCGCCCGCCATCAGGGAAATGGCCAAACCTTGGAAGATCGGGTCGAAGAGGATCACAGCGGCACCGACCACGACGGCCATCGCGGTGAGGAGCATGGGGCGGAATCGGACGGCCCCGGCGTCGATCACCGCGAGATCGAGCGGCATCCCCTCGCGACGGCGGAGCTGGATGAAATCCACGAGGATGATCGAGTTGCGCACGACGATGCCCGCACCGGCCATGAAACCGATCATCGAGGTGGCGCTGAAGAACGCCCCCATCGCCCCGTGCGCCGGGAGGATTCCCACCAAGGAGAAAGGAATGGCCGCCATGACGACCAGCGGCGTGATGAACGAGCCGAACCAGCCGACCATGAGGAGGTAGATGAGCACGAGCACTGCGGCGAAGGCGAGGCCCAGATCGCGGAAGACCTCGATCGTGATGTGCCATTCACCGTCCCACTTGATGGCCGGCGCGAAATCCGTGAAGGGAAGCGCGGCATTGTAAACTTCAACGGAGCCGCCAGAGCCGCCGAATGCCCCGGCGTCGAGCTCCGCCAGCCGCCGGTTCATCTCCAGGATGGCATAGACCGGACTCTCGACCTCCCCCGCCACATCGGCCAGCACATACACGACGGGCATCAGGTTCTTGTGGTAGATGCTCTTGTCCTCGACTCGCCGCTCGACGCGAACCAACTCCCGGAGCGGCACCAGCGGCGCGGCATCGGCTACCCCCGGCTCGGGCAGTGCGTTGGCATCGCCCGAGCGCACCCGCAAGGCGAGCAGGTGTTCTGGCGTGGGCTTGTCCCGCCGGGCCAGTTCGAGGAAGACATTCACATCCTCCTTCTCCCGCGGTTGGTGCACGAGATCCACCGACTGCCCGTCGGCTGCGATGGCCAGCGTGCGGGCCACGGTGTCCGCGCTGACACCGGCCAGCGCCGCCTTCTCCTTGTCCACGACGAAGCTCGCCTTGGGTTGGTCGGACTCCACATACCAGTCCACATCCACCACTCCGGGCGTTTCCTCGAACAGCCGCTTCACCTCGGCCGCGAGCTTGTGACGGGCGTCGTCGTCGGGGGCGTAAATCTCGGCGACGAGCGTCTGCAGGACGGGCGGCCCCGGGGGCACCTCGGCCACGACGACGCGCGCGCCATGGCGGCGGGCGATCTCGGCGAGGGCCGGGCGGACGCGCTTGGCGATGTCGTGGCTCTGGTCCGAGCGCTCGTGGCGGGAGAGCAGGTTGACCTGCAGGTCGGCGACGGAGGGGCCGGAACGAAGGAAGTAGTGGCGCACGAGGCCGTTGAAATTGAAGGGCGCCGCGGTCCCCACGTAGATTTGCACGTCGCGCACCGCCGGATCCGGCAGCACCGTCTCCGCCATCTCGCGGGCCACCGCCGCGGTCTGCTCGAGCGAACTGCCCTCCGGCATGTTGAGGATCACCTGGAATTCGCTCTTGTTGTCGAAGGGCAGCATCTTGACCTTGACCAAACCGATCGGCACCAGCGCGAGCGACGCGAGCAGCAGGGCCAGGATGCCGCCGAGGAAGCTCCATCGCCAGCGGGGATCGTGGATGAGATGCCCCATCCACCGACGGTAAAGCAGAGTGAAGCGGCCCTCTTCTTCGCCGTGCGCGCGCGCGCCCGCGACCTCGCCCTGCAACATGCGGCGAGCGGCCCAGGGAGTGACGATGAAGGCGATGAGCAGCGACCAGAACATGGCTGCGCTCGCGCCGACGGGGATCGGCCGCATGTAGGGTCCCATGAGCCCGCTGACAAAAGCCATGGGCAGGATGGCGGCGATGACCGCGAGGGTGGCGAGGATGGTCGGGTTCCCCACCTCGGCCACCGCCTCGACCGCGACCTCGCTCAGGTTGCGCCCGCGGCTGGAGGGCAACCGGTAATGCCGCACCACGTTCTCGACCACCACGATGGCGTCATCAACGAGGATGCCGATCGAGAAGATCAGCGCGAACAACGTGATGCGGTTCAGCGTGTAGCCGTAGAGGTAGAAGACGAACAGCGTCAGCGCGAGGGTGGTCGGGATCGCGATGGCCACCACCAACGACTCGCGCCAACCCAGCACAAAGAGCACGAGAAGCGAGACGCTGACCACCGCGATGGCCATGTGGAGGAGAAGCTCGTTGGATTTCTCGGAGGCCGTTTCACCGTAATCACGCGTGACGGTGACTTGGACGTCCGAAGGCAGGATGCGGCCACGAACCTCATCGACCTTGCGCATCACCGTCCGGGCTACGTCCACTGCATTCGCCCCGGGTTGCTTGGCGATGCTGAGTGTGACCGCAGGTTCGACGCCGGCGCCTTGGGCCGCCTGGTAAACGTAGGCGCGGGGTTCCTCGGGACCGTCCACGATCGCGGCCACGTCCCGCAGATAGACCGGCCGCCCGCCGTGGACGCCGATGACCACCCTCCCGGCCTCGGCGGCGTCGGTGATGAACCCGCCGGACTCGATGAGGATGCTCCGGTTGCCCGACGTGATGGCACCGGCCCGCACTTGGCGGTTGCTCTGCTGCAGCATGGGCACGAGGCCGGCGGCCGTGATCCCGCGGGAGGCCATCCGCACCGGGTCGAGCTGGACCCGCAGCTGACGACGGAGGCCGCCGATGAGGCGGGTCTCCGCCACCTGGGGGATCTGCTTCACCGCATCCTGCAACTCGGCCGCAAGCCGGCGGAGCTCGAGCGGCCCCTGCACCGCGCTGTGCAGCGTGAGCGCGAGGATCGGCACGTCATCAATCGTCCGCGGCTTGATCAAGGGCGGGCTGACACCGTGCGGAATGCGGTCGAAGTTGGTCTGCAACTTCTGGTTCAGCTTGACCAGACTCTCCTCGAGGTCGGACCCGACTTTGAACCGGACGATGACGAGGCTCTCGGCGGGGCGCGACGTGGAGTAGACGTATTCCACGCCGGGAATCTCCCAGAGAAGTTGCTCCATCGGGCGGGTGACACGTTCAGCAACCTCGCGGGCGGACGCGCCCGGCATCGACACCATGACGTCGATCATCGGCACCTTGATCTGCGGCTCCTCCTCGCGCGGCAGGAGAATGACAGATGCGAGCCCCAGCAGGACCGAGGCCACGACCAGGAGCGGGGTGAGCTTGCTGTCGACGAACATGCGGGCGATGCGACCCGCCAGACCCTCGTCGTGGGGCCCTGCCCCCTGAGGAGGCGCTTCGCTCACGGCCGGACCTCCACGCGATCACCGTCGCGGAGAAGGTCGACTTCGGACGCCACAACCAATTCGCCTCCCTCCAACCCGCTCACGATCTCGACCGCGCCACCATGCTGCGGCCCGGTCTTGACGAGTCGCAGGTTGGCTCGACCGTCCTTGACGACGAAGACACTCTCGATCTGCCCGCGGCGCGCCACCGCTGCTTGCGGAACCAGAACCGCTTCATAATCCCCGGCGGGAATGTTCGCCCGGCCGAACTGCCCCGCGCGCAGCTTATCCGCGGCAGGCAGGTCGATCTTGACCAGAAAAGTGCGGCTGCCGGCCGACGCGGACGGGGCAATCTCGGAAACACGCCCGGTGAGCGCGGCACCGGCGGCGTCCACCCTTACAGGAATCTCCGCCCCCATGGTGACCCGGTCCACGAGGGCCTCGGGCACCTCGCACTCGAAGCGCAGGAGCGAGGAATTCTCCATCTCCAGGAGAGCCTTGCCCGGGGTGGCAAGGTCGCCCACCTCGGCCAGCTTGCGCGTGACCACGCCGTCGAAAGGCGCCGTGATCTCGGTGTATTGCAGCATGGTGCGCGCTTCGACCACGCCGGCGTCCGCCGTGAGGAGTCGAGTGGTCGCCGCGTCGAACTCCTGCCGTGTGGAAGAACCGCTGCGGAGCAGTCGCTCGACCCGCTCGTAGTCCCGTCGGGCCTGCTGCTGGGCAGCCAAGGCCTGGTCGAGGCGCGCCTTGATCTCGCGTGCATCGATGGCGGCCAGCACATCCCCCTTGCGCACCATCGCACCGGGCGCCGTTTTCACCGATTCAACGACGCCCGTCACCTTGGCAGAGAGCACGGCCTGCTGCGCGGCGGCCACCGAGCCGACGACCTCCTCGCCGGCCGTCACGGTGGAGGGGGACGCTGCTGCGACGGCGGCGAGACGCGCCGGCGCATCCTCCGCAACGGGGGCGGCGTGACGACCGCAGCCTGCGACCAGCAGGAGGGCGGCACAGACGAGGAGGGATGGGGCCGCGTTCATGGCTTGCCATTTAATATTACCATTTGGTAATGGATGCAACCTTCAAATGACCAATCCCTCGCCCGCCCAGATGCGCCGACTGGCGCAGCTCTTCCGCGTTCTAGGCGACCCCACTCGCCTGCGCATCCTACAATGCCTGCGCGACGGCCCGCGCTGCGTCGGGGACATCCACCGCGCCTGCCGGCTCAAGCAGGCGAACACCTCCAAGCACCTGCGTCTCCTGCGCGAGGCGGGAGTCGTGGCGGCCAGTCGCGACGGGACGCGGGTGACCTACGCGATCAGCGAACCCCTGGTGCTGCAACTCTGCGACCTCGTCTGCAGCGGGCGTGGGCGTTGAGGCGGACGCCGCAACTGCACCTCAGTAGGCGCAGTAGGTGCGGTGGAAGGCGATGTCGAGTTCGATGAGACCGGCCTGCACGCCATCAAGGTATTCGTGGAGGCCGGTGGCGAAGATGCCGTCGATGGTGGCGTAATCGAGTTTCGAGCGGAGGAGGCCGGAGAGCCGCTCGGGCTCGTTGGCAAAGCGGCCGGTCTCGGTGGCCGAGATGTCATGCAGGCACTCGTCGAGCCGGTCCACGCAGAAGCGGATCGAGCGCGGGAACTCGTTGTGGCAGATCAGGAACTCGGCCACGCCCCACGGGGTGACGTCGCCCTTGCGGATCTTGAGGTAGGCCTCCATGCCGCTGCACGAGCGGAGGACGGACATCCATTGCGAAATGTCCACGTTGCCGCCGACCTGTTCCCCGCTGGGCAGGAGGATGTGGTATTTGAGGTCGAGGATGCGCGAAGTGCTGTCCGCGCGCTCGATGAACTTGCCCGCCTTGATGAACTGCCACGCCTCGCCGTGGGACATGGTGGCGTCGGTCACGCCCTGGAAAAGCTGCGAGGACTTGGTGATGCGCTCGTAGAAATCGTGGGAATTCGCCTGGAAATCACGCGCAGCCGAGCCGTCGCGGAAGTAGAGATAGGTCTCGTTGACCTGCTCCCACATCTCGCTCGAGATCTGGTCGCGCACGGCGCGGGCGTTCTCGCGGGCGTAATTGATGCAGGAGATGATGGAGTTCGGGTTCCGCGGCTCGAAAGTCACATAGTCGAGCACGGCGGGAGCGGTGAACTCGCCGTGCAACTCGGCGAAGAGCTCTGTGTCCTCGAGCGTGCTGAGGATCGGACGCCAGAACTGCCGCTCGGTCTCCGTGCCGCGGTTCTCGTAGTCGAGGAGCATCTGCACGTTGACGTCAAGCAGGCGCGCGTTGTTCTCGGCCCGCTCGATGTAACGGCCCATCCAGTAGGTGGAATCCCCGACGCGGCTCAGCATGACTCGTCCCCCCCGTCGAGAACCCATGTATCCTTGCTCCCGCCCCCCTGCGAGGAATTGACCACCAGCGAACCGCGACGCAGGGCCACCCGCGTGAGGCCGCCGGGAATGATGCGGATCTCCTCGCCGCACAGGATGAAAGGCCGCAGGTCGATGTGGCGGCCTTCCATCGCGCCATCGCACCACGAAGGCGAACGCGAGAGGGAGATGACCGGCTGCGCGATGAAGTTGCGAGGGTCGGACTGGATGAGCCCACGGAACTGCAGGATTTCCTCCTTCGTGGCGCGCGGCCCGATGAGCATGCCGTAGCCGCCGCTCTCGTTGGCCGACTTGACCACGAGATTGTCGAGGTTCTCCAGGATATAGCGGCGGTCCTCGTCCACAGCCGAGAGGAACGTCTCGACGTTCGGCAGCAGAGGCTCCTCGCCGAGGTAGAACTTGATCATCGCCGGGACGTAGTAATAGACGACTTTGTCGTCGGCCACGCCGGTGCCGATGGCGTTGGCGAGGCTTACATTGCCCTTCCGATACGCCTCGACGAGGCCGGGCACGCCGAGCAGCGAGTCGGGGCGGAAGACCTTCGGGTCGAGGAAGTCGTCGTCAATGCGCCGGTAAATGACGTGGACCGGCTTGAGGCCCTTGGTCGTGCGCATGAACACGCGGTCGTTCTGCACGACAAGGTCGGCCCCGGTCACGATCTCGATGCCCATCGAGCGCGCGAGGAAGGAGTGCTCAAAGTAGGCCGAGTTGTAGATTCCCGGCGTGAGGAGCACCGTGGTGGGATCGCCGCCGGCGCCCGCGGGCGCGATGTATTCGAGAACATCAAGGAGATCCTGCGCGTAGCGGTCCACCGGACGCACCCCGTAGCGGGAGAAAAGCTGCGGAAAGACGCGTTTCATCGTCATGCGGCTCTCGAGCACGTAGGAGACGCCGGAGGGGCAACGGGCGTTGTCCTCGAGGACCAAGTAGCGCCCTTTATCGTCGCGGATGAGGTCGGTGCCGCAGACGTGGATGTAGATGCCGCGGGGAACCTTGAAGCCCGCCAATTCAGGCCGGAAATGCCGCGCGCTGCGGATGATTTCCTGCGGGATGACGCCCTCGCGGACGATCCGCTGGTCGTTGTAGATGTCGTCGAGGAATGCGTTGAGCGCGGTGAGGCGCTGCTTGAGCCCGCGCTCCACGTGCTCCCATTCCGACCTCGGAATGATGCGGGGAATGAGATCGAACGGGAAGATGCGCTCCGTGCCTTCCTGCTTGTCGTTGTAAACCGTGAAGGTGATGCCTTGGTTCAGGTAGGACTTCTCGGCTACCAGGCGTTTGCGGTCGTAGTCCTCGACCGACATTCCCCGGGCCCGCTCCAACAGCAGTCGGTAGTGCGGCCGCACCTCACCGGGCGCGGAGAACATTTCGTCGAAGAAATTTCCGGGGTCGTAATTCTCGAAGAGCGACTGCATGAGGGAACCAGCAACTACCTGTCAGAGCAGGTTTTGTGCCACGTGCCACCGGGGGTGCGGTCAGGACGGGCAAACCGGGAACTTTCGCGGGAGAACCTGGACAAGGCGGAAACCGTAGCCCCACGCGCATGCCATGGCCAGTCCCAAGCCTGCAGGGTTGACGCTCCGATGCGCGGAGTGTGCAATCCATCCGGCGCTCAGGTTCGGGCGCCAAGCCGCCATGGACTGGGGTCTCGCGCTCACCAACGTCTTCAACCCCGCCGCGCTGTTCTTCGCCCTCGGGTTCGCCGCCGTGCTTTTCCGCACCGGCCTGGAAATCCCCGCCCCGCTGCCGCGGCTTTTCTCCCTCTACCTGATCATCGCGATCGGCTACACGGGCGGGACCAAGCTCGCCTCGTCCGGCCTCAACGGCACGGTGCTCCTCTACATCGCCGGCGCCATGGTCCTGGCCACGGTCATTCCCTTCGGGGTGTTCTTCGTCCTGCGCCGGTTCCTTTCCGTCTACGACGCAGCCGCCATGGCGGCGACCTACGGCTCGATCAGCATCGTGACGTTCATCGTCGGCACGGAATTCCTCGGCCGGAGCAACGAACCCTACGGCGGCTACATGGTTGCCCTGATGTCGCTCATGGAATCGCCCGCCATCGTCGCGGGCATCTTCCTGGTGCGGATATTCGCGCCCCGCCGGTCGCTGGCCGCGCCGAAAATGACCGCGGGCTCGCTCCTGCGCGAGTCGTTCCTCAACGCCTCCGTGTTCCTCCTCCTCGGCAGCCTCATCATCGGATGGGCCACCGGCAACGCGCACGGAAAGTCGCTCGAACCCTTCATGACGGGCTTGTTCAAGGGAATGGTCATCTTTTTCCTCCTCGATACCGGCATGCATGCCGGCCGGCTGATCGGACAACTAAGGGCCACCGGCGGCCCGCTCATCATCTTCGGCCTCGTCTCACCCGTCATTCATGCCGCCCTCGGGATCGGCGCCGCGAAACTGATGGGCATGGGCCCGGGCGACGCTCTTCTATTCGCCATCCTGTGCGCCAGCGCCAGCTACATCGTGGCCCCCGCCGCCATGCGCCACGCCGTCCCGGAGTCGAACCCCGGCCTTGTCGAACTCCTGGCGCTTGGCATCACTTTCCCTTTCAACATCACCCTCGGCATCCCGCTTTACTGGCAGGCCATACGCTGGTGGTGGGGCATGGCTTAAGCCGGCTGACCAGGATGCGCCATCCTGTCGCAACCAGCGACTCATCGGTGGGCCAAAGCGTCATATTGGCGCATCTCAGAAGCACCGCGCCCGCACCCACCTCCTTCCACAAGTCACTCGTCACAAGTCACTTGTCACTTTCAACCCCCCTCTTGGCACCAGAAATGCTGATTGAAGTGACAAAGCACACTTTCTAAACCACATGAGCAAAATTCTCGGCATCGACCTCGGCACGACCAACTCCTGCATGTCCGTCATGGAAGGCGGCGAACCGGTGGTCCTCGAAAACAGCGAAGGAGCGCGCACGACCCCCTCGGTCGTCGCGTTCACCAAGAACGGCGAGCGCCTCGTCGGCCAAGCGGCCAAGCGCCAAGCCGTCACCAACCCCACCAACACCGTATTTTCGGTCAAGCGCTTCATGGGGCGCAAGTTTGACGAGTTGAACGACGTGGACCGCCGCGTCCCCTACAAGCTCGTCAAGGCCCCCAACGGCGACGCCCACATCGAGCTCGAGATCAACGGCGAGAAGAAGACTTTCAGCCCGCCGGAGATCTCCGCCATGATCCTCGCGAAGCTCAAGAGCGACGCCGAGGCCAAGCTGGGCGAGAAGATCACCAAGGCGGTCATCACCGTCCCCGCCTACTTCAACGACTCTCAGCGCAACGCGACCAAGGACGCCGGCAAGATCGCCGGCCTCGAAGTCCTGCGCATCATCAACGAGCCCACCGCGGCCTCGCTCGCCTACGGCCTCGACAAGAAAAAGGACGAGAAGATCGCCGTCTACGACCTCGGCGGCGGCACATTCGACATCTCCGCGCTGGAAATCGGCGACGGCGTGTTCGAGGTGAAGGCTACCAATGGCGACACCCATCTCGGCGGCGACGATTGGGACCACAAGATCATGGACTGGATCATCGGCGAGTTCAAAGCCGACACCGGCATCGATCTCTCGAAGCAACCCGACGCCGTCCAGCGCATCAAGGAAGAGGCCGAGAAGGCCAAGATCGCGCTTTCGTCCGCCCAGGAGTTCGAGATCAACCTCCCCTTCGTCACCGCCGACGCGAGCGGCCCGAAGCACATCCAGAAAAAGCTGACCCGAGCCAAACTCGAGCAACTCACAGACGACCTCTTCGAGCGCACCATCAAGCCGGTCGAGGCCTGCTTGGCTGACGCGAAACTCAGCAAGAACGACATCCAGGAACTCGTCCTTGTCGGCGGCATGACCCGCATGCCCAAGGTCGTTGAGACCGCGAAGAATCTCATCGGGCGCGACCCGCACCGCGGCGTCAACCCGGACGAGGTGGTGGCCATCGGCGCAGCCATCCAAGGCGGCGTGCTCAAGGGCGACGTGAAGGACGTCCTCCTGCTCGATGTCACTCCCCTCACCCTCGCCATCGAGACCGCCGGAGGCATTGCCACGCCGATGATCCCGCGCAACACGACCATCCCGACCAAGAAATCGCAGATCTTCTCGACCTACAGCGACAGCCAGCCCGGCGTCGAAATCAAGGTCCTGCAGGGCGAGCGGCCGATGTCGAAGGACAACAAGCAACTCGGCGTGTTCCACCTCGACGGCATCCCGCCCGCGCCCCGTGGCGTCCCGCAGATCGAAGTGACTTTCGATATTGATGCCAACGGCATCCTGCACGTGTCCGCGAAAGACCTCGGATCCGGCAAGGAGCAGAAAATCTCCATCAGCGGATCCAGCGGCCTCTCGAAGGACGAAGTGGACCGCATGCAGAAGGAAGCCGAGGCGCACGCTGCCGACGACGCCAAAGCCAAGGAGGGCGTCGAGGTCCGCAACAACGCCGACTCGCTGGCCTACCAGTGCGAGAAGCAGCTCAAGGATCTGGGCGACAAAGTCCCCGGGAACATCAAGCAGGACGTGGAAGATCTCGTGAACAAGGTCCGCGAGGCGCTCAAGGGCTCCGACACCGACGCCATCAAGTCGGCCGCCGACGCCCTGCAGGCCAAGTTCCAGGAAGTCAGCAGCGAACTCTACAAGCAGGCTGCCGCGCAGCAGACCCCGCCCCCGCCGCAAGGCGGACCCGCAGGTCCCGGCCCGGAAGCCGCGCCCGGCGGCGCCGCCCCCAAGGAAGGGGATGTGGTCGACGCCGAGTTCGAGATGGTGGACGAGGACAAGAAGAAGTAGTCCGCCGAACCCTTTGAAACCGCGCGGGGGGACGGGTGTCCCTCCTCGCCTTCAACATCAACCAACCAAACACACTACGGAGGTAACAACCAAGCTATGGCATCCAAAGTCAAACCTCTCGGCGATCGCGTGCTCGTGCAGCCGCTCGACGAGAAGGAAGTGGTCAAAGGCGGGATCATCATCCCCGACACGGCCAAGGAAAAGCCCCAGGAGGGCAAGATCATCGCCGTCGGCACCGGCAAGGTGGACGACAACGGCAAGAAAATCGAGCTGACCGTCAAGGTCGGGGACAAGGTGCTGTTCAGCAAATACGGCGGCACCGAGATCAAGGTGGACGGCGAGTCCTACCTCATCATGCGCGAGGACGACATCCTCGGCGTGCTCGAATAACTGAACACTCAATCACTGAATCACTGACAACTAAATCATATGGCAGCTAAACAATTGGAATTCGATGAGGCCGCGCGGCACAGCCTGCTCCGCGGCGTCGAGAAGCTGGCGAAAGCCGTCAAGGCGACCCTCGGGCCGTCGGGACGCAACGTCATCCTCGACAAGAAATTCGGCAGCCCGACCATCACCAAGGACGGCGTCACCGTCGCCAAGGAGATCGAGCTCGAGAATCCCTACGAGAACATGGGCGCCCAGCTCGTCCGCGAAGTCGCGTCGAAGACGTCCGACATCGCCGGCGACGGCACCACCACCGCCACCGTGCTGGCCGAAGCGATCTACCGCGAAGGCCTGAAGAACGTGACCGCCGGGGCCAACCCGACGTCGCTGCAGCGCGGCATCAACAAGGCCGTCGAGGCCATCGTCGCCGAGCTCGGCAAGATCTCGAAGAAGGTCTCCGACAGCAGCGAGATCGCGCAGGTCGCCACCGTCTCGGCCAACTGGGACAAGACGATCGGCCAGATCATCGCCGACGCGATGGAGAAGGTCGGCAAGGATGGCACGATCACGGTCGAGGAGGCCAAGTCGATCGAAACCACCCTCGACGTCGTCGAGGGCATGCAGTTCGACAAGGGCTACCTCTCGCCCTACTTCGTCACCAACGCGGAGGGCATGGAGGCCGTTCTTGAGAACGCCTACATCCTCATCCACGAGAAGAAGATCAGCAGCCTCAAGGACCTGCTGCCTCTCCTCGAGAAGGTGGCCAAGGGCGGACGCCCGCTCCTCATCATCGCCGAGGACGTGGAGGGCGAAGCCCTCGCGACCCTCGTGGTCAACAAGCTCCGTGGCACGCTCCAAGTCTGCGCCGTCAAGGCCCCGGGCTTCGGCGACCGCCGCAAGGCCATGCTCGAGGACATCGCCGTCCTCACCGGCGGCCGTTGCATCACCGAGGACCTCGGCATCAAGCTCGAGAACATCACCCTCGATGACCTCGGCAAGGCCAAGCGCATCGTCGTGGAGAAGGAAGCCACCACGGTTGTGGAAGGTGAAGGCAAGAGCGCGGACATCCAGGGCCGCGTCGCCCAGATCCGCCGCCAGATCGAGGAAACCACCAGCGACTACGACCGCGAGAAGCTCCAGGAGCGCCTCGCCAAGCTCGCCGGCGGTGTCGCCGTCATCAATGTCGGCGCCGCGACCGAGACCGAGATGAAGGAAAAGAAGGCCCGCGTCGAAGACGCCCTCCACGCCACCCGTGCGGCGGTCGAGGAAGGCATCGTCCCCGGCGGCGGCGTCGCCCTCATCCGCGCGCAGAAGGCGCTCGACTCCCTCAAGCTCGAGGGTGACGAGGCCATCGGCGCCGGCATCGTGAACCGCGCCGTGGAACAGCCGCTCCGCACGCTCGCCGACAACGCGGGCCAGGAAGGCGCGCTCATCGTGCAGGAGGTCAAGAAGGGCAAGGGCAACGAGGGCTACAACGTGGCCACCGGCAAATACGAGGACCTCGTGAAAGCCGGCGTCGTCGACCCGACCAAGGTGACCCGCAGCGCGCTGCAGAACGCCGCGTCCATCAGCGGCCTGCTCCTCACCACCGAGGCTCTCGTCACCGAGATCCCGGAGAAGGAGAAGGCGCCCGCCATGCCTCCGGGCGGCGGAATGGGCGGCATGGACTACTAAGTCCGGCCCGACTCAGCACTCAACAACACAAACGGGGCGGCCTCGCGGCCGCCCCGTTTTGCTTTCCTCCGGCTGCAGGGCCGGTGTCCCCACCGGCCTCACCAACTTGCGGGACTCACCCGCCGGCGTTAGTTTCGCGCAATTCCGAGCGGAACTCCATGAACCGCCACCACCACTCCGGTTTCTCGCTCATTGAACTGATGGCCGTGATCGCCTTGGTCGCCGTGATCGCCGCTTTGGCCGCAACGATGTTGCCCGAGGCGAAACTGGCCGCCCGCCGCGCCGCCTCGGCTTCCAACCTCCGACAACTCGGACTCGCCCTTTCCGCCTTCGCCTCGGACAACCAGGACCGGCTGCCCGGACGCGTCCGCTCGGCTGACAAGTGGCCGAGGGCGCTCATGCCGTATCTGCAGCAGGGAACCAAGGTGCTGGGCGAACCGGATGACCCGAACTGCTTCCTGCGCACGGGCAGCGACCCGCTCGACAACCGTCGCAACCAGACGAGCTACATTCTCAACGGCTTCAACGACGCCGGGGCGTTTTCGAACGAGAACGTCGTCGTCACCATGCGCGGCGTGGAGCGTCCCACCACCACGATCCTGATGTCGGGGCAATCGGGCACCGGGAATTTCTACATGGACTTCGAAGAGGGAAATCAGAATAGCGTGCTGAACAAGGCGGCCTACGGCAATGGCTCGAACTACCTGTTTGCGGATGGCTCCGTGCGGTTCCTCCGCCCCGAGGATTACAGCGACACGCTCTGGCTCGTCGGCAAGTCGAATCCAATCCCCGACGCCCGGTAAGGTCCGCTCAGAGTTTTGGAAGTCGGCGCTCCCAGCTGGTTGGCCCGAAAAAGAAAAGGCGGTCGGGAGACCGCCTCTACAGACCTGCCGCAACAACCATCACGTATCCCGGTGGAGCTTCCAGATTGAACAGGTTCACCTGAAACTCGCCGACCCGGGCAGGGGCTTCCAGCGCGTCCAGGAGCGCCGGATCCACCCGTGTGATTTCCATGCCCGAACCAAGTCCGAGGCCGGCACACTTCATCGCCGCCTCGCGGGCGGACCACAGGACGAAAAATCCGTTCTCGCGCGAGTCCGGCGGCAACCCTTGCCACGCCGCCGATTCGTCCGCGTGGAAGTATCGCGTGACGATGCGTTCCATCTCGGGCACGGCCCGGACTTCCTCGATGTCCACACCCACGGCAAACGGCGCGGCGCAGACCGCAACGAAGTCCCCGGCGTGCGAGGTGTTGAAATCCCAACCGTCGCCGTCCACGAACCGCGGCTTTGTCTGCTCGCCCTCGGTGAAGCGCAAGTCTGCGCTATTTCTTCCCGTGCATCCCGCAAGCAGACGGCGGCGCAGATAGCGCGAGACGATGTGCCGCGCTCGCACGGCCGGGTGCTTGAACTTGAGCGCGTTGGACCGCTCCTCGTTCGTCAGCAGAGGTTCCACCGCCGCCGAGCTTTCCAAGCGACCGAGCACCAACCGCACGCCGCCGATGACGTGCTCCCCGAAGGATGGAAGCTCAGCCATCGGAACTCGGAAGCTCGGACGGCCGGAACACCTTGTTGGCGTAAGCTTCGATCTCCGCGCGGGTCGGCTTGGCGCCATCCGTGTAGGGCATGATGCACGCCGCAACCTCGAAGCTGTAGAGGCGCGTTCCGGTGCGGATGAACTGGAGCAGGTTTGCCGTGGGAAGATAGACATCGCTGTTGAATTCGATTTCAGCCGGTTCGCCGTTCAGGAACGAGCCCCAGAGCATCAAGGCGTGGCCGCCCGGGCTGCGGAACGGGAAGACGTTGAACGTGAACTCACGTCCGCCGAGGTTGAACGTCTCCCGCGTCACCTCGCCATCGATACGCCAACCCGCGCCCGGCATGCAGCGGTCGGGGCGGTGGTAGAGCTGGTTGGCGTTGCCCTTCCGCGGCTCCCAGTAGAAGTGGTAGCCGATGGTGCGCTTGGATCCGCCCTCCGCCGGTTGACGGATGTAGCTGAATTCATCCGGTTGAAGAATGCCGAGGATGGCGGCGGGAACATCGTGGTCCACGGCGAAACCCGATTCCGCGGAAGGCGCCAGGATCGGCGGCACCGGGCGCGCGGCAAGTCCGCCACGCACGAAGAACCAAGCGTGCGCCAGGAAAAGTGCGGCGCAGGCTGCACCAAGAGCCCACCAACCTGCGGGGCAGGAAGGCGCGGGCGCCGGAGACTCCTCCGCACTCGGGCTCCGGGCAGGGGCGGATCTCTGGAGCTTCGCCAGAGCCCAAGCGGCGGAGCCGACGCCGACAAGCAGGATGCCAAGAACCGTGTTGCCGGCAAGATCGTGGATACCCGCCACTGCCTCGTTGCCGCCACGGATTCCGGCCATCACGAGCATGAGCACCCGGACTTGGTTGCCCGCCACGGCCATGAGGAAGGCGAAAGCAAGAAGCACCGCGCGCGCCCAACCCGAAAGGCGCGCGAGTTCGCCAGCCGCCACGCCGACCATGAGCGCGGTTTGCAGCGACCGCAGCCCGCTGCAAGCTTCCTCCACGCCGACGGTGCAGTTCGGGAGCGTGATCGTCGAGCCAGCCGCCGTCGCGGGATGGCCGAGCAGATGGATCAGCCCGACCGACCACTGGGTGACAAGCTGCATCAGGGGGAAGGCGATGGCGTTCTCCGCGAAGGTCGGCCAGGGAATGCCGAGCAGAAGGAAGCCGGCCGGAAAGGCCACCAAGCGCACGCGCGTCCAACCGCCTGTCAGCCACGCGGCGGCCAGCGTGTTCCCGAAGGCGATGAAGCCGATGGACCAGAGAGTCGGACGCCAGTGGATCGGCGTTTGCCGCACCAGCTCGAGCGGGAGCATGAGCAGAATCGAGATCGCGATGATCAACCATGCAGCGATGTTCAAGGGACCAGAGCCGGGGAACGCGGCCGTCCGACCCGCCTCGATGCGCTTCCAAAGGAAATACGCGGCGAGCGGAGGCACGAAAAAGCCGAAGTTGTAGTCCTCCGATCGGATCCACTCGCCGGCGCAGGCCCAGATGAGCCAGAGCCAGGTGAACCCGGCGAGGATCCAAAGCGGATGTCGCCACGGAATGGCAGCCGGTGTTGCAGGGGCGGTCATGGGCGGCTCAGTCCCGAGAGGCTGCGATGCTCCGCTCGCGGATCTTCACCGAGACGAGAAAGTCATAGAAGCCGTTCAGCACGCAGTAGGAAAAGCCGGGGGCGCCATCGAGAAAACCTCCCTTGGCCACGTAAAGATAGAGGAACTTCCAAACCCACCGCGCCGGTAAGCGCGCGTGGATGCGCTTCAGGGCGCGCTTTCGCGTGAGGGAGTCGGCGCTGAACAGATCACCGGCGCCCAAGGCTTCGCCCCTCAGCACTTCGGCCTCGATCGCCTCCTCGCTCGAGTAGCGGTTGTGCCGGTCCACCCAGTCGGAAACGCCTTTGCTGAAGTTGAAATGATCGTATGGCGTATCAAGGTAGCCGGTGCCGCGCAGTGAGCCATCCTCACGTTGTCCGTGCCCCGCCTTGGCGAAACGCGCCTCGCCGATCTTGACCAGCCGGACTTGATGATAGGGATACTGCGAGCTGTGCCGTATCCATCGGCCGAGGAAAATGATCCGGTTGGCCACGAAATACGCGCTGTGTTTGTCCGCCCGTATCGCCTGCTCACACTCGGCGCGCAGCACGTCGTTGAAGCGTTCATCCGCATCTAGGTGGAAGACCCAGCGATGCCTGAACTCGATGTGGTCGAGGGCGTGGTTGCGCTGGGCGCCGAAGTCGACGAACGCACGCTGATACACGCGCGCCCCGCGTGCCGCGGCGAGGTCGCAGGTGCCGTCGGTGCTGAACGAATCGAGAACGACGATGTCGTCGCACCAAGCCACGGAGGCTAGACAGGCAGGAAGGTTCGCCTCCTCGTTCTTCGTCAGGATCAGGATCGAGAACATTGCTCAACGTCGTCCGACAGGCCGCGCGGGATTGCCGGCCACGATCTCGCCCTCGGACACATCCTTGACCACCACCGCCCGGGCGCCGACCACGGCCCTGGAGCCGACTGTAACCCCGGGACCGACGAACGCGTCCGCGCAAATCCAAACGTCATCGCCGACCACGATCGGTGACTTGATGAGGGGCATGGCATCGTCCCGGAAGTCATGGGTGCCACCGCAGAGGTGCGCGCGCTGGGAGACGGTTGCACGCGAACCGATGCGCGCCGGGCCGAGATTGTAGATGAGCGCGTCGAATCCGACCGATGACCAATCTCCTATCTCCAAGTTCCATGGAATGAAGACACGGGCCGAGGGATGAATGTGAACATGAGCCCCCACCCGCGCTCCGAAAAGACGGAGCAGCCAGCACCGCCAACCCCAGCACAGCCGTGGGCTCCAGCGGAAGAGCGGTCTGCATGCCGCCCACAGCACGCGCCCGGCCAACTCGGAACGCGTCCACTCGCGGCGGGCCCGGTTGTTCTCGATGTTCATCATGCAGGGGCACCGACGAGGCGCTGGAAAACATCTAGATATTGAACCGCGATCGCGGCCGGCGAAAAGCCCTCAGCGGTCCGGCGCCCCGCAGCGGCCAATCCTCCACGAAGTCCGGCATCCTTGATCAAGGTTTGCAAGGCAGAAGCCAACCGCTCCCCAGCATCGTGGCCGCGGTGGTTGAACACCACGCCATTGCGTCCGTTTTCCAGGTATTGGCTGAACGCGCCCAGATCGGAAACCACAGGAACAACTCCTCGCGCCATGGCTTCGAGCGGAGCCAGCGGCATGGCTTCACCCGTCTCCGCCACGGAGGGATAAACGAAGATGTCGGACGAGTCATACACGCGGGCAAGCGCCGACGGTTGAAACACGGGTGGCTCGATCTGGACCGGCAATCCGGACAGTGACCGCCGGAGGTCGGCGAGATAAGCCGCGCCGCCCCCTCCCTCGGATTCCTGCCACGGTCCGACGAGGGAGGCCCGCCATTCCCCGGGGCAGGATTCATTGAGGCTTCGCAAGGCCGTCACCAAAAGCCCAAGGCCCTTCTCCGGGTGCAAACGCCCGACGAAAAGCAGGCGTGCAGGTCCTTCGCAGCCGCGTTCCGCTGGAGACGGCGCGAGAAACGCCGAGTCCACGCAATTCGGCACCACGGAGACCTTCGCTGCACCAGAGGGCGTCTGCTCGCAAATCGCAGAGGCGACGCTTTGCGACACGGGCAGTATGGCCGCGCACTTCCGATAGAGCGCGAACTGCCCCTTGGGAAATCGCTGAATGCACGCGGCCACCCGCCCCGCCTGCGGTTGCAAGAGAGGAAGGACGGCCGGCATCCAAAAGTCATTGGTGACCACAACATCGGCCGGAGGGACCCGGCAGGCCGCACGAACGGCATAGAACAAGCAGCGCAGCAGGTCCTTGCGGATGGAGGTGCTCTGCGCGTAGCCGCCCCACCGCCGGTAAACGACCCCGTCGAGCTCCTCCTCCTGCGGTTGCTCCGGGTGTGCGCGTGCAAACACGGTGACCGAGTGACCTCGGCGCACGAATTCAGGAGCCAGCCCGCACCAGACACGCTGGACTGCACCGCCGCGCAATGGCGGGACGGCGAAGGTTGGTCCTGTGCAGATCGTGATCCTCATTTCGCTCCCCGCCCCCCGACCAGCCGCCGACAAGCCTCTGTCAGTTGCACCGCCGCGGGTGCCCAAGCGCAGTCACGCTCTACCATCATGCGACCCGCCCGCCCCATCGCAGCCAACTCCTCCGGCGTCCGCATCAATGCCTCGCGCAGGGCTGACGCCACCGCCGGCTCCGAGGGTTCAACGCACCATCCTGCGCCCTGACGGCCAACCTCGAGCCACGGAGTCCCGGTGGTGGTGAGCACCGGCCTCGCCCAACTCATCGCCTCGGCGATGGCCAGCCCGAAATTCTCCGAGTAGCTGGGCAGGACGAAGAAATCGGCGTGGGCGAGCAGCGCGGCCTTGGACTCGCCCTGGAGTTCGCCAGTGAGCAGCACCGAGCGTTCGATCTTCAACTCACGCACCATGGCTTCGACTTGCGGCCGATAGCCGGTGTTGTCCGGGCCGGCAATCACCAGCACGGGGGACGTCTGCTCCCTACCACCGCAGGACGCCCACGCGGGCAGAAGCAGGTCCAATCCCTTCTTGGGATGAAGCCGGGACAGGAACGCAACCCATCGGCGGCCGCGCAGCTCCGGAAAACCCTCCTCGAGCGCCGAATGTGCCGGCGGGCAGGACAATTCGGGGCAGTCAACGCCATTGGGAACCACCGCCACCGGCGCGCCCAAACCCAGCGCCCTGATGCTCTCAGCCTCGGTGGTCGCGGTGGCGTGGAACAAGGCCGCACTCTGGAGATTGGCCCGTTCGAAAAGCCACCAAGCGAGCGCCTTCTTGATCCTGCTCCTCGCCAGAGCCCAAGGCTCCAGCATTCCCCGCGGGGAGATGACGAGCGGGCGTCGAGCCGCGGCGGCAGCCTGACGGGCGTAGGCATTCGGCCACATCCATAGCCCGTGGTTGTGGATCACATCCGCGGCCCGGGCCTCCCGCAGCAGGGTGCTGCGCAATCGTGGACTCCACCCCCTGCCCCTCACAGCCGCCTGCCCTCCGGGCACCGCAATGACTCGCACTCCAGGCGCCTCAACCAGAGGACCGAGGTAGGGGTAGGTCAGCGTAGCCAGCGTGACATCATGACCATTGCGCGCCTGCTCGGCGGCCAGCCGCGTCACGGAAACTGCCGGCCCGCCCGTCGAGGCATGAGTCAGCGCTACGACATGCAGGATCTTCACGCTCGGGCTGGATCGGCTACGCTTCGGTAAAGCTCGGCATACTGCCGGGCCACCGTATCCGGACGGAATCGACGGACGTTTTCCAGCGCCTTGTCCACGAGATGGTCACGGAGTGAGGCGTCGGCTAGCAGTCGCCTGACCGCCGAAGAGATGGACTCGGTGCTTTGCGGATCCACGTAAAGGGCACCCTCCCCCGCCACCTCGGGCATGGGACCACAGTTGGAAGTGATGACAGGGCGCCCCGTGGCCTGCGCCTCGATGATCGGCATTCCGAAGCCCTCGTAAAGGGACGCAAAACACACGAAGTCGCAACCGCGGTAGGCCTCCATCAAGGCGGCGTCGTCCAGCGCCCCAAGCTCGCGCCATGCGATACCGGCAGCCGACAGTTCGGCCCGCTTCTCCGCCGTGAGAACTCCGACAACGTCCAAGCGGCAGGACGTGCCCCGCAGCGCCGCAGCGACACGGTTGAGGTTCTTGTTCCACTTCGTGCCGACCTGCAAACAGACCGGGCTGTTCTCACGGAACGAAGCCGGGTAGAAATCGAACCCCGGCGGGACGCAGTTGGGGATAACCTCCACCCGATCCGCCAGCTCGCCCACGTGGCGGCGCAGTTCGCCCTTACTTGCCTCCGAGATGGTGGTGAGACGGGCCGCTTTCCTCATCGGACCAAGAAACCAGAAATATCGGAGAACAGCCCGGCGCAGCCCGCGCAAACGGTCCAGCGCCGCGGTGTCGTGGATGGTCAAGACTGCACGGCGCGAAGGCAGCCCGAAAACGAGGTAGTGCACGTCACCGACAACATGGTGAACATCCGCCTTCTGTGCCGCTGCGTGGAGGACGTTCCCGACGCGAGGGAGCAGGCCCCGGCTTGGAAACGGACAGCAACAAGGCTGCGCCTCAATCCCCGGAGGAAGGTGCGCACGAACAGCCTCGAAAAGCCGCTCAAGACTGAAGTGACTGTCGAGCCGGCGGCGTTGATGGTGGAGGACCCTCATGATGAGGCCGAGCCGGGAGATCCGGGGCGGCGACGGTCAGACGTCCCGGCGATCAGACGGCTGCGGCGCCGTCGCCCCCGACAACGCCGCTCGTCGCTGACGGTGCGGAGCCCAGCGCGGCAAGCGGCGGACGCCGCCCCGCGAACCTGCAGGCGCCGAGAGATCGGCGAACAGTCCTTCTGCAACGGGTCCGGTGCCAGTGTGGCTCGCCGCCACCGGAAGGCTGCCGAAAAATGAGTTCGCCGGGGCCGCGCGCCGCGAGCCACCCCGCCCTCGGCCTGTCCTCGACGGAGCAGGGGCCCCTCCAAAGGACTCCGGAAGATCCGCGAGCGGATTGTGCTCGCGCCTCATGAGAAACACGGCGGCAATCATCACCCCCACAACCCCTTGGAACTGCTGGGTGATAAAGACGCCCATGGTGTCAGCCTTGGTGGCGGCGCCAAGAATCAAGAGGCCCAACACGAAGCGCAGCGAAGTCATCGGAACACCAGCCGAAAGACGCGTGACATAAGCGTAGAAGACACCAAGCAGCACGGCGAGCGCTGCCACGCCGACGAAACCGAAGTTGGCGTAAGCCTCTGGCACAAGCCCCCACCCGATTGAAGTCGTTCTGGTCTGCTCCAGCGTTTGCACCCCATAGTTTACTGTCAGCATCACGTTGCCGGCGTGGCTGATACCCTTGTCTGCATCGAGAAAGCGCGGGATCAGCAATCGCGGAATCGGCTCGTAGGTGATGCCATTCAGGAATGGCACTTCGTCGGGGGACTTCCTCTGGACGAGCAGCAGCATATGCAGGTTCCCCGAGCGTTCGAAGATGGAGCTGGGACGTTCGTCCTCCTGTTGCGCTTCCTTGGAGCGGACGCTGTCGCCGATGTGCTGCAACCCGTTGCTGAACCAGTCCCAATAGAACTGCGGAAGTATGGAGACATGGAATGCCGGCCTTTCGGGCCCCCAGTAGAGCTCGCGCATGGCATACTTGCCCGGGTGAAGCACCGCCGCCACGAGGAAGACAACCATGCACGCCCGCCAAGGAATGCGTCCGGCTCCCAAGGTGTAACCCATCAACAACATCGCCACCGGAACGATGGCAGTCGCCATGATGAGACCCGCCGCGGCAGCTAATGCACTGAGGGCGGCGAGCAGGATGAGCCACAAACTCTGGGGGCGGGCCAGCAACCCCCGTCCATCGTAAAAGGCGAGCACGAAGATCCCCATCGTGTTGAGGGCGATGGTGATCCCTCGCACGACCTGCATGGTGTTGCCGGGAAAAACGATCCAGCCACCGAGTTGGTTCAGTTGGAAGACGAGTCCGGCGAGAACGAAGCCGAAGAGATAGCGCTCCGAGTGCTGGCGCGCGATCATCCAAACCACCTGCGGGGGCTTGGTCTTGCCGGCACTCAGGCCCAGCCAAACCGCCGTGCCGAGAATGATGAAGCCTGCCATGGTCATCCCGCCGACCACTACCTCGCCCGGGGTGTAGTTCTCCAGAGTGACCGGGTCTTGAATGATCGGGAGCGCCGCGGTGATGCCGTTCACCAACGCAAAGACAGGCCAGATGGGAAGCCCTTGCGACCAACCAAGCAGCCAGAAATAGAACGGGTAGGCTGAAACGAGCGCCAACACCACGCCGGTGGCCACCAAACCGGGGTCAGACTCCTTGGCGGTGAGGAAGACGACCGCCGCGATGATCGCCAACGTGACATAGAACAACTGCGTCGGCTTCTGCTGCTCTATGGTGAGTGGTTGCATTGGTCAGTTGTCGATGGAGACCTCGAGGACTTTCAGGAAACTAACTCTACCCGCACGGGGTGCAAGAAGTCAGGCGTGGCTGCCAGCATTCAATCCACGCAAGGCCCGAAGCAACGCACTGGTTGCGGCCTCGAACGAAAAGTCCGCGGTGACCTTGGACCTCATTGCCGCCCCCATGTGAGGCAGCATTCCGCGATGTGCAGACGCCGCCTCCAAACACCGGGCCAACTCTTCCTTGCGCCCAGCGCGGAAAATCCAGCCTGTCACACCATCCTCCACCAAATCCGGACCGCACCCGACGTGCGAACTGACGATGGCCGGGAGCCCGCAGCAGCCCCCCTCGTTCACAGCCAACCCCCAAGTTTCGTAGCGGCCGGCACTCGGCAGCACGAGGACGTCGCCCGTGCGATAAACAGCCGGCATGCGGGTCTGGTTTTGGAACGAAAGGAAGACAATCCGCTTCGCGGAGTTTTCAGTTTTCAGGGCTTCAGTTTTCAGTGCCGCCTCGAGCGCACCGCTTCCGACCATCAGGAGCGTTGCTTTGCCCACATCGGCAGCCAAGAAAGCCTCCAGCAACTCCGAAGGCTGCTTCTTTTCCTCGAACTTGCCAGCGAACAGGAAGACCAACTCGTCCTCAGGAATGCCCAGCTCGCAGCGCAGTCCACGGGATGCCTCTGACTGAATACTGCCTACTGAAAGCTGAACACTCGCGTTTTTCCGCCCGAGGAAAAACGCGTTGTCTACCGCATGCGGACACAGCGTGATCTTGCTCTCGGGCACCCCATGGGCGCGGAAGTAGTCGGCATTGGCTTTGCCCACCGCCAGAAAGCCGGCAAACCTCTTGAACAACAGACCCAGGCCCACTCCCCTGGCTCGACTCTTCCACCACTGAGCACTGGCGACTGAAACCTGACCACTCTGCTCGCCGTCATCGGCGAGCAGGTGACTGTCTCCACGGAAGAGCAGCGGCACCCGGCGAGCAGGCCACCGAAGCGCGAACTGCATGAGCGACTTGTGGTTGTATCCGAACTGCAACACCGCATCCGGATCCCAGGCGGCAACGCGCTCGCCAAGAAGGGGATTGTCCAGCCCCGCGAAGGTGCCGGTTCCGGGATGACGCGAGACGTTTGGAACAAACTCGTGATCGTGGCCCTCGAGGAGCGGCACATCCCAACAGACGGCACGACCGAACTTCGGATCGACGCGCTCGACCACGCCGAAATCCCAAAGGTAGAAGACGCGCACCGCTCCACCCTCCTGCTCCGCCAGCGTGGCGGCAACGTGCGCAAACCACGGGCTATAATACTGGATCGGATGCGAGACGATGATGGCAAGGCGCATCCAGATCTCCTCAGCCAGCCATCCCGGCAATCAACTTGGCCACGTCCTTTGCTCCGTCAGGCAGTGCGTGAACGGCGGTCGGCCTCGCCGCAAGTTGCAGAATCGCCTCGGCCACCGCACTTCCGTCTGCTCCAGCAGGCAGACAACTCCCCCATCCGTTGCCGACGATCTCGCGGGCCGTGTCGCTTGCCGCCGGACCGAGGAAAAGGACCGGCCGCCCCGTTCGGACGCACCCATACAGTTTGCTGGGGACAACAATGCCGTCCCATCCTTGGGACATGGTGATGAGATGCACCCGTGCCGAGGACAGAAGCCGCGAGGTTTCAGCCTCCCCCACATAGCCAGTGACTTCGACGCGCGCCCCGGACCGGACGTCCTTGCCCACAGCCCTGCGCAAAGCGGCCGTCTTCGCTCCCCGAACAGCGAAGCGGAGCGTCCATGAGGAGGGGAGATATTTGGCTGCGGCGAGGATGGGCTCGAAGCAGTGGGCCTCACCGAGGTTGCCGGCATAAAGAGCAATGTCGCGCAGGTCTGCGTCGTTGGATAGAAGCAACTCCTGACGCGCATCCCATGGAGGAACGATCTGAGTCCTCAAGTCCTTCACCAACTCCGTCCCTAGACGATCCCGCTGTGCATCGCCGAGGCAGATGAGAAGATCCGCCTGCCGCAGAGAGTTCTGCCTCCGCCGGTGCAGATGGCGATAGACGACGCCGGCTGGATTCAGGTGCCCGGCGGCAGCCAAGGCCTCCGGGTAGAGATCCATGAGCCACGCAGCTACCTTGCGATCGGGACGCATACGTTTGGTTCGACCCACCAACCAAGGCAACAATGGAGGATCGGTCAGCAGCACGCATGCGTCCCACTCCAAACTTGGAACCAAGCGGCGGGCTTGCCAGGTAAACCAGACCCACGCACCCGCCCTCGGCACCCAACCGGGAACCGTCAAGAGGATGATGCGGACGGCGCCTGCTGCCTGCCCGGCACTTGGCTGGACGCCTGTTGCGGTCCCGTCGTAGTGACCCGAGCTGGCGAGGACTGTCACCTCGTGGCCCATCTCCTCGAGCTGCCGGGCCACATCCTGGAGCATGCGGCCGGTCGGCACATGGGCGCCGCCGTAGAAGCGGTTGACGAGGAGGATCCTCACAAGATAGTCCGCGGCTTGGCTGCATCCGATGTCTCCTGCTGACCACCGCCTGCATCCGGATAGCCAGGCAGCGAAGCCAGAGCGGCGTCATAGCCGCGTTGGATGGCCCAAGAGAAAAGGATGATCAGCGGCAGGCAAGCGAGAAGCAGGTAACCGAGCTGCGCGAGGGGATACGCGGGGAAGAAGGCCGCCGTTGCTGCTTGGAGAATCGGCCGGTGAGCAAGATACATCACGTATGCCGCGGAGCTGATGAAGAGCACCGTGACGGAGGGTTGCCGCGCGATGCGGCTCCTCATGGCCCAGCGGAAAAGCAACATGGCTCCGGAGGCCGCCAAACCGGACATCCACAGCCAAGTCATGGCTCCAACAGTCTCTCCGGCTGCGGCGAAAATGATGACCAAGGCGAGCGGCCCGGCCATCCACTCGGACTTGGGATGCAGGACATCCCGGGCTGCGTGGATACCAAGTGCGAAAGCAGGAAAGTAGATGACGAGGCGAGCATCGGCATGGGGGAGCAGCCTGACAATGACCACGAGGACACCAAACACCGCGACCGAGCGCAAAAGCAGGGAGACCGGAGTCCGAGAGGTAAGGAGCAGCGGAGCCAGCAAGTAGAAGATGAGCAAAACGGCGACATACCAGAGCGTCAGGGGAATGTGCCCGAGGAACGGGGACAAGAGCGGTGCCGAAAGCAGGACGGAACGCCAATCCGCCAGGCCCGTAAGTCCGAACACGAGAAGAGCTGCGAGATAAAGCGGGTAGAGCCGCAGGAATCGCCGCAGGAAAAAGAACGAAATCTTCGGCGCCGTCCACGAAAGCGGCCGCTGCGCCAGCAGGTATCCCGAGAGAAAAGTGAAGAGCCCGAAAACGATGGTGGTCAAGCGGGTGGTCACGTGGTTGTGAGCCCCGATGGAACCCGGCCAATACTCCATCATGTGCCAGAAACCGACGATGTAGATCACACTGGCCGCGCGCAGGAAGTCAACCGCGTGTATTCGATTGGCAGACATGTAAGCGGCCGTTTCTCGCCGCAAGACGCAACGATCTATTCAGCGGCGCCGGTTGAAAGGTCCAACAAGGCCCTTAGCTTTCCATCCGAGCATGCGGCCGAGGAATTCCATGCACTCTTGCCAGCTCATCTCTTGTGGGTGGCGCAGAGCACCCAACCCGGGAACGTAGGCCCGCAGCTCGGTGCTACGCGCCAACCGCCGATCCGCCCGCCGCAGATTCTCAAAACTGCGCCCGTGCAGAACGGCCACCTCCCTCTCAATAGCCGCTGGGTAGTAGGGCATTAGATTAAAGTTGGTCGGCATTCGCACGTAGCGCACGTCGCTCTCCCACAGTGCAACGCGCAGACTTTTCTGGTCGAATGTCCGACCGAGATGAGTCTGGTCGAATGCGTCATACAACTCCCGCCAACGCCCAAAAAGCCGCCTCACAGAGTCCGTCGGACGCCAGAACAGGACGCCGCTGTTGACCTCGGGAAAGGTCGCCGGAAGTCCGGGCACGGAATAGTGGTGCCCACCCGCAAGCTGATCAGCGGCGAATTCGAATCGGTCGAGCAAAGCGAAGCCCGGCGAAAGGTCTCCCACCACGAGCGTGTCAGTGTCCATGAAGAGGCATCGTGCCCAGGGCGCGCGGTCCATGTGGAGCTTGGCCTTGCAGCTCCGTCCAGTGCTCGTCAGGGCCATCAGATCCGGATCCACCTCGATTTCGTCCCACAACTCGGGCCGCGCCACCGGCTTGTCAGTCAGAAGCATTGCGGGAAGTCCGGGGTTTGTCTCCCGCAGCGAGGCCAGGGAGGTTTCCGCCTCGCGCAGGAACTTCTCCCCCGAGGCCACGTAGATGACGCCGCACGTCGCGGCGCGTGTTGTGTTGCTGTCGCTCATAGTTGTCTCAAGAAAAGCCTTCGGATCGCCGCGGGAGAAGATCGTCCCACCACGAAGTCAGTCGCTGCGCTGATGCATCGTCTAGGAAAGGCGCGAACGCCTCGTCGTCGAGCGCCCCCACCCTCTCCCACGCCCCCGACTCCAGCCAATCACGGAGGATCACCTCCCGCGCCCCGTCGCCCGCTCCATCAAAAGCAGCACACACCCCGCCGCCGACTCGGTTGAGCAGTTCCGCCACGCCGCCATCACGATGGCAAACGGCGAGGAGCGGTTTCCGCGCGATGAGATAAGGGCAGATCTTCGAAGCTGTGTAGGCGGGGTCGTCCGAGCAGATCGCCAGCAACGCCGACGCATCGAGCAGGCAGCGCAAGGTCTGCGCATACGGCAAGCGGTCCGGACGCTCGGCCACCACTTCAGAGATCCCGAACTCCGCGGCCAACGGCGCAATGGTCGGGACACCGCGGCCCGCCGGAGCGTAGGACGTGCCGAGGAAGTGGAGCCGCAAACTCCTGAGGAATTCAGGGTGGCTGGAACCGTGGTCCCTCAAGGCGCCGAAGAGGCACCTCGCCGCTGTCGTCATGTCACGCCCGCCACGTCCCACATAGACCCAGTGATGAAGACCATCCCGCGGGTCGAACACGTCTTGGGACGGCGCGGATTCGCGGGCCCTTTCGAGATCGCGGCGCGATCCGGGAAAAGGCAGCACGAGCCTGACAATCCGCGACGCCCACATGTAACGCGCCTCGAGTTGCGCGGGGTAATCCGCGCTCACGGAGGTGAAACCGCAGCAACGACGCAGGACACCCGGCTCCAACCGCCGGGCGATCGCTTCCGACATGGCATAACGCAAACGCCCGCCGGGTGGGGTCACTTCCGGGTGGTTGCGGTAGTAGTCGTTCACCCACGGATCCTGGTAGTCCATCGCGAACGGGACCCCGAACCTCTCCAGCCAGCGCGGCCCCGCGAGATGGACCGGCCATTGGGTCGTGGAGAAATACACGAGGTCGAATCCCCCTGCTGCCAGCAACTCGTCACCCTTCCTCGTGATGGCCAGCCGCGCGCGCCAACCCAGCGTGCCCAAACAGGGCACGCGGGACCAACCGAGGTCAAGGCCGCGCAGCCGATGGACGGGAACATCCGCGGGCAGTCCATCCGCCATCCATTCATCGCGAGGCGCCGCGACCGAACCGGGCGCGATAGCCAAGACTTCGGCCTGCCAGCCGTTGTCAGCGAGGAAGGGGAGAAGCAGACGAACCCGGTGCATGTCCGCCGCATTGGTCGGCGGAAAATGCGGGGAGACGATGAGGACCCGCTTCATGGCCGGAACACGGGCCTGCTGGCCGCCACTCGGGTCACCTCACGGCCTCCACGTAGAGCGAGTAGGGCGCGTGGTTTTCCTGGTCGATGGCCAGTTCCGGATCGCGCGACACGCGGTAACTCTGCCGGACGACTTCAGCAAATCCTGCTTGATGCAGGACCGACTCCATGGTCTCGAAATCCCAGCCGAAACAGTGCTCACCGCCTTGGTGGAAGACATGGTTGATGATGTGAATCGGAGTGTGGATGTCGCGAGGCAGTTCGCGGAGGTTCCATCCGAGAGACTGGAACTCTTCCGGCGAGCGATGAACGTAGGCGCTCATGTAACGCTCGGCATCCGGGACCACGATCCGCACGGTGCCCCCAGGTTCGAGGATGCGATGGAACTCACGAAACACCCCGGGTATATCGTCGCGAAAGTCGAGGTGCTCGATGACGTGCTCGGCCAGAATCCGCCTCACCGATCCGTCTTGGAAAGGAAGTTTGCGACGCAGATCCAGCGCCACATACTGATCCTTGTGGTGCGGGCGTGCATCGATGTTGATCCAGCCAGGCAGACCCGTTCCGCCGCTGCCGAAGTTGACTGCCATGGCGCGCATTTCCTGCAAAGCGCCCAGCTTGCGGTGATACGATGGGCTGACCGCGTTCCGCACACGCTGCAAAACGCATCCCGCCTCAAACCGCAGTATGTCGAACGATCTCCGGCTCATGGGAAGTCGGTGGATGAGCAGATGCCCAAGCTTTTGCTTCAGTGTCATGGTGCCTGCTGTGGTTGGATCAGTGATGCGGCGCTGCGTCCGAAAGCATGGCTTCGTTGTAAAGTTCGAGATAACGGTCGGTCGCCACCGTTGCCGAAAACCTCTCCTCCGCGGCGCGGCGACAGGCAGCGCGGGACAAGGCGCCGATTCGTCGAACCGCATCCACGCCTTCAGCTTCGGACGCGATCAGGAAGCCGGTCACATTCTCGTCTACGATCTCGGGCAGGGCTCCCCGCCGGCAGGTGATTACCGGCGTGCCGCAGGCGAGCGCCTCGGCGAAGACGATGCCGAAGGGCTCGTCCCACTGGATCGGGACGATCATCGCCGCGCCGCCGCCGAGCAATTCATTCTTGGCCGCGTCACCCACCTCTCCCACCCACTCCACGCCTTCGCGGCCGACCCGCGGCTCGATCTCGGCCTTCCAGTAGTCGAGGTCCGGTCCGGATGTCGCGTGGTTTCCAGCCAAAACCAGCCTGCGCCCCGCGGCCCGGGCCATGGCAATAGCGAGGTGCGGCCCCTTGATGCGGTCGAGCCGGCTGAGGAAAACCAGTGGCGCGTCATCCGCCACCGAAGGAACGAAGGTGAACTTCTGCGGTTCGACGAAGTTGTGCACCGCCGTCCAAGATCCCCCCGCCGTCCGTCCTTGCCGGCAGATGAATTCGCTGCAGCCCGTGAAGTGCAGACTTCGACCGGACAATCGTGCCGCCATCGTGACCTGCCGCCCGCCGGTATGGCGCTGGTAGGACATGATCTTGGGAAGACTCCCTCGCAACAACGGCACCATGTAGGCCAGCCGGGAGAAGCTGTGCAGCACATCCGGCTGGAACTCCCGCACTGCCCGGACAAGCGCCAAGCCGTTCCGCAAAGTGTTGCCGGCACCGCGCGAGGAGCCACCGGGCCAGGCGAACTTTGCAGCCACCCGGCATTCCGATCCCGCGCGTGCCACCAAACCCACCACGTGCCCTCGGGCCGAAAGCGACCGCGCCAACGCATCGACGATGCGCTCGATCCCCCCGTAGCCTTCCGGAGGCACGCAGATTTCCGGGTCGGCCGTGAGCAAAATTCTCATCCTCGGGAGCCGAGCGTCAAGCGATCGGCAGAACGCTACCAACGCTCGCAAGAAACTGCCTCCGCTGCCCCTCCCAAGAAAACGCACGGCCCATGGCCTCCGCTTCGGCCTGCGCCTTGGAGAGTCTGTCCACGTCTTCAAGCAACGCGTCCAACAACTCCGCCGATGCTGCGATGTCCCCTCGAGGCAGCACAACAGCCGCGCTGCCGAGTTCGCAAGCAAACGCTGCCTGCGCCTTGGTTGCAGACATCACCTGCGGCAGTCCGGCCGCAAGGTAGACGAAAACTTTGTTAGTCAGACAGATGTCACGGTTTGGCGGCGAGGTCTGTTCGAGGGAAAGGCCGAGATCCGCCTTTGACGCCAAGGAAGCCATTTCGTCCGGGGGTGCAGGCGGCAGGAACTCGATATTCACCCGAAGTTTCGCAGCCTGCCCGGCCAGACTGGATCGATAGGACTCCGCCACAAAACCCCGGAACTGCAGCACGCAGGGAACGCGCATGCTCGCAGCCACTTCAACAATCTCCTCCAATCCGCGTCCCGGGCCCACGGTTTGCGAGAACCAGTAGAGCCGCGCCGGACCCTGTTCCGTGAACGGACCGCACCGGCGCGCCGCGGCCGTTTCGAGAGGCTTGAACGCGTTCAGCAGGGGGACGGCCGCCACACCGTAGCGCTCCCGGCA
Source organism: uncultured Chthoniobacter sp. (assembly GCA_964609925.1). GTDB lineage: Bacteria > Verrucomicrobiota > Verrucomicrobiia > Chthoniobacterales > JACTMZ01 > JACTMZ01. The sequence goes on along the minus strand of CAZSUJ010000020.1, from coordinate 20,109 downwards.
AGCCTCCGCGATGAGCGGCGAGGCCGCGGTAACAAAGGCCGCCCGGCGTAGATGATCCCGCATGAGCCGCGCAACCGCGGCACGCTGCGTCGGGTTGGCCATCACCGCCTCGCTCTCCTCCTCGTGAAAGTCTTCCACATCGAACGAGAACGGCTTGCCCGTCCGTTTTGCCGCAATGGCCGCAACCGGCAATCCGCCGAGGCAGTGCGCGTGGTAAAGATCTGCCCGAACCCCGACCGCCGCCTCGACCAACCTTGGCAGACCGGGTGTCGCAAACAAATCCGCCACGGCGGAACCGACACGGCCGGTTCCCGAAAGTTGCACGGCTTTTCGGGCGACGCGGCGCAAGCCAGCCCTCCAGCCGACATTGGTCGCAACCTCCTGATGGGCCCAGCGCGCTCGGGAGAGAATAGCCCTGTCCAAGAGCATCGCCGGCTCGAAATTCCGTCCCGAGACCAGCGTGACGTCATACCCCGCTTCCGCCAGTGCATCCGCCTCTTTGACAATCCGCGGGCAAGAGGACACATGCCCGGGGGTGATCAGACATATACGCTTTCTGCTCAATTCCACTCAGCCAGAGGCGCCCTCATACTACTCTCTTTCGACAACGCACGGCCGACCGCTTCACGCCCAATCTCTGCTGGCCACCGGCGCCGAGTCTTCCCGCACAAAGATGACGTCTGTCTGCCACAGAGCTCTGTCGCGGCGCCGATAGTTGTGGCCAAGCACGTCATAAGGCCGATAGCCATGTGCGATGAAGTCGTCGATGACTTCGTGAAGGATCGGCACTTCACCGATACCCAGCCACGAGACCTCGGTCATGATGACTTCGATCCGCCCGTAGAGATCGCCCGCCCCTGCCAGAGCCTCGAGCTCATGCCCCTAGAGGTCGAGTTTGAGGAAGCCGCAACCATGAAGCCCCTCCTCCGCCAAAGCTTGCGCCAGAGTCTCGATCCGGTGCGTTTCCAGGACCGAGCGAGGAGGCACGTGGTAATCCGGCACGACGATGCGGCTGTTGGATCCCTCGACCAGCATCTGCACCTAGCCCGGCGCGCGGCCTAGAAGGTTGTGGCGCAAACGGATGGTCCTGTTCGATGCGGCGAGCGTCCGCAAGGCCTGTCGCACGGACGATTGCGGCTCAATGAGCAGGAAGTCCGCCTCGGGAAAAATCCCAAGCACCTCCAAGGTCCACTCACCACGAAAGGCACCGGCATCGACGATCATGCGCGGCAAGAATCCGGCGCGGCGCAAGTTCTGCAGGCGACCGGAGAGTGTCACCGCGCCGAGCCGCTCGCGCAGCCGGCGCTTCCATTCCCGGGGAACCAGTCCAGATAAACTCATGGCATGAGGGGTTTGAGAACCTGCTGAAGATGTTGCCGATATTCGGTCCACTGGCGGCCCGCCACGGAGTGCAGCGCCTCTTGCCGCATGGCCGAGAGCGACGGGCGGTTGGCCGCGGCCCACTCCAGCGCCGAGGCCAAGCCCTCGACGTTCCGACTGGGAACAATCAGACCGTTTCGTTGGTCGTGGATGAAGTCGGACGCGCCCGCCTCCGTCGTCGTCAGCACCGGAAGGCCCCGGGACAACGCTTCTGGCACCACAAGGCCGAACCCGTCGCACAATGTCGGGAACACGAGCAGGTCCGCCCTGAGAAACTCATCAAGCAGGCGCTCCCTCGGCACCGGTCCGCGGAAGGCGATCTCCGGCGGCAAGTCGCGGAGCAAGGGTTTCGGAAGTCGCACGGTTCCGCAGACCTCAAGATGCACCCCAGAGCCCGGCTTCCATTTCTTCCAAGCCTCCAGCAAGTAGTGGGCACCTTTGCGGACGGAGAATGTTCCCGCCCAGACCAAGCGCAGCGGCCCTTGGCTGCGAGACCCGCCCTCGATTCCGCTCGGGAGCGGATCAGGTGCGCCAAGCGGGACCACTCGGATCTTGTCGGCCGGAAGCCCCGCGTCGGCCCAAGTGCACGCGGTGAAGCGGGAATTCGCAACGACGGTGTCAGCCAATTGGAACTCCTCGCGGCGGCGCGCCGTGCGCTCCGGCTGGAGACTGCGGAAGTGTCGGCGGGCCGGCGTGAGCAACTCGGGGAACTTCGCATATTCGTCCCACAGCAGATCCTCAACGAAATCGTGCTCCGGCGACGGCAGGTCCAGCACCGTGCGGACGCCTTGCTGGCGCGCCGCCCGAAAGGTGTCGAGGCACTCCGTCTCGTGGGCATAAACCATGCGCACAGGCGGTCGCATCTGGCCAGCGACCCATGCGTCGAATCCGTCCCGCATCCAGTAGAAGCAACGGTCTTGAAGAACCTCATCCGCAAATAGCCGGCCCGCCAACAACCGGACGATTTCACGGAACGGGCGAGTGCGAAGGCACGCGGGCGACACGAGCCCGAGCCGGCGAAGGTGCCCCAATCCCGAGATCCTCAGCAACTTGGCCGCGAGGTCCGGACCGTCCGCACAAAGCGTGGTGCAGAACGCCGGGTCCCAGCCCGCTTCCTGACACGCCAAGACGACTTGCTCGGTGAAGTAGCCCGGCGTGAGCCTGCTGACGATCACCATGGCACGGACGGCTTCAGGGCTCGCCGGCGTTTGGCCAGGACGAGCGCGGCCCGCCATCCGATGAGCGAGGAAAGCAGCTTCCCCTTGGGCCCCAAATCCGGCGCCAGTTCGCTGCCGCCCCAACCGGCGGCCAAGGCCTCCGCCCGCTTGCGAAGGCCCGGCACCGACGGATAGACGTAGAAGGTGAACCGCCTCATGAGATCAGCCGCCGTTCGACGAGTGCGGGTGGAGTCCTCCAGACCGATGAGCACCTCCGCGGTGCCTTCCAACGATCGGAGCAGCGACGTGTAGGCCGCCGCACCGCGGCTCTTGCTGAGAGATGGCGATGAAGTCGTGCGGTAAAGGGAGCGGGTGCCGGCAACCGCTATTAGCCCATCAGACGATGCGATCACGCGTGCGAAATATTCGCCATCATCGTTGAGCGTGAGCGTCTCATCCCACCAACCTGCAGACGCGGCGACGGCGCGGGGCACCAGCCAGGCCGCAGGATGCATCATGCGGCCGCCATTGAGGGCGTAGAGCAGCCACTCGACCGGCGTCCAGTCACGCAACTGGTCATCATTGGCGAACACCGCTGCCTCAGGATCGGCGGAGAACCGTCCCCAGCGACCAAAAGCAAGGTGCCGCGGATGCCGGGCGAGCGCGTCGATCTGCAGCCGGATTTTGCCAGGCGCCAGCAGGTCATCGGCATCGAGATACTGGATGTAATCGCCCCGGGCGGCGTGCAATGCGGCATTGCGGGCCGAACTCGCGTTCGCACCCGGCTTCTCCACGACACGGATCCGCGGATCTCCGAAGCCTCGGGCGATCTCCAAGCTGGCATCCGTGGAACCGCTGTCGGCCACGATGACTTCAACCTGACAACCGTCCTGCGAGACGGCGCTGGCCAAGGTTTCCCCGAGTGTGGCGGCCGCGTTGCGGCAGGGAATGAGGATGGAAACGAGAGACACGTCTTCAGACAACCGGCCCCGCAAGGCAGCGGCGCCAGTTGTGACGAAAATACCACCGCTTTGTGTCGGCCACGTAATGGTGCATCACTGCGCGACACTCCTCCGCCTCCGGGAGAACAGGACCGGTGAGATAATCCTGCGCCGGGGCCACGGCGCAGGTCTCGCCCGCCACCAGCATGGCCACCAGTGCCTGCTCGAGAAAATAGTGGGTTCCATGTCGCGCGATCAGTTCGCTCGTCCATCGCTCAAGCAGATCCCAATCGATCGCCGCGCCGCGAAGACCGCATAGGCCGACATTCAGCCGGTCCGGAAGTGGGTGTCCGGCCAGTTCCTCCAGAGTCGCGTCGGGATAGCCATACGAGTGCTCAGCGTCCACCGCGTGGAGGGGACGGTCCGGCGAGTCCAGCCAGTCGAGCAGCATGCTGGGACGACGGAAGAAGAGCAGATCCGAGTCCATGACAAGTTTCCAACCCGTTCCACCAAGATGAACGTCGGTGAGTTTGCGAATATTGGGATAGGCATCCCAGCGCTCCCTCAACGTCGGGAATCGCGGCCGCGGCAGAAGTCTGTCGAGTTTCTCGAGAGTCTCGCCTTGGGTCACAATCCGTGTCTCAGGCCAGAGCCCGACCAGAATCTGGCACGCCCTCCGCCCGAGTGAGCCATCGTCGTAGATGTGCGGGCGGAGTGGCCGACCCGAGCACTGGGCAAACGACCAGAGACAGAAAACGGTCTGCTGCCAGAAACGGGAACCGCTCAACACATGCACCTCGACGGCAGGCCCCTGTCCGGCCGGCATCGGCAGGGTCTCCGCGGCAGCCTCCATCTCGCGCCGCTCGCGGACCGTCCGCAAAATCTCAAGCGGACCACCCGCGGCGACCATCCGCCGCCAAGCGCCGAGCGGCCGGTAGACGAGGTGGTAGGCTGCCTGACCGGGAGAAATCATGCGGGCGAAGCAACCGGGGCCTCCGCACGACGGGCGAAGATGTCACCGAAGAGCCAGCGATCCCCCTCGAGAGCGCCAACGATGTCCAGCATTCGCGCGGATCCGACCCACTCCGGTCGGGCAAAGACCATGGACTCGCCAAAGCTCAGGTTGAACTCGCGGAGCCCGAGCTCGGCGCACCGGCGGATGCACTCCCGCATGCTCGCTCCAAGCTCCGGCGTGAACTCGAAGGACAAGACGGGCGGTGCCGAAGAGAGTCCTGCCAGCACTTTGGACTCGAACCCCTCGACGTCGATCTTGATGAATCTCGGCGCGCCATGCTCGGCCATCAGCGCATCCAAGGTCGTCACCTCCACCTTTTGCTCATGGTCCCAGCGGTGCGCGGCGAAACGCCCGCTGCCGCTGACGGTCGAAATGTAATCCTCGGAAAGGCTCGCCAGCACATCTCCATCGCCTCCGGAGCGAAGCATGAGTTCGCCCAATTCGGCGCCGCAAGCCTTGGCCACGATGACCAAGCTCCCGCTCCCGGTCTTGATGCGCCCCAGACGCTCGATGCATGCCGCTTGAGGCTCGACCGCCACCACGCGGCATCCCAATTCGAGAAGGGCCGCCACTCTCTCGCCGATGTTCGCGCCGACGTCGAATACCAGATCGCCGCGGCCGACCAGCCTCCGGTAGAAGGCCACGCGCCCTGCATGGAGCCTCTGCTGCCGCGTGCGCTCGCGATGGAGATCCGCCATCCGTGCAGGAACCAAGCCCGAGACTATGTGCCGCCAGTTCATGAAAATCGGTTTCAACTTGACGTCGCCCCGCGCAGGAAAAGCACATCCGCCTGCGTCAGCGGCACCCCGCGCGCCGTTTCCGCCCCGAACGCGTGCACTCCGAAGCCGCGCGCCCCGAGAAACGAGACGACATCTACGAACAGGCACTGCCCGTTGTAGAGACCGGTGAAGCTCACATCGGAGATGACAGCAGAAGCAGACTCGCTGCGTCCGTTAATTGGCCAAGATACATTGTCGCGGTGTGTCCTTACAACCGAACGCCATCTTATGCACATCAATGCTCAGGATGCCTGTGAGGTTGGCCTGAAAGCGAGCCGCGCAGTTTGGCCAACCGACGCCGTCGCGCCGCGACTCCATGCCGAGCCTCTCGCCAAGCAAGCGTGGGTTGTAGAATAGTGCCTTTCTCATCGGCTGTGCTGGCTCGCCGGAACGTGGATGGCCGAACGGACACGGAGGCCGAGGCGATCGCGGATGCGGCCGAGGCTCACCGGCACGCTGTGGTCACGCAACGCGCGTTGCTGCGCACAGCGACGCAGCGCCTGGCGCCGGGACGCGTCCGCGGTCAACTCTCCCAGCTTGTCCACCAACTCCGTCGGCGTCCGGTAGGTCTCGATCTCCCTTCCCACTTCGTAGAGAGCGGCGACGCCCTCAGTGTGCTCCGTCAGATAGCACGCACCGAGCATTGGCGCTTCAATGTCGCGGAGGCGGGAGTATTTGATGGGGCAGCGGAGCGGACGCAATGCGCTTGGCACACGGCTGATACCAAGCACGACCGGCGACTCGCGAGTCAGCTGGACGTAATCTTCGGCGGTAATCGTCGTTCCGAGTCGCGAAGCAGGCAGTTTCCTCTCAACGGGCGGCCACGACTTATCGAAAAGCTTGCTGGCTAAACCCGGCAAACCATGACGTCGGAAGTGCAGATATTGATTGCGCAGAACACCGCCGCTCCGTTCAGGCCTGACGATACCGTAACCATCACCGCCATCGTTCCAACCGCGCCCGTAAACCAGAAAAGCCGCACCGCGTTCCATCGCCTCACTCAAGAGATTTCTCCGTAACAAGTCCGCCGAACCGATAAAGACCGCCGCCCCCTTTTCCCGAATGGCAATCGATCGATGCTCGTGCCGAACCCAGCAAGGCATTGGTGCATGGAGATGGGGCATGCCGGCCGCTGCATACATCGGCAGTGCCTCGAACTCCGGAACCCAGTGCAGGTCGAACCCGCGGTAAGCTTCCGGCACGCGACGGAACTCGCGGACGTTGTCACAAAAGAAGTTCACACAGGGAATGCCGATCCGCCTCAGCTCCGCGATGGCCCCGGGTTCGACCTGCTGCGGATAGAGGTAGCCGATGAAGAGATCGATACCGCCGCTCTGATGCTCAGTGCGGGCGAAGCTCAGCGTCCTCTCCCACGTCCGCGACTTCCATCTCTCAAGTGAGTCGGGCGGCAGGTCAGTGATACCCTCCGCCCAATCGACCTCCGGAACCTCAAGAACGCCCCAGCCCGCCTCCTCCGCCCCGCGCACAAAGTAGTCGCGCCAGAACGCGTGGGCCGGGATGTCATGCCGGCGCATGCCTTGGAGACAGCTGAGAAGAACTCGCATGGGCGGAAGCTCCTCACCGCTCAGGAGCGATGCAGCGATGGTTGCTCAACGAAGGTCCAACTCAGCCACGCGGCCAAAGAACTCGCGGCAAGGCTCAGGATGAAAAAGAAGAACACGGAACCCGCGGCAACGCCTGAGGCGCCGATGAGAAGCTGCAGCGGAAAAGAGTAGATGTATATTCCGTAGGACAAATCCGCTCGCAACCTGAGCGTGAAGCATCCGCCTCCAACCAGAACCAACGCGGGCACAAGCACGGGCGACAGGTATTCGAAGCCTCCCAACCGCGCGGACAGCAGGGCCACGGCAAGGAGAAGCAGCAGGGTCCGCCAATCGAAACGTATGCTTTCCCGCCAGACATAAGCGCAGAGGCCGACCGCAAAAGCCGCGAAGAAGACGGTCCAACCGGTCAGCGCGCAGATGGCGGGGATCGCCGGGAAACTTGGCTCTGCCGCCCTTTCGATGTCGATGATGTGGTAGCCCATGACGGCAAAGAGCAGGACGAGCAGAAGCCACCGCGAAGCCCGCATGGCTCCTGCGAAGCCCAAAGCGGCCAGCGCCACGTAGCAGAGGAACTCCGGGTAGAGGGACCACAGGCTGCCGTTGAGGGAGGACGTCCAAACCTGCCCTTCGAGAACGCCAGCCACGTTCCACTGGTGGATGCGCAAGAGGAAATTTGAGGCGACGAACGCCGCGGCGCTCTCCGCACCCCACCACGGAAATGACGATGCATGCCGGCCGCCAGCTAGCCAGATGAGCGGCGCGATGACGAATGCACTCACCGCGAGGCACACCCAGTAACCGGGAAGGATGCGGCGCACTCGCTTCGAGAAGAAGTCCACGAGGCCACGCGACCTCTCGAAGCTTGCGGCCACCAGGAACCCGCTGAGCCCGAAAAAACCAAGCACCGCGAGTTTGCCGACAAACAAATCCTCCTTCGAGAACTGCCGGAGCGGCTCCTGGCCGAAACCACCCAGCGCATAGGAATGCGAATAGACCACCGCCGCCGCAAGGACCAGCCGCACGAGATCGTAGCCGTTGTCTTTGAGGGACAGCACCCTCGTGGAGTCTCCGGAAGTGGGCGCGCCGGACAGCATCACGATTGAACGTCAGGCGGCATGCTTCCGATCTGACTGCACCCCTCGTAGCGGCCGCAGTTCATGGCCCAGCGGAGGCTGCTGCCCTCATCGCGCCAGGGCCGGACGCGAAACCAGTCGCGCGAAACCCTCAAGGGCACAGTCCAACCCGGGACGCGCGCCCACGGCCTGATTCCGTGGAGATCGAGCATCACGACAAAGCTCCTCATCGCCTCGCGAGCCATGCGTTTCTGGTAGGCAAGGGTCGTCCGCACCGGCGGAATCAAATGGCTGATCTCCAACGAAGGGAAGTAACCCGCTTGCCAGCCTTGCTCCAAAGCACAAAGGCAAATGTCGTTGTCGCCCGCCGAGGAAAGCTTGTCGCCCTTGCGGTCGCTGATCTCCACGCCGCGATCGTGGATGGCATTCGCGTAGAACGCCGCGACCTCGCGGCGCAGGACCATACCTGCACCGATCGGTGCACAACTCGGAAACTCCGACAAGCGGACTGGAAAGCCGACTGCTGCGGGTTGCTCCGGCCAGATGACTTCATCCGGCCCAAGGTCGCGGCATCCCAAACCGGACCACGCTCCCGAAATCCAAGTCGGCGGCTCGCTTTCGAAGACAGGCCGGACCGGACCTCCGAAGACGCCCAGTCCCGCATGACGCTCCGCGATGCCCGAGGCCTGCTCAAGGTAGTCGGGCGCGAGCACATTGTCGTCATCCACCATCACGAAGAGCGCCCCTCCTGCCTCGGCGAATCCGCGGATGCGGGCCGCGGTCAGGCCCAACTTGTCCTCCGCCACAACACGCATGCTCAGCCCGCCGACCGCCGCGCACATGGCTCCGACGTCCACTCGCGACGCGTTGTCCACGACCAGCAACTCCCATTGCTCCGCCGGAAAGGTCTGTCCGCGCAACGCTTCCAGCACCCGTCGCAGATAGTCCGGGCGCGGGTTGTGTGTCGGCAGGATGACCGAGATGCGCATGCCTGCTCAGGCCGCTAGGGGAGGAAGCTCCCCCAGCAAACGCTCGAAAGCCTGCTTGTCCGCCAGCGTCTTGCAGCCCGCGTAGCGCGGACGCCGCCACCATCTCAACCAACGCGCGGCCGCGACGGGACCGACGCACGAGGCCAACGCATGGAAACCCCGGCCTCCACGCGGGAGGCCGGCCGAAGCCGGCGACTCCCGCCAAAGCCGCAGCAACCGCGCCTCGAAGTCCTGCGGCACGTCGGGTGGCAGCAGACGGAACGCGTGAAAAGCCCCCTCTCCGATCGCCCGGCGGAGCGACTCCGTCTCGGCAACTCCCTCGCAAGCGGCCATGACCGCCTCATCGATGCCGAGCGCGGCGACTCCGAGCTTCTCCCAGCAATCCGTGAAGCGACCATGGTCGTGAATCCCGATCCCGGCGTAATGCCCGGGCACCTTGCGCACACGCGCAGGATGCAGCGCGAGGTTGCGGTAGAGCCAGACGTCCCCGCATGGATCGAAGATCCGGCGGGCCGGAACCGCTGGAAGGGACAACGCACGCTCAAGGTAGTCCCGCCGAAAAACAGGACTGTGCGGGCAGGGAAAAAGCGTCACCAACAACTCCACGGCGGAGCTGGTCTCGCGGTAGGTGCGCAGTGGAGCGAATGATTCAACGGAGTGCCCCGGTCCCAACGTGACACGGGCGCTGTCGGTGTAGGTGATCTCCTCGGATCCGTTCTCCATCACGTCCAACTGCGAGCGGAACTTGGCCGGGTGCACCAAGTCATCCGAATCGACGAATGTGACGAACCTCCCGCGCGCCGCCCGCCAACCCGTCATGCGCGCAACAATCGAACCGCTGTTGTCTTGCCGGACGATCTCAACGGGCCATCCCGGATCGAAGTCTTCCAGTTCGCCGGCGAGCGCCTCAGGGGACCCGTCATCCACGAGCACGATCTCCCCCGCGCGCCCGGACTCCCGCAAGCTCCTCGCGACGCTGCGAAGCGTATACTTGAGCGGTTCGGTGCGCCCGTAGGCCGGAATGACGACCGAGAGGACCGGACTCACGATGACGGGCTCCCTTCATTTCCGGATGGCCGGGTGCGAAGCACTCGGGCGGGGTTGCCCGCCACCACGCAACCGGGGCCAACATCGCGCGAGACGACGCTGCCGGCCCCGATCACCGCGCCGTCCCCGACAGTGACCCCGCCCAAAATGACGGCGTTGGCACCGATCCAAACATCGCGGCCTACCCGGGTCGGACGCAACTCATCCGCCTCCCAGCTCATGCAGCGGTCCATGGGCGGGATCCGGTGATTCGACGAGAGGATGACCGCGTTCATCGAGACCATGCTCCACTCGCCGATCTCGACGCCACCGTGGCCGTAGATGGCGGCATGGGGCCCGATGAAGCCCCGCAGACCAAGTTTGATCGATCCGCCGAAGGCCCAGAGGACAGCACCCCTTTCAATCCACGTCTCGTCACCCAGTTCGATGCGACCAGCCGGGCCGTTCCGGCGGAGCGACCGTTTGAACTGTCCGCCCAGGTTGAAATCAAGGCCGCCCGCGAGCCAGACGCTTTCGCCGAGGGTCACCCCGTGCCAAGCGGCCAACCGGCGGCGCATGAGCAACCGCAGCTTGAAGACCTGATTTGTCAGAACATCCACCGGATCACCTTCTGGCCAAGTAGTTCTCGAGCCCGTGATGCGTCGGCTCCCGACGTTCGAGCTTCTCAAGTCGGAAGCCGGCCGCGCACAAACGGGCGCCAACTGGATCGCGGTCCTCCACCGAGGCGAGGCCCGGCGCGCCTTCGAAGACCACCGCGCGCAGTCGCCCATCGGACAACAGTGCGCCGAATCCCTCAAGGACCTCGGCCTCCGCGCCCTCGACATCGATCTTCACGACCGTCGGCGCCTCGATAGCCCCCGCCGCGACCACGTCATCCGCGCGAGTGCACCGGGCGTCGATTTGCTCCGCGTCGGGAACGTCCGCCAACGCATGAAGCGAGGCGCGACCACTGGCGCCGCCCCGCGGCAGGTGCAGGATGGCACTCCCGGATCTCGACGACAGTGCCTCCGCATGAACGGTCACGCCGTCGCCGTTCAGCGCCGCATTGGCGCGGACGCGGGCGGCCAACTCCGGCACTGGTTCAAAAGCGTGGATCACCGTGGCGGGGAAAAGTCTCTTCGCGGTGACGGCGTGCAACCCGAGGTTAGAACCCACGTCCCAGAAGACGGCGCCCTCGCCGAGAAAAGGACGCAAGGCGTCGAAGACTTCGGCTTCGTAGTAGCCGTGGCGGACGAGGAAGTTCTCGATGTAACCAACCGGCAGGACCTCCATGACCGATCCATAGCAGGTGCGGAGTCGCACGTATGGCGAGCCCCCTGCGCGACACCAAAAGCTGCGCAAGAAGTGGAAGCCCCGCCAGCCGCGACGCCGGTAAGTCAGGAACAAGCGATCGCTCGGGCGCACGCCACGGGCAGGCGCAGTCTTCACGCCGTGGCTTTCACCCACCAATGCTCCTCGGTATCTTTTTCGATGAGTTCGATCTCATTGCCCTTGGCGGAAAAAGCTTCCCACAACTTTTCCCGTGTCGTGCCGAAGCCCGGCAGGCGCCCGGGATGGACACCGACAAGGAACTGCACATTCGGACGTCCCAGCAAACGTCCTGCGCCGTATACAGGATGTGGCCTTCATGCAGCCCGACTATTCCGGATACAACTTCGGAATGCGGTTGATGACCCGGATGACTTCGCTGAAATCCATACCGACGGCGTCCAGATACCACTTTATGTTCGGGTATCGCGGCTGGTTCTCCTCTTCGGCGAGCTTGAGCGCCTCGTCGCGGAGCAGGTCGCCCTCCCTCACTTGGTTGCTGCGGAACGTGTCATGCTCCGTGAAGCCGGCCACCGTGTGATAGATGTAGTTGTAGAAGGCCGCTGTCCCATCGCCGATGCGCCAAGTGGTCCGTGTGTCTGGCGCCAGTTCCCAATCATAAGCTTCGAGCATCTGATCCACCTCCTTCTCCTCCCAGCGCCAGTAGTCGTAGATGTGGAAGTAGTGATTCTTCTTGGTGAAGCTCCGATAGTATTCGCCGGAGAGGGTGTCCCAGAGGGAGCTGTTGAAGTATCCGGGACTCTGCAACATCGCCTGCAATCGGAGCCACTGGTAGTGCAACTGCTTGGCTGCGCCGTGCCGGTAAACACGCTTCTCCGCGAAGTCGGGCTGCACTCCGAGAAATCCCGCCTTGAAGTGTGTGACCTCGAGCGGGTTGATGCCCCACAGATCCAACTGGATGCCGGTCTGCCTTTTGACGGTCTCCACGTGCCGGAAGAAGTGTTTATCCCCCGCCGTCAGGATGCTGACCATTCCGAGATGAGGAGCTTTCAACCACGCCTTGAGGTTAATGGCGATGTTGCGCCGCTTCTTGGAGATGTCCGCCGCCACGATGATGTTCTCCACCCCAAGCGCCGAGCACATCCTGCTGATGTTGCGTCGCCCCAGGTCCGTCACCATTCCCCAGTCATAGGTGTAGGTGACCGGCTTCATCTTCAGCTCCTTGACCACAAGGTGCAGGCCGTAGCAGCTGTCGCGTCCTCCGGAGAAGGGCAGGATGCAGTCCGCTCCCTCTGCGCGGCGGTAAGGCTCAACCAACCGGAACAGCTCCTCCTTCGGCTTGGGCTTGTTGCGGGGACGATAGTGGTGGCAGTAGTTGCAAGCCCCGTCAGCGTCGAACTCGATGAATGGCATCGTCTCGGGCAGGATGCATCTCGTGCAGCGGCGCAACTTCGGCTGCGGACGCTCCAGGATGGCCTCCTCCGCCGCACTTTGCCCAAGCCGCGGAATCAGGTTCTCAGTGCGGTTGCGATAGTCTTTTACGTCGAACTCTTGGGCGGTGGGGATGTCGAAGATTTCCAGTTCGTGCCATATCTGCCGCACGTTCCGCGCACCGAGCATCTGGAGAGGGTAACGCTCGGACGAAAACAACCACCCTGCGTCCTGCTCGGCCGCGAACAGACTTCCGCTGTTGGAAAACAATAGCAGCTTGCCGAGCCTCGGGAGGGCCAAGGCGCAGTTGGCGACTCCACGGCACTTCGCAAAAACCGCGGCCGGCAGGTCCGCGAGAGGAGCGCCGGCCTCCAGATGGTCCAAAGCCACCCCCACGATGGCCTCGCTGTCGATCTCCAAGGTTGGGGCGGAACCCAACTGGCTCCATACCTCCTCGGTATTGACGATGATGCCGTTGTGGAACAACGCCACGCCATCACGAACCACAGGCTGGTTGTCCTCCAGTCCGTTCGTGATCAACCGGCTGTGGCCGAGGACCAACTCCGCGTTGCCAAGGTCGGCCTTGGCCAGGAGACGGTTCACGTCGAAATCGGCCCGCGAAACCTGATACCTGCCGGAGGAGCAAGTCAGCAAGCCGCTTGAATCCCTCCCTCTCTGCCGGGCATGGGCGGCCAGGGAGCGCACGACGGCGTCCTGTTTTGAACCAGCCGCGAAGCAGCCGAAGATACCGCACATGATGATCGCAGTTGTTCAGCTCACGCGATGACAGCGACCGCCGTTCACCTCGTAAACCTCTCCGGTGGCCGGGCAGGCGACCTGCCCTTCCTCGCCCGGGGCCAGAGGAAGCTTTTCGCCGTGCCGGCTGACCCAGCCGGTCTGCCGCGCGGGGTTTCCGACCACCAATGCGAACGGCTTCACGGGCCTCGTCACGACGGCCCCGGCCCCGACCAGGCAGTGCTCGCCCAACTCGTTCCCGCAGACGATCGTGGCGTTGGCCCCGATGCTCGCGCCGCGTCTGACAATGGTTTCCACGTATTGGTCGCGGCGCACCACGGCGGAACGCGGATTGGAGATGTTAGTGAAGACCATGGATGGGCCCAAAAAGACATCGTCTTCGCAGGTCACGCCTGAGTAAAGGCTGACATTATTCTGAATTTTCACATTGCGCCCGAGTTTCACCCCCGGACTTACGACCACGTTCTGGCCGATGTTGCACTTCTCGCCGATCTCCGCCCCGCCCATGACGTGGCTGAAGTGCCAGATCTTGGTTCCCGCGCCGATCTTGGCCCCGGGGTCGATCACGGCGGTCGGGTGGGCTTGGTAAGCGTGCTCTCCCGATCCCGCGGATGCGGATTCCGGCGAGGCGGCTTCGCCCCCCCGTTCAAGGCTCCGCTGGGCCGCGTTCAGCACCTCGAGAACCCTCAGTCCCTCGTGGCCATCCGTCAGCGGCGACTTTCGCTCATCGCAGCACTCGAGGAAATGGGCGCACTCAACCTGCAGGGGTTCCTCTTCCGGGACTGCGACCGGCTCGCCGGCGGATTTCTTCGTGGAAGGCACCGCCCCGCCATCGTGAGCAACCGGCTGACGATAAAGCTTAACCTTTTCCGCCCAGGGCAGAGTGTCGTCGAAAACAAGCATGCCGCGGGAACCGACGACGGTGAGTTTCTGTTCCTTGAACGGATTGATCCAACTGACGTGGACATGCGCGTTGGCGCCGCCCGGAAAGGCAAGCGTGGTGAGCGCCACATCAGCCACTCCCGGTTGGAGATAGGACTCTCCGATGCACCTAACCTTGGAGGGCATTGCGCCTCCGGCCAAGGACAGCGCAACCGAGATGTCATGCGGCGCAAAACTCCAAAGCACGTTCTCCTCGCTGCGGATTTTTCCGAGATTGAGACGGTTCGATGTGATGTATTGCAGTTCTCCGAGTTCTCCGCCGGTCACCAGCTGCTGGATGGCGCGCACGCAGGGATGGTATTGCAGCAGGTGGCCGACCATGAGAATCCGGCCGTGGCGCTCTGCCAACTCGACCAGCACACGGCCCTCGCGCGCATCCAAGGCCAGAGGTTTCTCGACAAAGACATCCTTCCCAGACTGCAGGGCGCGGAAAGCCAGGTCGAAGTGCCGGGCCGCGGGGGCGGCGATGGCCACACGCTGGATAGTTCCGTCAGCCAACACATCCTCAACCGACTTGGTCACGCGGATCCCGGGACAGGCCGCGCTCCGGGCAGCGAGCACGTCGTCGCTCGCGTCGCAAACGAGGGCAAGGGCGCCGAGTTGGTGGAAGTTGCGGGCGAGGTTGCGGCCCCAATAGCCGGCGCCGATGAGTCCGAGGTTCTTCATGTCAGTTATCCAGCGCCGCCTTGACCGCGTCCACAACGCGGTCTTGGTCCGCCTCGCTCAAGAAAGGATGCATGGGCAGGCTGATGACCTCCCGTGAAGCGGTCTCGGCTTGGGGAAAATCACCGAACCGAAAGCCGAGACTGGCGAAGACCGGCTGCTCGTGCAGACAGTTCGGATAATAGACGGCGCTCGGGATGCCCGCGGCCTTCAATCGTTCGCCCAGACGGTCCCGGTCGGCCACACGGATCGTATATTGCGCATAGACGTGGGCATTTCCCGTGCGCACAGAAGGCGTCCTGCAGACAGACTCCAGCATCGCAGAGTAGCGCGCGCCGATGCGGCCGCGCTCCGCGACCTCCTGGGCGAAGTGCGGCAGTTTCGCCAGCAGAACTGCCGCCTGCAGCGTGTCGAATCTCCCGTTCATGCCGACCAGGGTGTGGTGGTGCCGCCTCACACCCCCATGGGTGCGGATCGCCTTCATTTTGGCCGCCAGATCGTCGTCATCCGTGAAAAGGGCTCCCCCGTCGCCATAACAGCCGAGCGGCTTCGCAGGGAAAAAACTCGTGCTGCCGACAGTGCTGACACCGCAACTCTGCCGGCCGTGCTGCGTCGCGCCGAAGCTCTGGGCTCCGTCCTCGATGACGGCCAGTCCGCGAGATGCGGCCAGATTGTTGATCGCTGCAAAGTCCGGCATCTGCCCGAACAGACTCACGGGCATGATGGCCCGCGTGCGTGGCGTGATGGCCGCCTCGAGCTTGGCCACATCGATGTTGAAGTCCTCCGGCGAGATGTCCACGAACACCGGCCTCGCGCCGACAAGGAGGATCGCCTCAGCGGAGCTGATCCACGTGAACGGCACCGTGACGACCTCGTCGCCGGGTCCGATGCCGAGCGCGCGAAGCGCGATCTCCAGGCTGTCCGTCCCGCTGGCCACCGTGATGGCGTGCCTCACGCCGGTCCAAGCCGCCAACTCGCTCTCCAATTCCGCGATCTCCGGGCCCATGACGTAGTGACCGTGCTCCAGGACCGCCGTCATTCGCGCCTCGATCCCGGCACGGTAGCGCCGGAACTGCTCCTTTAGGTCGATGAATTCCACGGCGGTTCAGGCACGAAGCACATGGGGGGCCGCGGGAACGATTCCCCGGGCATCGACCACCGGCACACCAAGGGCCGAGATGGCTGCACCGTCGTAATCGCTGTGCGGCGTCGCGACCACCAGGCAATCGTAGTCGCGTGCGACAGGCTGGCTTTCTCGGCCGGCCAATGGCGCATGTTCGCGGGTCACGGGTATCACCGGAACGTAAGGATCGTTGTATTCAACCTTCGCGCCGAGCGACTCCAGACGCTCGATGAGCACCAGACTGGGGCTTTCCCGAATGTCGTCGACGTCCGCCTTGTAGGCCAATCCAAGAAGCAGGATCCGGCTCCCGCGCACGGCCTTGCTGTTGCGGTTGAGCGCCTCGACCACCTTCGCCACCACGTAGTCGGGCATGGACGTGTTGATCTGCCCCGCCAGCTCGATGAAGTACGTGTGCATGCCGAACTCCCGCGCCTTCCAAGTGAGATAAAACGGGTCGATCGGGATGCAGTGCCCGCCGAGTCCGGGGCCGGGATAAAACGCCATGAACCCGAACGGCTTAGTCTTGGCGGCGGCGATGATCTCCCAGATGTCGATCCCCATCTTCTCGTAGATCATCTTCAACTCGTTCACCAAGGCGATGTTGACTGAACGGAAGATGTTCTCCGTGAGCTTGGTCGCCTCGGCGGCCGCGCACGAAGACACGGGCACGATCTGTTCGATGGCCAGGCCGTAGAGCGCGACCGCCGCGTCGAGGCACGCGGGCGTGAGGCCGCCGACAACCTTGGGGATCTTGGCGACCTTGCTCTCCGGATTGCCGGGATCTTCGCGCTCCGGCGAGTAGGCAAGATGGAAGTCCTTGCCGGCAACCAACCCCGAACCCTCCTCCAAGACCTCGCGCAAGCCGCCCTCGGTTGTCCCTGGATAGGTGGTTGACTCCAGCACCACCAGCACACCGGGCCGCAGGTGCGGCGCGATGGATTTCCCGGTCTCCAGCACATAGGACAGATCGGGTTCGCGGAATTTGTTCAGCGGCGTGGGAACGCAAATGATCACGGCCCCGACCTCCGCCACCCGCGAGAAATCGGTGGTGGGGTCGAGGAGGCCGCCATTGACCATAGCAGCCACTTCTTCCGACGGGATGTGGCGGATGTCGCTCAAACCCCGGCTCAACAACGCGGTCTTGGCCGCATCGATGTCCAAACCGACCACGGCAACGCCTTTCCTGGCGAACTGCAGCGACAGCGGCAGGCCGACGTAACCGAGGCCGACAACAACGATTTTCTTCATGGTTTCGATGAGGGTTCCGGGACTTCAGCGCGCGGGCCAAGGCTTGAGCCTGCCGCGCTTGTTCTCCCACGCTCTGCCGATCACTTCCATCAGGCCGCGGGTTATGTCCCGGTAGTTGAAGTGCTTCAATGCCGTCCTCTGGCCCTCGGCGGCAATCTTCTCCCGCGCCGCGTCATCGCCAAGGAAGCGTTGCACCTTGGCCAGGCAATCCTCCGGACTGTTGAACGTAACCAGAGCCCCCGCCTGCTCGAGCCAGGCGATGTTTGTGGCGGCGCGGGTCAAGAGAAACGTGCCGACATTGAGGACTTCCATGGTCCGGATGTTCACGTTCTTACCCATCGCTATCTCCGGATACTCGTTCAGCACGATCTTCGAATCCCTGTAGATTTGGAACATCTCGATTCCGGCGGCAGCCCCCTGCCAGCTTCGGTGCAGCGCGGAGCCTTCCTCTATCTCGGGCCCCCGGACACCCCACCATTTGAAGTCGACGTTCTGGGCGATGAACTCCAGCAACTTTGTTTTGATCCGCTGGTCTGGGATTCCAAGGTAGCCGACGAAAGTGCAATCGTGCTTCTTCGCCGAACCCGCGACTTCCGCCGCGACGCGCTCGTCCACGCCATAGCTGAACAAGTGACTCTCCACGCCCTCGGCCTTGAAGAAATTGTTGTATTCATCTGTCAGCGTGAAAATCAAGTCGTGACGATGCGTGTTCCAATTCCACGCATCCGTGGTAGCGCATCCGATGAAACCGACGATCAGGCAACGGTCCCGGAAACGATCCCACAAGCGTCCCTTGACGTGGCTCGGCTCGCGGATGAAGAGGACGTCGGGTTTGTAGGCGTTGATGTAGCGCTCAACGACACGGCGACCGCGCGCGATCGAGTCCTCCTTGAACGCACCAAGCGTCACAACATCCTTGAGGGAGGAGGAAGCCAGGCGTCTGAGCGAGGCCTTGGCCTCGGAGGCGAGTGACGGGCGGCCGACACCGGGGAGCTTCTGCAGGAGCATCCGGTCGGCCGCGACAACCTCGCGAGCCTCCCAACCCGCCTCGTTCATGTGATGGGTCAGGAAATCCGAGAAACCAAGCCGCTGTCCCATCAACCATCGGTAATAGTCTTCATAGCCCAGGCCGGACAGGTGCTCGCGCTGTCCGCCCTGCTTCTGCACCAGCACGTCGAACGGATGGACGCTGTCGAACTTGAGGAGGCGCAGCTTAGGATTCACGGAAAATGAGACACATCGAGGTCGGTGCGGTGTGACCCGCTGGTTGGCTCACCACCAAGGCCGTCGGCCTGGTTCAACACAGCAGCCCACCGGTCCGGTCGTGGGCATCGCAGGCAACGAACCCTCAACAGGTTGAACGCAGGAGCCACGCCTGCTGGAAGAAAGTCAGACGCTTGTCGTCGGAGGCCGGCTTGCCGGTGCCGTAAAAATCCCCTTCCTCGACGTCCATGACAGCAGCGTCCTGAACATAGTCGAACTTCTCCTGACCACAGGACGCCACGATGTTCAAAGTGTAGCGTCCCCTGTTGAGAGGCAAACGCGGCAGATGGCATTCGACGACACCCGGTCGCGCAGGAACAGAACCCAAGTCGTAACCCGAAAACGTGTTGCCCACCTCGGTCACACATACCCCTGATGGCGCATAAATGGCGATCGCCACCAGCAGGTTCTGGATGGCGGGCCCGTGAGGTGCATCGAAGCGCAGACATATCCTGATGTCTTGGCCGCTGGCGACGCATGACAGCCTGTTGCCTTCGATATCCTCCATCCAAACTTCTTGGAAACGGAGCCGCCCGCTCCCTTGACGATCCGTGCGCTTCGCCAACCCGGCGGAACCGCTGTCAAGACCCTCCGACAGATACCGACGGATGACGTCATCAGACGGGCCGACCTGGGCGACCATTCCTTTCTGCATGAGGATGCAACGGCTGCAGAGATTCGAGATCATGGCCATCTGGTGACTGACGAAGAGGACCGTGCGGCCGTCACGGCCGCTGACTTGCTCCATCTTTCCGAGGCACTTTTTCTGAAAGGCAGAATCGCCGACGGCGAGCACCTCGTCCACGATGAGGATCTCGGGTTCGAGATGGGCAGCCACCGCGAAGGCGAGGCGCACATACATGCCGGAGCTGTAGCGCTTGACCGGGGTGTCGATGAAGCGCTCGACCTCGGCGAAGGCGACGATCTCGTCGAACTTCGCGCGGACCTCGGCCTTGGTCATGCCGAGGATCGCGCCGTTGAGGAAGATATTCTCGCGGCCGGTCAACTCGGGGTGGAATCCCGTCCCCACTTCCAACAACGAGGCGACGCGTCCGCGGATGCGGGCCTCACCGCTGGTCGGCTCGGTGATGCGGCTGAGGATCTTGAGGAGCGTGCTCTTGCCGGCGCCGTTGCGACCGATGATGCCGACAACCTCGCCGGGCTGGACGTCGAACGAAACATCTCGCAGAGCCCAGAAGTCGGAGCCTTGCTCCGCGTGTGACGAGGGACTTGTGACGAGTGACGAGTTTCCTGACGACTGACTACTGCCAACTGCCAACTCAGCTTTCCTCCGCCCAAACCTCGCAAAGAATCCTTCCACCTCCTCGCGCAGGGTGCGCGCGTTGACCACTCCAAGCTTGTAACGCTTGGAGAGGTCGCGGACTGAGATGATGGGATGCATGGGGAGGCAGAGTTGACAGGGGGCAGGTCTGAGGATGCTGGCTGGAGAGAGCGAACCAGGTCTTGG
>CAZSUJ010000019.1:0-54643 GCA_964609925.1 uncultured Chthoniobacter sp. | reverse complement strand
CCCCCTGCAAGTCGCCCCCGTAGCGCCGCCGCTGGATCAGATCGTGGAACGGCCAGGCGTCGGACTTCTCCCAAGGCTGCCGCTCATACCAGTCCGAAGTCCAAGGATGCACCTGCCATGGCAGGTCGTGCGCATCGGGAAAGGCGCCGCGGATATCTTCCCGCGTGGGATCGTTCGACGGGTCGCCGTTGCGGAAACGCTCAGGGAAAATCTGATACCACACGGCATCCTTCGCCCACGAGGGAACGAATTCGTCCACGTTATCGTTTCCCTCTGCGAGGCCGGTGGCCACGCCGGTCAGCAGGCAAAGCGCCGCCGCGGCCGCCTTCCTCATGCCTCGCCCAGCACTTCCGCGGCCGCCGCCACCAGCGCATCCACGCTCATGCCGAGTTCTTTCATCACGGTGCCACCGGGGGCGCTCAGGCCGAAGCGGTCAATGGCGAGGACGCGACCCGCGGGACCAACGAACCGGAACCAAGGCTGGCTCACGCCGGCCTCGATGGAGATGCGCTTCGCACAGGCCGAAGGGAGCACCGACTCGCGATAGGACTCGTCCTGCCGGATAAAGCGCTCCATGCACGGCATCGAAACCACGCGGACACCGCCGCCGATCTTCGCCGCGGCCTGCATCGCGAGGTGCAGTTCGCTGCCGCTGGAAAGAAGGATCAACCGCAGTTCACTCTCCTCCGCCTTCGCCACATACCCGCCGTTTAGCACGCCTTGGCGTGCCTTGTCCTCGGGAACCTCACGGAGCGTGGGCAGGGCCTGACGGCTGAGCGCAAGCAGCGTCGGTCCGTCAGCCCGGTCGAATGCCGCCGCGAATGCCCCCGCGGTTTCCGCCGGATCCGCGGGACGAATGACGTCGAGGTTCGGTATGGCGCGCAGCGCGGCGACCGTCTCGACGGGTTGGTGCGTGGGGCCGTCCTCGCCGACGCCCACGGAGTCGTGCGTGAAGATGTAGACCACGGGCAGGTGCGAGAGCGCCGCGATGCGGATTGACGGACGCGCGTAATCGCTGAAGACAAGGAAGGTCGCGCCGCTCGCCCGGAAGATTCCGTCGTAGGCGATTCCGTTCAGGATGCCCGCCATCGCGTGTTCGCGGATGCCGAAACGGATGTTCCGGCCCGCATGGTTGCGTGCGTCGAAATCACCGCCGTCCTTGATGTAATTGAGCGTCGAGCCGTGCAGATCGGCGCTGCCACTGACAATGAGCGGCATGGCTGCTGCCACATGCTGCAACACATCGCTGCCCGCCTTGCGGGTCGCGATGTCCGGCGCGTCGGCCGGATACGGCGGAATAGCCGCAAGCAGGTCCGGATACTGACCGGCCACGGCCGACTCGAGCTCGGCCGCGAGGTCGGCGTTTGCCGCCTTCCATGCGTCGTAACGTTTGTGCCACTCGGCGCAGGCTGCACCGAGGTCGGCCGCGTGCTTGGCGAAGTAGTCGCGCACCTCCGGTGCGACGAAGAACTTCTCCTCCGGCAACCCGAGTCCGGCGCGCGCCGCTGCGGCGAACGCCACCCCGCCCTCGCCGTGCGCCTTGCTCGTGCCCGCGACCTCCGGAATTCCTTTTCCGATGAGCGTCTTGGCAATGATGAGCTGCGGCTTGCCGGCCGCGGCCCGGGCTTTCTGGAAAGCCTTGTTGAATTCCTCAAGGTTCTGCCCATCCACCTCCTGGACATCCCAGCCATAGGCCTTGTAGCGCGCCCCCGTGTCCTCGCTCTGCGTGAACAAAGCCATCGCGTCGAGGGTCACGTTGTTGGAGTCGTAGATGAGGATGAGGTTGTCGAGTTGCAGGTGCCCGGCCAGCGAACTCGCCTCGCTGGCGATGCCTTCCTGCAAGCAGCCGTCGCCGGCGAGGCAGACGACTTTGTGGTCGAAAATGGCGTGCGCCGGGGTGTTGAAGCGCGCGGCCGACATCTTGCCGGACATGGCGAGGCCCACGGCATTGGCGACGCCCTGACCGAGCGGCCCGGTCGTGCACTCGACGCCAGGGGTTTCGTGGAATTCGGGATGGCCCGGCGTGATGCTGCCGAGTTGGCGGAAGCGCTTCACTTCGTCCAGCGAAACGGCATAGCCGGAGAGGTGGAGCCACCCGTAGAGGAACATGCTGCCGTGACCCGCGGAGAGGACGAACCGGTCGCGATTCAGCCAGCGCGGCTCGGCCGGGTTGTAGCGGAGGGCTGCGCCGAAGAGCACGGCGCCGATCTCCGCGCAACCGAGCGGCAGGCCGAGGTGACCGGATTTGCAGGCGGCAACGGCGTCTATGGCGAGCCCGCGCGCGTCGCGGGCGGCGGTGGTCAGAACTTCGTGGGCGAGAGACATAAGGCGGTCAATGTCGCCAGCGCCCGCCCCGACCGGCAAGCAAACTCTGGAATTCTGATGCAAGTTATTGAGGCTTGGGCCAATCTCTGCCGGTCATGATGGAGAAAGTGCGCGTCCGCGTCCCAGCCACCAGCGCGAACCTCGGCCCGGGCTTCGACTGCCTCGGCGTGGCGCTGCAGTTGCACAATGTCGTCACGGTCGGTCGAGACATGGCAGCCGCGTCGAGCCCCATGGTTTCGGCCGCCGGGGAAGCGTTCTTCACCCAGGCCGGCGTGCCCCCGTTCGCGTTCGGATGGGAAATCGCCGGGGACATCCCGCGCTCACGGGGACTCGGCAGCAGCGTCACCGTGCGTCTCGGAATCCTGCACGGACTGAACCGCCTTGCCGGCGCCCCGCTCGACGCGCAGACCCTTTATCGGATCTGCGCGCAACTCGAGGGCCATCCCGACAACGCCGCGCCGGCCGCCTTCGGAGGCTTCGTTGCCGCTCGGGCCGATTGCGCGTTCTTCCGCTGCGAGGTATCGCCGGAAATGCGCTTCGTTCTCCTCGTCCCGGACCGGGAGATTGAAACCGATGCCTCCCGCGGGACACTTCCGTCCGCGATCCCCCATGCCGATGCCGCCCGCACTGCGGCCAACGCGGCGCTCATCACCGCGGCCTTCGCTTCAAACCAGCCGGAACTCCTCCGCGGATCTCTCCAGGACTGGCTGCACGAACCCTACCGTGAGGCCGCGAACCCCCACCTGCGTCCGGCCGTGGAAGCAGGAGTGGCCGCAGGTGCACTGGGCGGATACCTCAGCGGTTCGGGATCCGCTGTTGCATGCATCGCCATGGCCGACGCGGAAGACGTCGCGCGCGCCATGCAATCCGTCCTGCCGGGCGCCAGAACGCACATCCTCGCACCCGACAACACCGGCACCGTGATCATCACCTGATCCGCCATGCGCGTCCTCCTAGAACGACTGGAGCGCTATGCGGTGGACGTCATACTTGACCGCCGCGAAGGAAACCGCGCCGATGCACTGAAGATTCTTCTCGGCGGCTTTTCCGTCGCCTACCGCAAAGCGGTGCAATCGCGCCTCGCCCTCTACCGGCGGCGCATTCTCCGTCCGCAGGAACTCGGCTGCATGGTCGTCAGCATCGGCAACCTCACCGTCGGCGGCACCGGCAAGACTCCCGTGGCGGAAATGCTGGCCCGGGAGTTGCAAGGCCGCGGCCGCCGCGTGGCCATCCTCAGCCGCGGCTACAAAAGCGTCCCCCGCCCGTTCGTTCAGCGCCTCCGCCAGCGCTTGTTCAAGAACCGCGAACTTTTCCCGCCCCGCGTCGTCTCCGATGGCAAGCGCGTCCTGCTCGACTCCCGCCGTGCCGGAGACGAGCCGCACATGCTCGCCAAGAACCTGCCCGGCGTGTGCGTGCTGGTGGACAAGGACCGCGTGAAAAGCGGCATCCATGCCATGCGACATTTCGGCAGCGACGTGCTGCTGCTGGACGACGGCCTGCAATACCAGCGCCTGCGTCACCGCATGGATGTCGTGCTCGTCGACAGCCAGGCGCCCTTCGGGAACGAGCACCTCCTTCCCCGCGGCACCCTCCGAGAGCCGCCGGCCAACCTCCGCCGCGCCTCGTTCATCATCGTCACCAAGTGCGGCCCCGAGCGTGACGAGGCGCTCATCGCGCGTTTGCGCGAACTCAACCCTTCGGCCCCGATCATCGAATGCCGCCACGCGCCGCGGCACTGGACCGACATCATTACCGGCGAGCAGTTCCCTCTCGATCACCTGAGCGGCCGCCACGTCGGAGCGATGAGCGGCATCGCGCGGCCCGAGAGCTTCGAGGAGGGCGTGCGGCGGTTGGGCCTCAAGGTCGAGATCGCCAAGGGCTTCGCCGACCATCACCGCTACACGAAGAAGGAAATCCTCCGTTTCCTCGAATGGTGCGATCGGCGCTCGCTCGATGCTCTCGTCACCACCGAGAAGGACGCGGTGCGGTTTCCGGACATCGACAATCCGGCGGTGCGCATGTTCTTCCTGCGCGTGGAAATCGAGATCCTGCGCGGCCAGGAGAACTGGCAGGAGTTGCTGGACCGGATTTCAGGTGCGTGGCCGCGGCTCAAAGCTGACGCCGCCAGACATACCGCTGCATCAGCACCTTGAGCGTGGCGGTGAGCGGCACAGCCAGCAGCGCGCCGAGCAAGCCGCCGAGCACGAGGCTCCAGATCAGCACCGACATGATGACCGTGAACGGCCGCAGGCTCACGGACTCGCCCACGATGCGAGGCGCGATGAGAAAGCCCTCGAGCTGGTTCATGCCGAGGAAGATCAGTGTGACGATGATGGGATGAGTCCAATCCCCGAACTGGGCGATGGCGATGAGCACCGCCGGGATCCAGCAGAGCAACATGCCAAGGTAAGGAATCATGCCCATGATCCCCACCGCGAGACCGATGAGCAGCCCGAAGTTAAGGCCCATGATCAGCAGCGCCGCTCCGATGAGCGCGCCGTCGATGAGACTCACGATGAACTGCCCGCGGAAGTAGCGAAGCAGGTAACCGTTGATCTCCTCGACCAGAGACGCGACCTCATCCTTCAACGGCGACTCGGGCAGCGGGATGTATTTGCGCCAGTCGCCGGCCAGCGTGTGTGAGTCTTTCAGGAAGAAGAACAGGAAGAGCGGCACCAGAAGAAGACTCAGCGCCACACCCGCCAAGCCGAGGAAGCCGCCTATGCTCTGCTTCAAGAATGTTCCGGCCGTCGCGGCGATCTGCGGGAGTTTCTCCTGCAGCCAGTCTGCCAGCGCCGTGATCTGGGTCGCGGCCAGTCCCCAGACCTGGTCCCGGATCGTGCGCTCGGCGGACTCCACCGCCTGCGGTTCAAAGTTTCGCTGGAAATCCCGCAGCCATTCGAGCGAGGACATGAGCAGGCGTTCGCCGCGCGCCGTGTGCTCGGGCAGGGCTTTGCCGAACTCCATCGCTTGATGAGAGATGGCCGGCGCCACCCAAAGCACCACTCCCGCAAAACCGGCCGCGATCAGGAGGAGCAGCAAGACCACCGCCTTGGTCCGCGAGATTCCCCAAGCGCAGAATCGCGAAACCACGGGTTCGAGGAGGTAAGTAAGGATGACCGCCACCACCACTGGGATGAGTAGGGGTTGCAGGAAGGCCAGCGCACGGACGACCAGCGACCCGACGAAGACAATGATGCCGACGAGCACGAGCAGCGACAGCGCGGTGAGGGCGGCATACCAAGAGGCCTTCTGCCAGCGGGTGGGCTGCGCGGACTCGTGGTTGCTCATCGTTCCGATAGTCTCCGAATCGCACCGGCCTTAAAGGGAAAACTTTCCGAGCCACGCGAACGTGAAGATGGTGACGAGAGCCGCGAGCAAAGCGGCAATGATCATCCCGCCCGCCGCATCACTTCCTCCACCGCGCAGCCACCATGCAAACCGCCGGTTGAGCCACGGCATGACCGGCCACGAGAGCAGGGTCACGCTGATCAAGTTGGCGATGAGCAGATGGATCGGGAACGGCAGATGCTTGAGCAACGGCTCCAGCACCACGGTCAGCAGCATCACCGTCGGGTAGAGCGCCAGCGTGACCACCA
Organism: uncultured Chthoniobacter sp.; assembly: GCA_964609925.1. Classification (GTDB taxonomy): domain Bacteria; phylum Verrucomicrobiota; class Verrucomicrobiia; order Chthoniobacterales; family JACTMZ01; genus JACTMZ01. The sequence continues at coordinate 48,719 of CAZSUJ010000019.1, read as the reverse complement.
GGATCTGCTTCCAGCGCGGCGGATCGGACAAGGCGCCCCCCGGCGTGTCGTCGAAGTGGAACCACATGCCGAGCCCGCTGGCCAGCGGCTGGGAGGTGTAATGCTCGACCACATCCGGGAGTCGGGCCAACTGCCGCTGCCGCTCCGGCGAGGACATCCACCGCTCAAGACTAGCCGGTGAGTCGAAGCGGATGATGTGAACCCATTGATCCTGCACACCTTCGCGACGGTCGAACACATCCACGCCGAGGAAACCCGGTGCGCGAGCGATCGCCCGCAGCATGCCATCGCGCCACGCGCGGAAGGCGTCCTCGCACCCGGCGCGGACTTGGTGGGAGAAGATCACCGCCACCGGCGGCGTTTCCTCGTTGTCACCCGCCACGACCTGAAGGCTGGACGGACCGCCGGTGCACGCCTCGAGTTCACGCATCATCTCGCGACGATCCGCGCTGGTCATCCACTGGCGGAGTGACGCGGTCGAGATGAAGCGGAAGATGGCAACCCAGTCCTCCTGTAGCCCCGCCCGCGGGCGGATGAGTTCCTTGCCGAGGAATCCCGGGATCTTGGCCATGGCGGCGGAGATCCTTTCCTGAAGGCGCACGAAATCGGCCGCCCGCTCCTCCGGAACACGGGCCGAAGCGATCACCGTGCACGGGCCGCCGTCACCGGCCATCAAACACCCTCCTTGCCCGTGATCTCGAGGTAGGAGCGCGACACCGGCTTGCCGGCGTTCTCCGGCGCGAATCTCTCGATGCGCATCTGCTTGAGCATCCAGCGCCCGTCAATGCGCTGGCCGGACACGACCTCGAACCTCCGGGCTAGCTTGCCCTGCCAGTCGAAACCCTCGATGCGCAGCAACGCTCCGCTGTCCTCGTCCTGCCACACGCGCACCACGGCAAATGCGGACCCCCGCCGCCCGGGCCGGAGTTCGATCTTCCACGCCGCCCGTCCCCTCACCTCCTCGCGGCCGAGAAGGCGGGCATCGGGCCAGTAAAGGAACCCGAGCGAAAGATCTTCCGCTGTCACGTCGGTTCCCGCGGCGACCGGTTCCTGCATTCCGCTCTTGAGAGGCTTGCCGTTGGAATCGAGCACCGCCGATGTGTCCTCGCCCAGCCGGACCTCGATCACGCGGGCAGGTTCCTCGAAGGCGAACCGCAGCACGCCGCCGCCGACCCTAAGCGTGAAGGGCGAGGTCGCGCTCCCGGATCGCAGCCGCCCGCGCACCAACGCCTCCTCGCTGGCCGAAGCAATCCGCGCCACTCGCAGCAATTCCTGCGGGTCGGGGTTGTCGGCCGCATCGAGCCGGGCCGTCGGCCAGCAGAGCGCGAACACGAGGAGGATCCGGTTGATTGCTTGTCTCATTGCGACCTTGCGCGAAGACTACCACACGTGTTTGCCGGGCTCGATCAGCAAGTCTTCCTCTGGCTCAACTCCGACCGCGGTCTCCCGTGGCTGGACACCGGCTGGGCCGTGCTCTCCAGTTTCGACCTCTGGCTGCCTTTCCTGATCCTCGCCGGCCTCATCGTAGCGTGGCGCGGTGGCTTCCGCGCCCGGGCCATGCTCGTCTGCCTCCTCCTTTCCGTGGGCATCATGGAAAGCGCCATCATCGGGCCGCTGAAGAGGGCGTTCGACCGCGACCGTCCGCGCTATGTGGTCGAGGGCGCCCGGTTCATTGACCTCGCCGCCGTGAAGCCGCGAGTCTTTGCCATCGGGCTCCCTTTGCAAGTCGTGCCCACGGACACCTCCATCGAGCCGCCGGAGGCCGGCCGCTCGTTTCCATCCGGACACACCGGCAACATGTTCTGCTTCGCGACTGTCCTCGCCGCCTTTTACCGCTGGCGCGGAGCCGTCTTCTTCGTCGTCGCGACGCTTGTGGCCCTCTCCCGCGTTGCCACCGGCGCGCACTGGCCGTCGGATGTTGTCCTCACAGCCGCACTCTCGATCGCCTGCACGGCCGCCCTCCTCGCGCTTTACGCTGCGCTCTGGCGCCGCCTTGCTCCGCGCGTCGTTCCGTCCCTCGCCGCGAAGCATCCGGAACTGCTGTCCGGGCCCGTGCGATGAAAGCGTTGGTCATCGCCTCCCTGCTTGCCCTCACCGCGTTGCGCGTGATCTTCGTCATGCAGAACGGGACCGACGGCGTTGATGCTTACCTCGCCATGTGCGGAGTGCGCCCGGCCGTGGCCTACTACGACGGTCCCGGCGGCGTGCCTGTCTCCGCAGCCGCAGGGATGATCGCTGCGGACCGTGCGGCGCTCGCTTGGCCGCTTTTCGCTCTGGGCGCGACGCTGGGGATCTGGTTTGTCGGCCGTCCGCTCGCGGGGTCTCGGGCCGCCGCTTTCACGGCCATCCTCCTTAACGTCCTGCCCGCCTTCAACCAAGCCGCCACACGCCCCGATGCCTCGATGCCGCTGCTAGCGCTTGGACTGCTCTTCTTCGGCGCCTCGTGGAGGGCGCTGGGCAGCGGACCGTCCGCATGGTGGCTCCTGGCCGGCGTGGCTGCGGCCCTCGCGCTGCTGTTCAGCTATCAGGCATTGCTCCTGCCTGCATCCTTGCTGGTTGTGCTCCTGGCCTCGCACCGCTGGCGCCCCCGGCTTCGTCGCCCCGGAACCTGGCTCGCTTTCGCTCCCCTGCTCCTGACGCTCGGCCTGCTCTTGCAGTGGAACGCGGCCAACGGCTGGGTTCACTTCATCGGAGGCACGTGGCAAACGGCAACCCACCTCCAACCCGCGCTGCTTCCGTCCAGCTTTCGCAATGCCGCAACCGCAGCCTCGCCCTTCGTCCTCGTCGCCCTGCTGGTCGCGGCCGGACACGCGTTGGCCGTGCTCACGGCCGCGCCCAAGGTGAAGTTCATCCTCGTGCCCGCGCTCATGGCTGCACTCCTCGCCGGCTACCTCGCTCTGACGGGATCCGCCGCGATACCGGTCGGTCTTCTCGCCCTCGGCTACTCCGTGTTCCTGCTCGGCTTGATCCCCGCCCGTCTCGGCCCGCTCTCCGCCCGAAGCGTCCTCGCCGGCGTAATGGTCGCTGCTGCCGTCTGGAGCGCTGTCGTTCTTGCCGTGTCCGACCGTCCGGCGCCTCTCGTCGCACCGTCTGTCGTCCGGGAGATCGAAACCCTCAAGGCAGGGCTCGGCCCGCTGGCCGGATCGCCGGTTCTCCTCATCGCGGAGCATGCGCCGCTCGCATCCGCCGTGGCCATGCAACTGCACGACCGCTCGCACGCCCTGCCCGGACACCCCGCTGTTTACGTGGTCGAGTCGCCCGCCGAGAGCAGCCAATTCGCCCTCTGGCCCCGCTACGACCAGTTCGTTGCCGGTTCCCCGCCTTTGGTCGGGGAGGCCGCGGACCCGTTCACCGAGCAGGACGGCTACAATCCGTTCGTCGGCGCATCAGCACTATTCGTCACAACGCAGAGGCAGGACGATCTGCCGCAGGCGGTCACCGCGGCCTTCGCCGGCCTGCGGCTTCTGGCTGAGATCACCACGCCATCCGGCGAAATCCTGCGCGTCTTCCTCTGTTCGGACTACCAGACATTGCCACTGTGAGCGTGACGCGCCCTTCGCGCCCCGCTAGATTTTCCAGTTCAATGTCGAAACCAAAAGTTCTTGTCTCTGATCCCATTTCCGAGCGCGGCGTGGAGGCCCTCGCCGAAGGAGGCCAACTCGAAGTGACCTTCCGTCCGGGCCTTCCGCACGACGAGCTGCTCAAGATCATCCCCGAATACACTGCCCTCGTCGTCCGCAGTCAGACCAAGGTGGATGCCGGTGTCATCGCCGCAGCGAAAAACCTCAAGGCTATCGGCCGCGCCGGCGTGGGCGTGGACAACGTGGACGTCGAGGCCGCTACCCAGCGCGGCATCGTGGTGATGAACACCCCCGGCGGAAACACCATCTCGACCGCCGAGCACGCCTTCTCGCTGCTGGTTTCGGTCGCCCGCAAGATCCCGCAAGCCGACGCGAGCGTGAAGTCCGGCGCCTGGGACCGGAAGACGTTCCAAGGCGTCGAACTCAACGGCAAGACCCTCGCCGTCCTCGGCATGGGCCGCATCGGTGCCGAGGTGGCCAAACGCGCCCTCGCCTTCGGCATGCGCGTGCTCGCCTACGACCCGTATCTGTCCGAGTCCCGCGCACGCTCGCTGCAGGTGGAACTCGTGGAGAATCTGGACGACGCCATCCCCCAGGCGGACTTCTTCACGATGCACATGCCCCTGACGGACGAGACGCGGCACATGCTCAATGCCGAGCGGCTCGGACGCATGAAGAAGGGTGCCCGCATTGTGAACTGCGCCCGCGGCGGACTGGTGGATGAGGCCGCACTGGCGGCCAACCTCGCCTCCGGACATATCGCCGGCGCCGCGCTGGACGTTTTCGAGACCGAACCACCTCCGGCCGATTCGCCCCTTCGCTCGGCTCCCAACCTCGTCTTCACCCCGCACCTCGGCGCCTCCACGGCGGAAGCCCAGGAGAGCGTCGGCATCGAGATCGCCCACACCATCCGGGCCGCCCTCCTCGACGGCACGATCAACAACGCCGTCAACGCCCCGAGCGTGGACGCGAAGACACTCGCCATTCTCGGCCCCTACCTGCGCCTCGGCGAAAGCCTCGGCCGCTTCGTCGCCCAGCTCGCCCCGAAACGCTGCGGCACCCTGCGCGTGGTCTATAGCGGCAAGGCGCGCGACATCGACACCACGCCGATCACCCGCTCTGTCCTGAAGGGTTTCCTCACCCACATCTGCGGCAGCGAGGTGAACCAGATCAACGCCCCCGGCCTCGCCGCCAACCTTGGGCTTCAAGTCGTCGAGTCGAAGATCAGCGACAGCGGTGAGTTCACCGAGCTCGTCACCGTCACCGCCGAGGACTCGTCCTCTTCCGCCTCGGCCGCCGGCACCTTTTTCGGAAGCAAGCCGCGCGTGGTCGTCGTCAACGGCCGCCACATCGAAGCCCAACCGGACGGCGTCCTGCTCGTGCTCGAGAACAAGGACCGGCCCGGCATGGTCGGCCACATCGGGACCCTCCTTGGACGCCACAAGATCAACATCGCCAGCATGTCCCTGGGACGGGACGAGGCCGGCGGCACCGCGCTCACCATCCTCAACCTCGACTCTGCGCCGAGCGATGAGGTCATGGCCGAACTCCGCGCCGACCCGGACATCGTGGGTGCCCGCGTGCTCAGGCTCTGAGCCTGCACCGCTCCCGATAAAGCCAGCCTCCGGCCATGGTGGCCGGAGTTTCATTTGCCGCCGCCCGCTACACTGCGAGCAGTGAGCGGTGGATCTTCGCGATGACCTTGTGGACGAACGCATCGCGTCCGTTCGACACAAGCGGCTTGTGCGCGTCGGAGGGGAACAGGAAGACGAACAATCCCGAGGTCATGGACAGCGAGACCGGTGCCGCCGCCGGCGCGTAGAACTGGAAGTCGGTCGCCGGGTCGTAAGGCGCGTCATCCTTCATGGACGCCGTCGGCGCCCATTCAATGATTTCCCCACCCCCGATGATGTATTGCAGGTCCACGTAGTCGCGGTGCGTCTCCCAGCGGAACTGGTCGCGCGCCCCGGTATCCTGCCGCAGCATCCGGGCAAAGAGCTTGTCACCGTCGAACTCGACTTTCGTCCCGGGCGCAACATCGTGGCACTTGAGGAGCCAGTCGAAGAGCGACGCGGGATCAGTGCCGCGGAACAAGGTGGAATAGGCGGGGAGCTTGTCGTGGGTGTCGAGGATCATGGTGGTGTCAGAATTGGCGTTCCGGATTGTGCGCGGCCGCGCCATCGAGTCGATGCCAGAATGTGGGTGCATGCCTGTTTCGCATGCCCAACCGGTCGCGACCGCACAGGCGTCCGAGCAGAGCCATGGGCGTCAGCACCAGGACATAAACCGCGGTGAGCGCCGTGTAGCCGATCGCGCCTGCCATCACGTAGACGAAGCCCATCCACAGCCAATAAGCCGGCCAGCCCAGCCGAGTCCCCGTCACTCCCGTGGTGAATGCGAAAACGGCGAAGCACCAGAGGAAGATCGCGAAGCGCTGTCCCCTGGCGAAAATGCCCCAATCAACGAAGTAGAAGAGCGCCCCCATGACGCCCAGAACCGCGAGCAGCAGGCACGCCCAGCGGCGCAACTCGCCCGGAGACGGTTTCCAGTTGATGCGGATCACAGTCGGGGCTCCTCAGAAGAGCGTGTAGATGAACGGCGCGGCCTTCGTGCCGCCGAGGATGATGAGCACGCCGACCAGCAGCAGGAAGAGGATGATCGGCGCCAGAAAATACGCCTTGTGACTCAGGATGAAGTCGAACAACTCGGCGATGAAGGAACGACGGCGCATAAGGCTGGAAATGATTCTTGTCCTTGCCGGGCGGACGATCAATCCGGTTTGAACGACCGCCGGTAGGCGTCCGCCCCGACCATCGCCGGCTGGCGCTCCTTGCGAAGAAGGCAATTCTCCAACACGAGCACGTCCATATCGGTGAACATGAAGCACCGGTAGGCGTCGGAGGGCGAATGGACGATCGGCTCGCCGCGAATGTTGAAGCTCGTGTTGACCAACACCGGGCAGCCTGTGCGCTCGGCAAAAGCCGTCAGGATGGAGTGGAACCTTGGAGAGCGTTCGGCGCTCACCGTCTGGATGCGTGCGCTCCCGTCCACGTGCGTGACCGCAGGCAACGGGCCCTGCACATGCCGCAGGCCCTCCAGTCCGCGCGACGCCCCCCTCTCCGGCGCGCCCCCGACGACAGGGGCGACCAGCAGCATGTAGGGACTCTCCGCGTCGAGTTGGAAAAACTCCGGGCAGCGCCCGGCAAGGACGGATGGAGCAAACGGGCGGAAGGACTCGCGGAACTTGATCGCCATGTTCATCCGCCGCTGCATGTCGGGGCGGCGCGGGTCTCCCAGCAGCGAGCGATGCCCCAAGGCGCGGGGACCGAATTCCGCGCGACCCGCGAAGTGCCCGACAATCTTGCCTGCTTCGAGCTCAGCCGCCATCGCCGCGGCGATGTCGCCATCGCTTTCGAACACATCGTAAACGGCACCGACCTTGTCGAGTTCGGCCCGCACTGCATCTTGCGTGAACGAAGGGCCGAGATACGACCCCTGCTGCGCATCGGAGGGCGCGGGTTCGCGGGGATTCCCAAGATGCTGGTGCCAGAGCCAGAGCGCCGCGCCCAATGCACCGCCCGCGTCGCCGGCGGCGGGCTGAATCCAGACTTCCTCGAAATCAGTCTCTCGAAGAAGCCGTCCGTTGGCGACGCAGTTCAACGCGACTCCCCCAGCGAGGCAGAGGCGGCTCAAGCCCGTCTCCCGCTGCACATGCGCGGCGATCCGCAGCACGGCCTCCTCGACCACGAGCTGGATGCTCGCCGCGATATCCATTTCCCGCTGGGTGAGCGGATCCTCCGGCCGACGCGGCGGCCCGCCGAAGAGGCGGTGAAACCTCGTGTTTGTCATCGTGAGGCCCGGCCCGTAGTTGAAGAACCGCTGGTCGAGCCAGAAGGATCCGTCGTCGCGCAACTCGATGAGATGCTCGCGGATGAGGCCAGCGAACCGGGGTTCGCCGTAGGGAGCAAGGCCCATCAGCTTGTATTCCCCCGAGTTGACGCGGAACCCCGTGTAGTAGGTGAACGCGCTGTAAAGCAGGCCCAGCGAGTGCGGGAACCGGACCTCGCCGCTCAACGCCACCCGGTTGCCGCGCCCTGTGCCCCAACTCGTCGTCGTCCACTCCCCCACCCCGTCCATCGTGAGGATGGCCGCCTCCTCGAAAGGACTGGGAAAGAATGCGCTCGAGGCGTGCGACTCGTGGTGCGTGCAGAAATAGATCGGCCCCCGGTAGTCCCCGCCAAGCCCGCGGTCGATCTCGCGGGGCAGATGAAGCTTCTTCTGCAGCCAGACCGGCATGGCGCGGAAGAAGGACATCAACCCGCGCGGAGCGAAAGCCACATACGTCTCGAGCAAGCGCTCGAACTTCAGCAGCGGCTTCTCGTAGAAGACGACCGCATCCAGTTCCCCCACGCCGATCCCCGCTGTTTCCAGACAATACTCCGCGGCCTGCATCGGAAACGCGTCGTCGTGCTTCTTGCGTGTGAAACGCTCCTCCTGCGCAGCCGCCACGATGACCCCGTCCCGCACAAGCGCCGCCGCGCTGTCATGGTAGAACGCCGAAATGCCGAGGATGTTCATGACAAAAAAGGCCGCGTCATCGCGGCCAAGGTTGGTTCCGCGCTGCGTCGAGGGCGGACAGTGGGGGCTGAGGAGCAGGCAACTTGCCCGCTCAAAGATAGTCAGCCATTTCGTAAAGGACGGGATCGCGCCGGGGCGGAAGCCGGCGTCGCAAGGCTGCGGTCGCCGCGGATTCGCCCTTCTCCTGCGAGGCGCTCTCCGCCCCTTCTGCGTCGAGCACGTCACCGTATTCCTCCTCGAGTTTCTCCGGATCCTCGCCGCGCTCCATGCGGTCGAGCATCTCCAGCATCGGCGCCGGCATCATCTCGCCCGTGATCTCCATCATCCGGCGCATCATGCGGCCGAGTTGCCTCGGGTCGGGGTTCTGCTCGTCCATGCCCGACATTTCGCCCGCCAGCTTCATCATTTCGGCCTCCTGCCGCGGATCGAAGTCTGGCATGCCGTCGGGAGTTTCCTGCTTTTCCTTCGCCTTACCGGTTATGGCGAACGGGGACAGCAGACGTTCCATCCTCTTCCCCTCGCCGTCCGGACACCGAGGCACCACATTCGCACCGACCAGACGCCTCGCGTAGAAGCTGTAGATCCGGTGCGTGTCCGCGGAGTAGTATTCGTAGATCGGCATTGCGATTGAGGTAAAAACGCCCCTGCAGGGAGTCAAGACGCTAAGCCGGGATGCCCAAGCGCTCGCGCTTGTAGCCGCGGCTTTCCACGGCGCGGCACCACTCGTCGTTGGCAAGATACCATTCCACCGTCCGACGCAGGCCGCTGGCGAATGACTCCCGGGGACTCCAGCCCAACTCGCGGTTCAGCTTTGAGTAGTCCATCGCGTAGCGCCGGTCGTGCCCGGGGCGGTCGGTCACAAAGGTCTTCAGGCGCGAGTGCGGCCCCGCCGGATCAGGACGCAGTTCGTCGAGCAATGCGCAGATGTCGTCCACAACCTCGATATTCTGCCGCTCGGCTCCCCCGCCGATGTTGTAGGTGTCACCCACGCAGCCGCCGCCCAAAACCGCCCACACCGCGCGGCAGTGGTCCTCGACGTGGAGCCAGTCGCGCACATTGTCGCCCTTCCCGTAGATGGGCAGCGCTTTCCCCTCAACGGCGTTGCGGATGATGAGCGGGATGAGTTTCTCGGGGAACTGGAACGGACCGTAATTGTTCGAGCAATTTGTCGTCAGCACAGGAAGCCGGTGCGTGTGGAAGGCGGCCCGGACCAGGAAGTCCGATGCCGCCTTGCTCGCCGCGTAGGGGCTGTTGGGAGCGTAGGGCGTCGTCTCAGTGAACGCCGCATCACCGGGCTGAAGCGTGCCGTAAACCTCGTCGGTCGAGACATGCAGAACCCGGAAACGAGCGGCGCCCGGGAGGTCCCGCCAGTAAGCGCGCGCCGCGTCGAGCAGCCGCTGCGTCCCAAGCACGTTCGTCGTGATGAACGGCTCGGGCGAATCGATCGAGCGGTCCACGTGCGACTCCGCCGCGAAGTTCACAACCGCGTCGATCCGGTGCTCGCGCAAAAGGCGGTCCACAAGCTCCGTGTCGCCGATGTCACCCTCGACGAAGACATGCCTCGCGTCTCCCGCCAAGTCTGCCAGCGACCCGCTGAACCCGGCGTAGGTGAGCAGGTCGAGGTTGACGACCTTGCCGACGCCCCATTCGGGCGTGGCCAGCGCCATCCGGACGAAGTTCCCCCCGATGAATCCGGCTCCACCGGTGACAAGGAGGTTCATGATCGCGAGGCGTCGGACGCCGGGGGCGAGGAAGCTTTATGCCGCCACGGCTTCCGCGGCGTTGTGCACGTGTAGATCAGCTCACCGCGGCCAATCGCAGCACACGCCAAGCGGCCTCGACCGAAATCGCGGTGGACATCTTCGATGCGCCCACGCGCCGCTCGGTGAACACGATCGGCACCTCGCGCAGCGTGTAGCCCTGTTTCCAAGCCGTGTGGTGCAATTCGATCTGGAACGCGTAGCCTTCAGCCTGGACGCGGGACCAATCAAGGTCGCGCAGCACCTCGGCGCGGATGGCCTTGAACCCGCTCGTCGGGTCGCTCATCGGAAGAGCGGTGAGCGTGCGGACGTAGAAGCCGCCGAACGTGCTGATGAAGAGCCGGCTCTGCGGCCAGTTCAACACCGAGATGCCACCGAGATAGCGGGAACCAACCGCGAGGTGAGCACCCTCTTCGAGCGCCTCCAGCAATTTCGGAACGTCCGCCGGATCGTGCGAGAGGTCGGCATCCATCTCGATCGCCGCCTCATATCCTTGTTTCAGCGCCCACTGGAAGCCGCGGCGATAGGCTGTGCCCAAGCCCGCCTTGCCCTTGCCCTCGAGCAGGAAGAGACGCTTGTTGAACTCCGGCCGCGCCCGGACCGCATCGGCCGTGCCGTCGGGAGATCCGTCATCGACCACGAGCACATCCACCTTGCGCGGCAGCCCGAAAACGATGTCCAGCGTGCGGCCGATGGTTTCGCGTTCGTTGTAGGTCGGAATTACCACCACCGCCTTGTTGATGGCCGAGGTGGGCGGCTTGATGTCGGGAGTGCGCTTGCTCGCGCCGGTCCACCAATCACGCCAGCGGCGAGGAACGAAAGGCAGAGGCATTATGAGCAGCAGGCCGAGCACACCCGCCCACGACAACCCGGCGGTCCACACGGCGAGGTCATACCAGCGTGGGGCGACGAAGACGAATTCGATGGGGCCCTCGGTGCGGCTGAGTGGCACGGCCATGAGACCGCCGAAAGCCTTGTATACCGGCACCTCGGCACCGTCCGAATACGCCCGCCAGTCGGGATGCCATGCCTCGGTCACGACAAGCCATCCCTCGCGCGGACCGAAGGGATCGAAGACCATCGCGGAGGCGCTGGTGCGGGGAAGCGAATACGGCACCCTCTGGAAAGGGGCCCCCGCCGCCTGCGCGTAACGCTGGGTGATCTGGACACCGCCCTGCAGCGAGCCGGTCCCGGCCAGGAACGGGAACCCCCGCTCGTTCGGCCCCAGTTCGACAGGAGCCGCATTGACCCGACCGGCGGCCTCGAGGAAACCGGTGGCCAGCGTCTCCGTGCCAGGATCCATGGCCAGGTATTCCCGCGCAATGAAGGCGGGAGCCAGCGAGTCCTTGTTTTCAAGCACGCGGATGTATTCCGAGTCGAATCCCGTGGGATAAGCCTGCCCGAATGCCTCCTGGATCTGCGGCGGCGTGAAGGGATCCTTCTTGTCGAGGAGCACATGCGAGATCCCCGCGACCCGCATGTAGGTCTGCATGGCGGGAGCCGAGGCGTTGGCGCCATTGACCAGCGCACGCGCCCCGCGCATCTGGAAGTGGCTCCAAGCCGCCTCGCTGTTGAGCCCGCGGCCGGACTGCATCGGGGTGCGCAAGTAGAAGTAGCGCCCCGACATCGGATACACCCTTCCCTCGATCAGCGAGGTCCGCAGGTAGTCCTGAGAGCGGTCGAAGTCGGTGAAGGTCTGGGCGGGCAAGCCCGGGGCGAAGAACTTCGAGTAGTAGGCTGAGGCATCCAGCAACGCGATCACTGCGAGCAGGCCACCGACCAGCATCCGGTCCCGCTTCTCGATCATCCCGCTGAATACATGGTGTAGCGCGAGGGCTCCGGCGACTGCGGCCGCGAAAAAGCCGACCTCCCAAAATCCCCATGGAGCACGGATGTCCCGATACATCGGCAATTTCTCCAGCAGGACGAACGCGGGCACGAAAAGGTAGATGATGATCAGCACCGCCGCCCACCAACCCCGCCGCGGAGTGGCGGGCAGGATCGCATAGATGAGAAAGAGCGGCAGAACCGTCATCAGCCACATCAGCGCGGCAATCCAGTCGGGCGCCTGCGGTGACCCCTTCAAGAACTCCTGCAACCCGGTGAACACCGAGAACGGCCCCTGCGAAAGCCAGAGCCCCAGGAGGGTCATCCCGACAAATAGCCTCAACAGCACCCCGTCCCTTGTGGCCAGCCACTCGGAACGCCGGCGCGACCACCAGAACACGGCCGCGACGGCGAACACCGTGACGAGCCCGATGTAGAACTGTCCGCGGTCTGCCGTGAAATCCGCCCGCATCCCCGTGAGGAGACCGTTGGCACGGTCCAGCACCGAGATGAAGTTCTTCAATGAGAACGCCTGCTGCCACCCCGCGAAGTTGTCGAAGGAAAATGCGGCCACCCACTTGAACTCCCTTGTCAGCGGAAGCAGGACCACGCCCGCAAGCACCACCACAAGAGCGAAGGATACCAAGAGGCCCCGAACAATGGCTACCCGTTGAGCCGGCCGGCCCAGTATCAACCACACGAGAAATACGGCCGCTATCGGGATGAACATGAATGCGAGCTTCGCGTAGGACAACAGCATCGCGGCCCAAGCCACCGCGTGCAGGGCGGAAGCTCGCCAAGAACCCTCCTCCGCAATCATCAAGAGCGACCACAGAATGAGCGGCGGGAAAACGTAGGCCACCAATCCCCCAAAGTGCTCGAAACTGGCAATCCGCAGGATCAACTGCGAAGAAAGCAAAAGCAGGATGGCGGCAAGCAATCCCGTCCACCCGTTGCCGGTCAAACGTCGCGTTAAGCCGAACGTGGTGACGGCGGCCATTGCGGCGGCAAGCAGCGCTGCGATCTTGATCCCCGCGGGGTCGCCGAAAACAGAAACGAGAACAGAGCCGTAGATGAAGGGCACGGCGCAGATCAGCATGGTTGCCGCCGAGTGCCCCTGCAGGTAGAGGCTTGACCACCATTGCGGCCCGGACAAAACCGTCTCGCGGAAGTTCCAGAAGAACCGAGCGATGCCGCCGTAGAACTCTTCTTGGGAGGGTGTTTGGGACAGCCATCCCCAGCCGAGCAGACCCAGATACACGGCCAGAAACGCCGCCAATGCCACCTCGGGTGTAGGCTGGAAGCTGGGTTGCTTCGATTTGGACTCTCCTGATTTGCTCATGAATGGAAGGTGATGTTCTCCAAGCCAACGCTCTCCGCAAGAACAGATACCGCGGAAAGCGGTGGGCGCTGGGGCACGATCACGTCTTGCTCGCGAGTTTTCGCGTTTCCGCAGGCGAGAAGAAGATGTAGATGGCTCCCCCGGTTAGGTTCGTGCAGAGCATCATGGCCAGCGCGGCGAATGAACAGGCGATGGCTTGCTCCGGAGGCACATTGCCTAGAACGCCGAGAAACAGGGCCATCAAATACTCACGAACACCGAGACCGGCGATCGTCACAGGCACCGCGTTGGCCGCGAGGATCACCGGAACGAAGCCGAGCCAGACCACAAGCGGAAGCTGAATCCCCACCGCCAGGCCCGCGACCATGAACATCAAGCACAACAGCAGCTGCGTTGCCAAGGCGAGCAGCAAAACGACGCCCAAGGCTCCGCGATGATCGAGGTAGGCGGCAACGAATCGTCCCGCTTGGTCCCGCCACGAACCAGCCGGCACAAACCGCATCAGTCCCTGGCCCGCTTGATCGAGAATCCTGCCGGGCAGGGCGAAGAACACGGTCCAAGCCGCGAGCACTAGCCCCCCACCAACGACAATTCCCCAACCAAGCAAGGCGGTCTGCGGATTCGTCGCCAGAATCCCCAGATGGGCCGGTGTGACGAAAAGCGCCAAAAGAAGGATCACAGACAGGCCTATCACCCGGTCCACCACCACGGACGAAAGTGCCAACGGGGCACGTGGTCCAGCAGCGCGTCCGATGTAAACCATCCGCGTGATGTCATCGCCGAGGGGTCCCGGAAAGAATGTTGCGAAGAACTGGCCGATAAACGCGATGCACGTGAGATCTCGCCAGCGGAGCGGCAGCCCCGCAGCCCTTACCAATCGCTGCCAACGCATCCCGGCGATCAGCACCGTCACGACGTTGAGTAGGAAGCCAAGGATGAGCAACGGCCGTGAGGCCTCCGCGAGCCGCGTTGCCAAGGACGCGAGATCCACCTCCCGGAGAAGAAGCCAGAGGATGACAGCAGCGACCGCCAACTTCGCCCCCGTGACCAGCCATGACTTCGCAGAGGGATTCATCAGATCGCCTCTTGCAGAGCCTGCCACGGGTCCTGGGCTTTCCACCCCTGCGCGAGTTCCAGCTCGCCCATCCCGAGGGCGCTGTGTGCCGGGGGATCGAGCCCGGCCTCCGCAGCGCTGGACCGTCGAACCATGGTCTCGTCCACCCCGCGGGCGCGCGCAAACGCCAAGGCGAGGTCGAACCATGTGACATCATGGTTGGCGGATAAATGGAACGTCCCCGCCACCTCGTTCTCGAGCAGACCAACCAAGGCCCCAACCACTTGGCGCAGACCGACGGGCGCCAAAGGCATATCGTCAAACGCACTCAGCGTGCGTCCCGCAGACAAGTCTCTGCCCCAAGCTGTCAGGCGCTCGTGCCCTGGACCGAGCACCTTCGTCAACCGCAGGATGGCGGAACGCTCCGGACTCGCGTTCCGTGCTTTTTCCTCGGCCCGCGCCTTGAGATCTCCATAAACGGTGCTGGGGCAGACCAGGTCCGAGGCCATCGGCATGGCCTTGGATCCATCGAAGACAAGGTTTGTGCTCAAGAACACGAAATAGGTCCCCCGCTCAGCAAACCGCCGAGCTAACTCCCCGACCGCATCGGTGTTGATGCGCCGTGCCAGCTCGGGCTCTCGCTCGCAGTGATCGAGCCGGGTCATGGCCCCACAGAGAACCGCGCTCCGGCACGAAGGGATGAGCCAATTCGAGGGATTCTCTGCAAGATCCAACCGTAGGCCGCCCGCGCCGCGGCGCGATGTGTTTGCGAACGGAAGCCCACGCGACTCCAACTCGGTTGCAAGAGCCGCTCCGATGCGGCTGTCTCCGCCGACGATGAGTGTCATGGAACCGGCGAGTGCTCGCGGGCCTGATCCACCCGTGCGAGGACTCGGCGGGCCTTTTGGAGTTGAGCCTCGCGGCGTGCGCTCGAGGCACCCTCGCCGCTGGAGAAATCCCTCCGCTCTGCCCCTTCAATCAAGAACTCGTTCAGCAGAATGCAGCACCACTTCAAGCCGAACATGGGGAACAAGACGCGACAGCGCTGCGCGAGGACTCCGGAAGCACCAAGCGCATCACCGGCGACTCCGAGGAAAGTCGTGAGCAACTCCCACGGGACGGGAACGGCCGGCTGCCAGAAAAAGTCGCAGATCAGCTTCGCCGGGTCGTCCATGCCCGCATACTCGAAGTCCACGAAGCACAGCCGACCGTCCGTCCGGCGCAGGGCGTTGTGAAATCCGAAGTCGCTGGGGGAAACGCACCTCCCTGAAGCCTGCAGCGGCGGGACACGGGCGACCTGCCCCCTCTCCGCCTCCCATCGCGGCTGCAACTCTTCCACCACGAAACGCCGCACCTGACGGAGGGGCTCATCATCGCCGCTGATCGCCGACAACCGCGCAAGTCTGGCGTCCACGATACCGGCATGCGCGCTCCCGTCAAAGGCTGCCTCAGAGGCGAGCGGCAAGTTCGCGTTGCCGCGTGCTTGTTGAAGCGCCCTGCAAAACTCGGCCGCGTCGGCAACCTCCGCTGCACCAACCTGCCCGACGGGACTGCCATCAACAAACTCGAACAAGGCTGCCCGCGCTTTGCGCGACCAGCCCAAGGTGCGGGCGATCCATGATGACGCCGTCGCGCCTGCGTGTTCGTAGAACGCAAACTCAGCAGCGAAGCGATCCCGGGGATCCGAGGCGCGTGTGAAGTATGTCTTGAGCACCGCGGAACTGCCGTCCGATTGGCGCACCAACTGCACCCGATTGTTTGCGCCACCGTGGATCCACCCGCCCCGAAACGGCGGGGTGCAACCACTCGTAGAGAGGAAGTCCAGCACATCGGGAGCGCAGGTGACGTTGAGATCCTCAGCCCTGATCATGATCGCACTTCGGCCAAGCCAAGGAGGCCGGAGATCTCAGCCCAGCTTCCCACCACCTCCCAAGGGCCGGAGTCCGTGCGACCGGAAGGCTGGAACAGCAACTTCCGAGTTTGCGAAGGAAAGCCGGGCAGGCCCAAAAACTCCGGCAGATCATCCACAAAAACCTCGAGTTGCAGTTCCGCTATGCGCTGTAGCTTGGCCTCCTTTGTGGGCTCGAGAAAAACGCATTCCTGTCGGACACCGGCCTCGGTGATCCCGCACTTGGAGAGAAACCCGCGGGCGGCCGCGTGAAGATCGCAAGCCGGACCCGCAAGCGGTTGCCGGGTTTTGTGGCTCACGATGAAAACAGGATGCCCCGCCCCCACTGCGGCCCGCACGAAGTCCAACACCCCGGGAAAGGCCTCTGCTTCCCCGATACGCGCCCCGTAGGCCAGGCCCTGCATCTCCGTCCAGACATTCTCCTGACCTATCCCGCGCAAGTAATCCCGCACCGAAGTCTTGTCACCCGCCAAGCCCTCCGGCAGCACTCCCCTTTCCTTCGCGAGCACCAAGAACAGCCGGTCGTAGCAGACCAACGTGTTGTCGAAGTCGATGCCGATGCGCATTCAACAGAATCAGCAATGCCCGTAGAGCCAGAGGGAAATCCGCCGGATCAAGATGTTCTGGAGAGAGTGCGCGACCGAAACGAAGTTGCGAAAGGTGATGGCCTTTGACTTGCCATGTTGACGCTCGCGGTTGGGCAGGCCGATCTCCACATAGGTGGCCCCCCGCGAGAGCAGCCGCGTGAGCAGGTCCGCTTGGAATCCGAAACCGTGAGAGTTGGAATGCCAGCGCATCACGAGCGCTCGCCGGGTTAGCGCCATGCCATTGTAGTATTTCAAGTTGTATCCGCTGATGAAGTTTACCACGTCGGTGAAAGCTTTCGATAGACCGCGTCGGCCGGCGCTTCTTCCGGTGTGGCCCACGTGGTATGGAACCAAAACATCTGCTTCGCCGATGCGCGAGAAGAGAGTGACCAGCGCTTCTTGCGGTTCAACATTGTCGCCGCAGATCATGCGATACCACTCGCCGCGGCCGAGGAAAGCCGCCTCGGAGAAGTTCATGGCAACACCCTCGTTGCGCTCGTTCCGCTTGAGCACGATCGGGCTCGAGGGATGTGTCTCCATGTAGCGACGAACGAAATCAGCCGAACGGTCACGCGAACCGTCGTCGACCACGATCATTTCGTAGGTGATGCCAACCTCACGACATGCCGCGTCAACCGTCCGGAGGGTCCCCTCGATGTTTTCCTCCTCGTTATAGCACGCCACGAACAACGTCAGCTTCGGCTTCTCCTCAACCTGCGCGGCAGGCGTCCGCCAAACTTGGGAGTTGTCTCCGATCATATGCGTTGGCTTTTGACGCCGTGGATCATGACAGGTCAGGCGAGGTGATCAAACTCACTCTCTCGTCGCAGCACGAGCTTCTTCAACCCAAACACCACGGCCGCGATGGGAACCAGACGTCGGTTCGCCAGACGGTAAGCGCCATCCCGCCAGACGAGGTCACCGCCGTGCAGCAGGCGCTCGATTCTGGCTTCGCGAATACCGTCCTCATCATAGACGGAGCGCAATTGCTCGCGGGTGATGCATCCGCCCCGATCCGCGCACTCCTTGTAGACGCGGATGCGGATGGAGCACTGCCCGAGGTTGATGAAGTTGTAGTAGCAATACGCCAAGCACACGAAGAGCGGGACGTTCACTAGAACTGCGAGCACCCACCGGTCCGGCGTAGGCGCAAAAGTCACCAGCAGCACGGCCTGGAACACGAGGTTGGCTGCGAAGCCCCAGAGGAACCCCCAGACCACGCTGCGAAAAAAGTGTTCACCCCCCGTCAGACGCAAAAGCACCGTCTGCGCCGACAGCATTACCACAAGCGCCGCGATGGGGCTCGCCAGGAACCAAAACTCCGGAGCAACCGCACTCAACATCGCTTACCTTTCACAACGGCACAGAGAACCCAAAGGGGCGCGGGGCGGTTGCTTTGATCTCTGGCGCCGCTGCAATTCCCCGAGAAGGCTCTTGAAAATTTGCACTCTGCATTCTGACTTCTAGCTTTCCCCTAGCCCCCATCCTTGATTCGGCCGAAGAACACGCGCCGGTAACAGAGGATGAGACGGAAGAAGAGATAACTGCCCGGTGCCAGACGGTAGCCGCCCTCCTCGGGAATCAGGACGCCATCCTTGACGAGTGCGGCGATTCGGGCTCCGATGAAAGGGCGCTGCGCGAAGAAGACCTCGATCTCCCCGCGGGTCATTCCCCTGTTGCCGCGCTTGGCCAACTCTCTAGTCAGGCTCAACGTCGGACTGTCCCCCTCCATGGCCGAGTAGGTGATCACGTAGCAGAATGCAGCGGACCAGTAGAACGCCGAGAAGTAGATCCAACCTAGGATTACCCCTGCCTCGCCAACGGCGAAAAGTGTTGGCCGCAAAATACAACTTGCGAGAGTCGTGGCGACATAAATCAGTCCGAAAATCACCAGCAGAGCTTTGAGTTGATGCACCGGCACCTTGATCCGCCACCAGACTAGGTGGAGCACGAACGCCACCAGAAAAGTCGCCGCGGTTGAAACAAGGATAGTCACGGTCTGCTTCGCTCGGTCTTCCTCATTCTTGAGTTTATCACCATTTCAACCGAGGTTATCCGAACATTCAGCGAGTTACCCGTTACCGTGTCTCTAGAGCCTATCCCAGAACTTGGCGGTGCGGCGTTGCTGGTGATTTTTGTCTGAAGTAAGGAGCAAGAGAAGCGGCGGTATCCCCTGCGATACCGTCCGAGCGCCGCGACGAAGCTGCAGGCGAAAAGACCGGCAACCCTGATGGGCAGGGCCTTGGCGGGCCGTGGGGCGGCGTTGCTCGTCGATTACGATGCGCAGAGGCATCGCTCTCTCCTCGCGCCTGGCCCTCCGGCCCGCCATGACCCTGAGCCGTGTCGTGAAGTTCTGGGTTGGGTTCTAGGCTCAACCCATTAGCCATCAAGCGCTCCCTACGGAATCGAAGGCAGTTCTTGGGTTTGCACGACTGTCAGCCGGTTCAAAAAATCAGGGATCGCGGACGGGTCGAAGATCCGCCGTATCATATAGTCCCAGCCGAGCGTCACCCCATCAGTTCCGAGTTCCCCTGGCTCGACTACAGCAAGCAACTGGCGACCATTATGGGGGATACCGCTCATGGCGTAGGGCATTGTCGTTTGGTCGATGATTTGCCTCATCGCGGGTTTATCGATCGCCAAGACAGTGACCTGCCGCTGAGGCTGCCCCTCCGCATCTACCACCATTCGATCTGGTGACATCTGCGACGTTTCCAACACAAGCGTCTTCGGCGTCTCGAGATCGCGAGCCATGATGTGCGTCCAGATGATCGGCGGGTAGTAGTAGATAGTCTGGGGCAGCAAAAAGTAATCCCGCAGTTGCACGAGAGCCGGCTCCTTTTCAGCCAACACCGGCTGAAGCTTGGTGGCGATTGACAACTGCTTTGCCCCGAACGCCTGCCATCGCAGGCTCGTCCGGTTCGAGGATCCGATACAAAGCAACACCAAAAAGGCAATCACGGCCCAAACAAGCCCCCGCCTTGTTGGAGCTAAGGCTGCGCCAATCAATCCAGCACCTGCTGTAATCATCATAGCCAGGGGCAACGGAAACAGGATGCAATTGCGGCTGAGCCAACCGAACGACTGGAAGGCTTGCCCGACCACCGCGTAGGGAAATGCACCCGCGAGCAAGAGAACGAAGCCGGCCGCCAACAACCGGCCGAACTCCGACCTGCTGCCGCTAGGAGGCCAGACCCACCGGGCGCGTGCGGCAAGGACGCCCGCGAAGACCACTACAGCTATGGAGGCGGCAACCCACGAGGAACTCTCCAACAGCAGTGCCGCTTCGGCCCCCAACAAACCCGCCCATAGGGAATGCCCGGCGGTGAGCAGCGCATCCACAGACAAAGTAGGGTTATTGTATCCGACATAGTAGCCGGAGTTCGGTGTAAACAGCCTCTTCCAAATCCAGAACAGAACCGGCAGGAACGCGAAGTCCGGATAGTTTAACAAAGCTCGGCGACACGCCTTGATCACCGCGCTCACGCCATCCGACAAATGTGGCAGCGCCACTGCGCACGCCGCGAACGCGTAAAAGACGACCAGCTGTGAATTCAAGTTGAAGCTCAGGAAGAAGCAGAGTAGCGCGGCGGCCCGACTCAGTGTCCGGAGCCAGAGCGTCGATGGCTTCGCGGTCACCAGCCACCACCCAGCCCAGAACAGAGCTACACAAGCCGTGTTCATCCAGATTGACACGTCCCCCAACACATCGAAGACAGGCAGGACCACAGCGACGGCTGCGCAAATCAGCGCGGCGTTGGGCGATGCCAACTTCGTGCGGATCAACACCAGATACATCAGGCAGGACGCGAAGATCCATGTCACTACCCCCGCTACCTTGGCGGTGACAACCAGCTTGGGCGCACCCACAAAAGGGATCAGAAACAGGAAATCGAGCGGTCGTCCCACCTCATGGAACAGTCGCTGTAGATGCTCCGTCTGTCCGGGGTGCCCAAGCCAGTGCTGGTAGCTCCACCCGTCCCAAACCACATAGTCGCTGAGCAGCACTACGGCATGCGCGAGCAACCCGGCCACGACAATGCCGGCGAGGGCCATGAAGGTAGGGACGCGGGAATTCGGCATTTCTCGGAGGCCTGAGGTCATGCCTTTCGACCCGCCACGACCACGGCTTGAACCCAGAAGTCGGCGGGACCGAAGTTGTAACTCCGCAACTCCAACCCGCCCAACTCCAGCAAACGAGCAGCGTAGGTCCGGGACTTGACTAAGCTGATCTCAGCGGGGTGCAAACGCTTCTCGCTCCTCAGCACATTCCGGAGCACCCGGTGGGCAAGGCCGAGCACCATGACGCTCGTCGCGTGCGCATGAGGCCAAAATACAAGCAGGCGGCCGTCCGGTTTGAGGACACGCCGGAACTCGGCGAAAATTGTAACGATCTCCTCCTCCGTGAAATGTTCCACGACGCCAAGATTATAGACACCGTCGAAGCTTCCGTCCTCGTATGGGAGCTTGAAGATGGTGCCGTGGCGCACCGACTCCGCCATCGGGTTGTTTCGGACGTAGAGGGCGAGCGCCCCCGGCGAGATGTCGATTGCGTTAAGGCGCATATCATGCTGCAAACCGGTATCCACCTGGCCGCTCCCGCACCCGGCGTGAAGCAACCGCGAACCCGGGGCGAACGCGCGCCGCATGTGGCGCTCGAGGTTCCCCTTGATGACAAGTCTTCGGTAAACACCAGCGATGAACTCGTAAACAGCGTTGTTCGACTCCCCCGCATGGCTCCAATACTCGTCCCAATTCTGCGGATCGGCCAAGGCGGCATCTAGCGCGACGCTTCCTCGCGCAATGAGGAATTCCTCCGGCCGACGGATCTCACGTAGTCGAAGTTCGAAAGCGTAAAGCGCGCTCTTCAACGCCGCCGACGCAGACATTTTCGAGCTGCCGTAGGTGCGGGCCGGCAGCGTGATGGCAACCTCACCAATCCGCATGCCATTGCTCTTGAGAAGAAAAAGGCTCTCAAAGAAGAACGAGTAGCCATGGGAGCGCACCAAGCCGAAAACCTCTCGCGGAACGCGGTCGAGACGGTAAGCCCGGAAAGCTCCGCTGGCGTCTTGACGAAGGCCGAGGACGGTCTTCGTCAATGCGTGGCCGAAAAAAGTCATGGCGCGACGGAATATGTTCCACCCGGGCAAGCTGTCCTTGTTCACCCATCGCGAGCCCACCACTACGTCCGCATCCGCAAGAGCGGCCAGCAAGCGGGGGATGTCTGACGGACTGTGGGTGAAGTCGCAATCGAGGGACACCACGACCTTGTAGCCACGTTGGTAGGCCCAATCCAACGCTTCACTATGCGCACTGCCGATACCCGACTTGCCCGGCCGGTGATGCACGAGCAAACGGGGGATTTCCTGCCGCAGAGAATCGAGAACGTCGCCCGTGCCATCCGGCGAAGAGTCGTCCACAAAGAGGATGTCTGCATCCAAACCGAGACCAGCCAAGGCCCGGGCCATCGCTGGTGCGTTGTCCTTCTCGTTGTAAGTCGGGACGAAGATGAGGAGTTTAGGGTCCACGTCGTGCCTCCATGATGCGCTCGATCATTTCCGGAAAATCCGTTCGGGGGTGCCAGCCTGTCGCAGATTGCAGTTTGCTGTAGTCGCCGCTCAGTGGTGAACGCTGACGGCCCATTCGAGCTGGTGCCTCAACAACCTTCCCACGCCAGTCGGCACCGACCAAGCCGAACGCAACATCAAGAAGTTCGGACACGGTCCGCGTTCGGCCGGTCGCCAAGACGAAATCGTCAGGAGGTGCAGCCCGCAGAATAAGAGTCATGGCCTCGACGAACTCCGGCGCGTAGCCCCAATCCACACGGGCCTGAAGACTGCCCAGTTCCAGCCTGTCCAACGCCCCACGACTTTCCGCCAAGGCAGCATCGATCACCTTGGGCACTACGAACTTCGGCGAGCGCAGGTGGGATTCATGGTTGAAGAGAATCACCCCCGAAGCAGCCACGCCGAATTGCGTGCGGTAGAATCGGCAGAGTTGAAATCCAGCGGCTTTGGTGACCCCGTAGATGCAGACCGGCGACAGGGGCGTGGTCTCGTCCGCTTGGCCAATCGTTGTTTCGCCAAACATCAGAGCAGATCCAGCATAAAGAAACCTCGTGCCAGGACTCGATGCGCGCACGGCGTCTAGGATGTTGACCGCGCCGGTAACGTGAACGTCCAGACTCAACCCGCATAGTTCCGCTGGCTTGGTGTTGGTCTGCTCCTGCGAAGCATGGTGGTGGGCCGCGAGGTAATAAATCTCATCGAATCCCCGCGACACAAAGTCGCTGACAGCCTTCGGATCAGTCAGATTAAGGTCGCCTCGCCGAATCCCGACGACGTCATCTCCCTGCTTGAGCAGCAATGACGCAAGGAGACGACCGTCTTGTCCGCCAGCACCGACGATTGCAACACGCCTCACCGGCAGACGACTTCAATTCGGGGCAACGGAAAGAGCATCCGGCCACCGCGGTCGAGGTAGGCTCGCTCCCGGGCGAGGAGGTTCTCGCGGAAATGCCACGGCAGGACTAGGAAGTATTCTGGGTTCTGCGCCAGCGCCTCGGACTCTGAGATGATGGGAATGCCAGTTCCCGGCGTGAACGCGCCGAACTTGTCGGGGTTGACCTCCGCAATAGCCGGGAGGTCGGAGCGTGTGAAGCCGCAGTATTGCAGCAACACATTGCCTTTCGTTGAGGCACCGTAGCCGAGAACACGCCGCCCAGCATTGTGGATCTCTGCAATCCGCTCGCGCAATGCATCCCGGTGGGCGGCGACACGAGCTGCGAAGGCTTGGTAGGGTGCCAAGCCCTCCAAGCCTGCGGCCGACTCCTCTGCTAGAAGGCCCGCCACGCGCGCAGAGTGAGGGCGGAAAGCAGCTGATCGGTGCGCCGCCGTCACTGCGAAGCTACCCCCGTTGACGTCGTTGATTTCAACATCGAGAATGTGAAGCCCGCACCGCTCCAACATCCACTGGATCTGCCTCAATCCGTAATACTCCACGTGCTCGTGGCAGACGGTGTCGTAAGCGTTCACCTTCAACATCGACGGCATGTAGCTCTGCTCGAAGTGCCACACCCCATCGGGAGCCAATACCTCTGCTACCTGCTCGACGAAGGCCAGCGGTTCTGAAAGGTCATACAGCATGGCCACAGAGGTGATCAGGCGTGCCTTCGTCTCTCCTGCAACCTCACGGAATCGGCTCGCAGCGAAAAAATCGGGGACCACGGTCACCCGCTCCTCATAAAACTGGCGAAACTTTGCCGCTGTAGGGTCCATTCCAATTAGCCGAGGGCCATGCGCATAGCCGCGAAGCAGTGTTCCGTCGTTGCTGCCGATGTCGAGGACCACATCAGCAGGCCCCGGTTCGATCCATTGCAGAAGCTTGCGAACCTTTTCGTGGAGGTGTTCCACCATCGAGCGGTTCAGACCGGAGCGATAACCGTAATTTGCTCCATACATCTCTGTGGAGTCGTAGTCGTGTGCGAGTTGCAACAGCGAACAGGCTCCCTGACACTTGACAAGTTCTAAGGGCCCGCGAGTAATCGTCTCTGAGGGGTCGCGGGGGAACACGCCGGTCAGGACTTGTTCGCCCAGAGAAAGCACGGGCTCCAGGGTTGCGCCGCCACACAGGCGACAGGAGGAGATGGATTGAGGCATGAGATGTGGGGGGAGGAAGGAGCTAACTCGTTACGCGTCTGTTGCCAAGCGAGATCAGCGCGTGCACGACTTCGCCCGCCTTCATGCCGGCCATGACATTCCCGACCTCAACCAGCGGGGCGCGGTGCGTGATGAAGCCGCGCCAGTCGGTGCCGGTGCTGGCGAGTTGCGCGAGTATGCGGGGGATGTCTTTGTGAGGTTCGCTCCGGCCGCCTTCTGAGCCGGTGATGGTGCGGCCGAAGTGCAAGGGAAGCGTGTGGATGCTCACGCGCTGGTCGTGGGGCATGACCCCGAAAAGCACGCAGCGCCCACCGCGAAGGCGGGCCAGGTCGTAGACCGTCTCGATGACCTTGGGACTGCCCGTGCCGTCGATCGTGACGTCAGCCAACCCGCCCAAGGTCTCTCGGACCTTGGCCGCAGCGTCCTCCCGGCCGGCGTTGATCGCGTGCGTCGCCCCGTAGTGTCGCGCCTTCTCGAGTTTATGATCATGGAGGTCCACGGCGATGATCGGGTTTGCGCCGGCCAGTTTGGCTCCTAGCACAACGCCCAAACCGATTCCACCGACACCGAAAATGACCACCGACTCGCCGGGCTTCACCGCGGCGTCGTTGTTGATGACACCGAAGCCCGTTGTGAGGGTGTCTGCCAGGAGACAGCAAAGCTCGGGGTCCGTGTCGGCGGGGACCTTGGTCAACCGGTTCTCCGAGATGACTGCATGACGCTGGAACGTGGTGATCGGCCCGGCGTTGACCTTCTGCCCCTGCCATTCATACACGCTTCCGCCCGCGTCGATGCCCGCCCCGGGACGCCAGTGGCAGACCACTCGATCGCCCGGCGACACATGGGTCACCTCCGGGCCGACCTCAAGCACGGTGGCCGCGGCCTCATGTCCAAGCAGGTGCGGCAGGAATCGGTCCGGCCCTTTCACGCCGTCCACTTCACCAACCTGCGATCCGCACACGCGTGTGGCCAGGATCTCGACAAGCACCTGCCCGCGCTTGAGCGGCGGGACGTCCAGTTCGTCGATGACGAGCGGCTGCCGCTGCGCAACCAAGATAGCGGCGGGTGTCTTCATTCGAAGTAAATGAAACTGTGGTCGCCCGTGTAGCCGGTTTGTTGGAACCACCAATCCCATTCCTCGGGCGAGCAGAAGGCGCGGCAGGTGAGTTGCCAGTAGAGCAGGTTGGCTTTCTCGGATTCGTTGCGGAAGCTCTCGACGCAGAGATAACGATGCTCTCGGCCGACGCGCATCATCTCGCGAAGCGCGCGGTCGAGATCGTAGTTCGGGAGGTTGTGCAGCGTGTTGATGGAGAGAACGAAGTCGAACTCCGTGTCCTTGAACGGCAACTCGGACGCTTTCCCCTCAACGATGCGGTCGCGAACCTCGGGTTTGGCGTGTTCGATGGCGTAGCGGCTGATTTCTAACCCGGTGACCTCGATCCCCGGAACGGCTTGGGTCAGATCATGGAGCAGGAACCCCTTTCCGCAACCGATGTCGAGGACGCGGTCGCCAGCCTTGAGGCCGTAGTGGGCGGCCATCAGGTCGGCCACCTTTCGCCAGCGCCCGTCATACTTCATGCCGCCGTAGCCCGTGCGCCGGTCACCATCCCAATACTCGACGTCCCACTTGGCGGCGAGTTCGGCCGCCCTCGCCTTGGGGAACTCCGGATCGTTGACCCGCGCGAGGTAGTCCCGGGTGGTCGCCTTGTGGATCGGGGCGATGAAATCGATGTAGGCCATGGAAGAAAAAGAGGTCCGAACGAAGATCTAAAGAGCCGCAGCCACGCGATCTGCGAGCGTCTCCGCGGTCAATCCCGCCCAGGCCCGGGCCGATGGCTGATGCGTGGTGGCATGGAGGAATTCGTCGGGCGTGCCGAAGCGGACCAGGCGCGCCTTCGATCCCCTGCCCTCCACCGCGAGCCACTCGCTGACCGCGGTGCCGAGGCCGCCCAGGACGGAATGCTCCTCAAGCGTCGCAACGGCGCCCGAGGACGAGAAAACCTCGGCCAAAATTCCGGTGTCGAGAGGCTTGAGCGATCCCATGCTGGCGACGCCGCAGGCAATGCCCCGCTGCGCCAAGAGGTCGGCCGCCTGCAGGGCCAGAGGGAGCGTGTTGCCCAAAGACAAGATCCATGCGTCTGCGCCTCCGCGGACGCGGATGGCGCGGCCGATTCGGAAATCAGGCTCGTTCTCGTGGACGACCGGTTCACCTTTCTTGCCGATGCGGATGTAGACCGGACCGTCGTAGTCGAGGGCCGCATGGACCGCAGGACGGAGTTCCTTCTCATCACCCGGCGCAAGCACCGCCAGTCCCGGGATGAGACGCAGCATACCCATGTCCTCGACCGAGTGGTGCGTCGCGCCGAGCGAAGCGTAGGACAAGCCCGCACCGGTCCCGACGAAGACGACTTTCTGGTGATGGTAACCGAGATCGAGGCGGATCTGCTCGATGACCCGGTAGGTGATGAACGAGGCGATGGTGTAGCAGACAGGACGGAGACCGCAGGATGCCATGCCGGCGGCCAACCCGATCATGTTGGCCTCGGCCACGCCGCAATTGAAGAACCGCCCGGGAGCCACCTCCTTGAACTTGTCGAACAGGCGGTTGCCGATGTCTCCGGAGAGCAACACAAGATCCTCGCGCACCGCGGCGAGTTTCGTGACTTCGTCTGCAAAAGCGTTTCTCACGACTGCCCGACCCCCAGTTCCACTCCGGCTTTCGCCACCTCGTCCGCGCTGGGGATTCGGTAGTGCCAGTTGTTGTCGTCCTCCATGAACGAAACCCCCCGGCCTTTGATCGTGTGGGCGACGATGGCCAAAGGTTTGTCGCGGCCCGGGAGAGCGGCGCACGAGAGGGCGGCGGTGATCTCGGCGAAGTCGTGCCCATCCACTTCGTAACTCTCCCAACCGAAGGATTCCCACTTGTCGCGGAACGGATCGAGGGCCATGACCTCGTTGCTGCGTCCGGTCGCCTGCCACTTGTTGTAATCGACCAGCACGGTGAGGGAGCCGAGCTTCTGCGCCGCGGCCATGAGCGCGGCCTCCCAAACGCTGCCCTCGTTGCACTCGCCGTCGCTCAGAAGGACGACCGTGCGGTAGTCGAGCCCGCGGATGCGGGCCGCCAAGGCCATGCCGAGGCCAGCGGGCAACCCGTGTCCGAGCGATCCCGTCGCCCACTCGACCCCGGGAGCGCAGCTGGGTGCGGGTTGCTCGGCGAGGGCGGCGTCATCCTTGCCGTAATCATCGAGCAGACGATGGTCGAAGAAGCCCCGGCGGCAGAGCGTCACGTAGAGAGCGGGCGCGGCGTGGCCCTTGCTGAGGATGAAGCGATCGCGGTCGGCGGCGTCCGGCTTTGCCGGGTCGATGCGCAGAAACTCCCAGTAGAGCGCGACCAACAGATCGATGCACGAGAGCGACGATCCGAGGTGCGGGGTTTTGGCGCGATGCGACAGGCCGATCACCTGCGCTCGCAACTCCGCGGCGATCCGTTCGAGGTCTGGAGTTTTGGGCGTCATGCCGGATCGCGATTGAGGAGGGACATCCCGCTCTTGAGCAGCACCGGTTTCGAGATCGGGTCGCGGTTGCCCACGATCTTCACCGCCTGGGCACCGGCCAGTTGTCCGAGGAAAGTCGTGATGTCCACCGGCAGGCCGCGCGCGGCGGCAAGCGCCATGACGGAGAAGAATGCGTCGCCCGCACCAATGGTATCCGTGACGTCGTCGCCGAGCGGCGGGCAGGCGGCCTGAC
Organism: uncultured Chthoniobacter sp.; assembly: GCA_964609925.1. Lineage (GTDB taxonomy): Bacteria > Verrucomicrobiota > Verrucomicrobiia > Chthoniobacterales > JACTMZ01 > JACTMZ01. The sequence continues at coordinate 20,676 of CAZSUJ010000019.1, read as the reverse complement.
TGCCCTCGACCGTGACGCCGATGGTCTTGACGGCTCCGCGGGTGAGCCAACCGGCGCGGGCGCCGAGATGGGCGCGGAGTTTCTCCAACTCAGCGGCGTGGTCTATGTGGCGATGGCCAGCGGAGAGCAGCAACTCCTGTTCGTCCAGCGAGAAGACATCGGCGCGCCGGTATTGACGCGAAATGATGTTGAACCCGTGGTTGTTCGAGTTCGTCTGGCAGTTGAGGGCGAGAAACGGGGCCTCGTCCTGCAGAAGATCCCGCACCGCAGGCTGCATGAGTCCGTGGCCGAAGTCGGCCAGCACGACGATGTCGCAAGACTTCATTTCTTCCCGCAGTTTGTCGGCAAGGCGCGAGACCGTGGATGCGTCGGGCGCGTCGGAATTGAGGAAGTTGACGGCGAACAGCTTGCTGAGGTCCTTGCCCTCGCTGACGGGCTCGACATAGCGCTGCTTGATGATCGAGACAAAGCCGGCCGAGCGGATGGTGGCATCGTCCTCGCGCGGCAGGTAAAGGCGGAGCGTCGGCTCGAGCCACGCCTCGGTGCCGAGGAGCGAGAGGAGACGGACGTTCGGGGTGAACTGCTTGATGTGGCGGTAGACGGCAAGAGCGCCTCCCGCCTGCGCCTCCTCCTCGAGGTAGCGTCCGGAGATGATGCGGTTCTTCGAGGTGAGACCCTGGACTTTGACGAAGGTGTATTTGTCGAAAATCGTGTCGCCGACCACGAGCACGCGCAGACCGGAGAATGCGTTGACGGCATCGGCAAGTTGCTGAGGCGTGCAGCGACCGGCCAGCGACTGGCAGAACTCCGTGACTTCCGGGTTCCCGCTGTCGAAGTGGCGGTTGAGCAGGCGGGTCGAGCTGAATACCACATCGCCGATGTAGCGGACCTCACCACCGTGGCGACGGACGGTGGAAACGTCGTCGTGGATGTTGCCGGTGACGTCGGTCGAGGCGTCGGCGTATTCCGTGCCCTTGCAGTAGATGTGCGGCTTGACCGTCTCGATGGCCTCGACCGCGGCGGTATGCGGGATGAGAACCACGTGGTCCACGCATTCGAGCGCGGCCAGGGTGCGCGTGCGCAGGACATCATTGAAATAGGGGCGTCCCGGACCTTTGTTCACGTGCTTCTCGTCCGTGACCGTGACAACCAGCACGTCACCGAGCTTCCGTGCATCCTCGAGGTGCACGATGTGGCCCGGGTGAAGCAGGTCGAACGTCCCGTGGCACTGCACGAGACGTTTTCCCGAAGCGCGCAGCCGCTCGAAGAAGGCCGGCGCTTCCGTGTAAGGAATGATCTTTGTGGAAGCCATCAGCGCGCGAGGAAGGAGTGGCAACCGGCATCGCGGCCGAGTTGCATGAACTTCATGTTGTAGTGTTCGGCCGCGTCGATGTCCGGGAACTGGCCGCCCTCGAGAACCTTGCGGAGGTTCGCGACTTCTTGCCGGATGCTGCTGACCGGCTGGTAGCCGAGGTCGCGCAGGATGCGGGCGGACGAGATGTGGTAGTCGCGGTGGTCGGTCGTGTCGGTCACCTTGATCTCGACGCCGAGGTCGGCGAGCTCCGTCTGGATGATCTCGGCGATGCCGATCACCTTGTGGTTCTCGAAGCCGAAGTTGAACGTCCGGCCGTTGATCTTCGCCGCCTCCACGCCAACGAGCAGTCCGTAGAGGTTGATCATGTCGGTCATGCCGACATTGGGGCGGCGTTGCTGTCCGCCGTGGACGGTGATGACCCGCTTGCGCAACGCATCGGCGGTCAGCTTGTTCACCGTGAGGTCGAAACGCTGGCGGGGCGAGTAGCCGCAGATCGTGGCCGGACGGATGTTGACCGCGCAGAATTCGGGCGAGGATGCGGCGAGGACGAGCCACTCCGAGAGCGCCTTGTATTTCGAGTAGTAGGTGAGCGGTTCCGGCTCGAGTTCCTCGTTGATCTCGGATTCCGTCCGGGCGCCGAAGACACTCGATGACGAGGCGTTGATGAAGCGCGTCACCCCGGCCTCGCGGGCCAGCGCGAGCAGCATGCCGACGGCGTCGAAATTGACCTGCCGGGTGAGAACCTCGTCGATGTCGCCGGTCGGGTCGTTCGAGATGGCCGCGAGGTGGATGATCGTGTCGCGTCCGTCAAGCGCCTCGCGCACGGAGGCTTCGTGGCGAAGGTCGCCGCGCACGAGCGAGAATCGTCCCTGCCACTCGGGCCATTGCGGGTCCGCTTGGAGCGACTCCAAACCGGCCTCGGTGTAGAGCATGAGGTCGAGCACCCGGACATCGTGGCCGAGCGAGAGGAGATGAGGGACCAACCGGCTGCCAACGTAGCCGAATCCGCCAGTGACGAGTATTTTTGACATAGTGTTGATGATGGTTTGCCGGGCGGCCGCCCGCAGAGATTTTCTAAGCTTTGTGGATGTAGTGCATCGGTTGCGCACGCAGGGCGTCCAAGTTGTCGGCGATCCAGCGCTGGGTGTCCGCGATGCCCTGCTCGAGCGACACGCGGTCGCTCCAGCCGAGTTTCTCCCGAGCCAGCGTGGCATCAAGAAGGTAAGCCGAATCTTTGCCCGGACGATCGGCGACAATCTCGGCGAAATCCTCGAAGCGAACACCGGCCTGAGCGCACATCAGGCCGACGAGGTCGCGGATGGAGATGGTGCGGGTCGTCGAGAGGTGGAAGACATCGCCCGGGTCGCCCTCGAGTGCCGCCCGGAGGGTGCCGTCGGAAACATCATCGATGTGGATGAACGAGCGCACGGAGTGTCCCCCGCCGTGGAGTTGCAGCTTCTGGCCGAGGGCGAGGAAGAGGAGAGTGCGCGGGACGATGCGGTAGAGTTGCTGGCCGGGGCCGAAGACGTTCGCCGCGCGGGTGAAAACGGCGGGGAAGCCGTGCTGGCGGATGAACGTCCTGAGGTGCAGGTCACAGGCCGCCCGCGAGGCTGCATAGGGGGTGCTGGGGTTGAATGGCGCGTCCTCCCGCACGTCGCCGGAGCAGCTTCCGTAAACCTCGGGCGTGGAGATGTGGACGTATTTCTTGAGTGCGCCGATCTTGCGCAAGCCGTCGTGCAGGCGAACGTTGGCGACCACGTTGGTCTGATACCAGTGCTCGGGGTGCTCCCAGCTCTCGGCCACCATGCTCTGCGCGGCGAAGTTGACCACGTAGGGCGCGCCGAACGCCGCGATGGCGTCGAGCAACTCCGCCGTGTGCAGGTTGAGGTCGAGTTGGGCGAAGCGGAAGCGGGCGAGTTCAGCTGCGGAGCATTGCCAGCGGTAGGGCAGGAAGACCGGGGCGGCCTCCTCTGATCGGCTTGTCCCCAGCACCTCCCAGCCTTCGCGCAGGCAATGGGAGACGAAGCTGGCGCCGGAGAAGGAATTGCTGCCGATGACGACAATGCGGCGGGGTGCGTCTTGGTTGCTCATGATTCGGCGGGCTCGGGCGTGGACGGGGTGATGACAGCCGGCGCGCTGCCGCGCCCGTATTCCATGCGCGTAACGCGGCCCCAAAGCTCCTCGAGGCGGTCGCGGTAGGCGCCGGAGTTGCGCTGCCAGCTGACGCTCACCGCGAGTTCGAGGTGCTTGCGCTCGTTGGTTGTGATGGCATTTGCGCGGCCTGCGATCTGCCCCATGCGCTCGAGGTGGCGTTCCCGGTCGGCGAGAGCCTCCCGGAGGATCTCCGCCATGGTGATGGCCATGCTGTAAATTTCCTTCGCCTCGCCCTCCACGACCGCGCGCTCGTTCCGGAACCGCCCGGCCAACTCATCGAGGCTCGACGTGCTGAATCCAGCCTGGCCCGCCTCCAATGGCGCGAGGACCGGATCGATGTAGGGCTTCAGTGAACCCGACGGCGCGCCACCGGGCAGCTTCGCGACCTTGGGGCCGTTTGCGTGCAGATACCAAGAGAAGCCCAGGACGGCCACGATGAGGAGGCCCAAGACCCAGAGCCACGCGATGTGGTTCGGTTCGGCCGCCGGCGGTCGCGGGGCTTCGAGCCTCATGGCTTCGTCGAAGGAGGACCGGCTCGAGCGGCGGCGCCCGCCGGAGCTGCCGGACGGCGATGAGCGCCGGCGGCGGCGCCGTGTTTCCACCGGCTCCTCGCGGGGAGGTTCGCGCCGCTCGGGCGGCGGAGTTGTGTCATCGAAGATCATGCGCTGAATCGCGACAAGCTGCCGCCCTTGGCCGGGGACATTCCCCGGCCGGCCGTTGCTTCGTTGTTGTCGACCTGCAAAAAATCTCCGTCAGCTCAAGCTGTCGCCCGTCCTGAGAGCGGGTGGACCTTGCCCGGGATGACCCGCGCCGCTGTGACCTCGACCTCGCGTTGCGTTCCCAGCAAATCGAGCAGCACGGCGACCCTTTCCTTCGCGGGCATGATCCGTGTGACGACCGCGCGGAGGCCGCGGAACGGTCCGTCGAGGACGGTGACCTCGTCGCCCGGTATGATCTCCGGGACGATCTCGATCGTCTCGTTGTCCTGCACGTAGTGTCGCAGTTCGCCGATGACGTCCTCGTCCACCACGGCGGGGAGGCCGCCGAAGCCGACGATCTTCGTGACACCCATGGACGAACCAACCAGGCGGTGTTGGGTCTGGTAGGCGAATCGCGCAAAAATGTAACAGGGGAAAAGGGCCTCCTCGAACCACTTCTTCCCGCGCAAGGTCGCGCGCTGGAAACGCACCACGGGGCTGAAAACCTCGAGCCCGGCCCGCGACCTCAGCAGCCCTGCCGCGATCTTCTCGTGCTTCGGCTGCGTGCGCAGACAGAACCAGCGTGGCTCCACGGTCTCGGGCGGCAGGAGAGCGTTCATCGGATCAGATTTTCAAGAATGTCGAAACGAGGGGAACAAGCCGGCGCGCCTTGCCATGCCACGAAACCAGCCGTCCGACCCGGGTTTCGAGCCCCTCCGGAGCACCGTTCCCAGGGTTGCTGACGACTTCCTGCAGATTTCCAAGGCGATCCCCTGCATGCTCCAGTTTCAGCGCCAACTGGTCACGCAAAAATCCCCGGATGAGAGCGGGCAACTCCGCCTCCGCCTCGTAGTAGTCCCGCCGGTCCCCGGCGCGGTAACTGAGCTTGACCGCTCCGGCCGTGCGCAACATCCGCAAGCCCTGACTCGCGGACCCCTTGCTGATGCCGAGCCGCGCGACGAGATCGTCCAATGAATGCTGCCCTCCTGTGGCGAAGAGCAACCCGTAGATTTCCCCGACCGAACGCGGCAGCGAGAAGTAACGTCCGAGATGCACGAAGAACTCCACCACCTCCCGCTCGGCCGGCGAGAGTTTCGACGGCGCACGGCGCTTGGTCGTGGGGGCGACGAGCGGGGGCATGGGCAGGTCAAGGTAGCGGCCGGCGTCCCGAATTCAACAAAACTTGAACAATTTGAATGCCGCCGCGACACCCGCGTTGCCGCGGGACGCGCGGGCCGTTACGTTCTGCTGCGGCATGGAGAAAGCGCCCCCGGCATGGCAGCGACGCGAGGATCTGTTCATGGTCCCGGCGGGCGGCTGGCTGCTCGCGGCCACGTTGGTGGCCGGCATCGCGCTGGCGGGCGGGCGCCCCCTGTGGGCGCAGGGACTGGTGACGATCGGTGTCGGCCTGCTTTGGATCATTTGGCCACCATTGAAGGCGCCGCGGCCCTCATTGCTGATCGTCCTAGGTTTGGTCGCACTGGCCCCGCTGGCCGCCTACTTCCCCCACGGCCTGATGTCCGAACCGGCATGGCGCGAAAGCCTTTCCAGGATGCCTGCCGTGGCTGCCTCCGCGTTCCTGACCCCGCAGCCATGGCTGACTCTGCATGTGTGGTTGCTTTGGATGACAGGCGTCGCGTTGGCGGCGTGGTGCGCCATGCAACCATGGGACCACTACAACCGCGACGCCATGGCGCGCCTTTACACCGGGGCGCTCGCCGGCCTCGCTGTGCTCGCGCTGATCTTCAACCAGGTGGGCGGGACACCATCCTTGTGGGACAGCGCGCACGGCTTCGGGCCGTTCACCAACCGCAACCAATGGGGCTCGGTCCTTGGCATGGGCGGCATCATGGCTCTGGCGCTCGTCCATCAATCCGTCCGCCACGCGCACCGCGCCGGGCTGGTTTTCTGGGCTGCCGTCCTTGCGGTCTTCGTTTGGTGCGTCTTGCTCAACGGCTCGCGTGGCGGTGTCACCATCCTCCTGTGCGGAGGCTTCGCCTATTGGATGTTCTTCGGCATCGCCCGGGCCCAATACAGCTACGCGGCCGTGGCCGTGTCCTTCCTGCTCATCGCCCTCGCCCTCTTCGCCATCGGCGCCGGCCCGCTGACGGAGCGCTTCGTCTCGCTGCGGGAGACGGTGGAAAGCGGCGGCGATGCGGATTTCCGCGTCCAGTTCTACCGGATCACGCGTTCAATGCTCGCAGACGCTCCCCTCACCGGCTTCGGCCTCGGCAACTTCGAGTTCGTGCTGCCGTTCTACCTCGATTTCGAGAAGGCGTTCGACCGTCGCCCGGTCCACCCCGAAAGCAGCTTCCTGTGGCTGGCGTCGGAGGGCGGGTGGCTCGCCTTGATGGCGGTCGGCGCCGCGTTCGCGGTGCTGATCTACCTCGGACACGCGGCGCGGCGCGGCCCGGGGACAGCAGTGCGTTCCGCCTCGCTCTCCTGCGCGGTGGTCCTGATCTTCAACGCGTTTTTCGAGGTCAGCGCGCACCGCGTCGGCTCGCTCTTTCCCGCGCTCTTCCTTGCATCGCTCGCGCTCTCGGCCCCTTCGGGCGCGCTGCTCGGGCCGGCGGTCCGCAACTCCCTGCGCGGAGGAGGCCTCGTCCTCGCGGGCATCGGCACGCTGTGGATGCTCTCGGCGCTCAACATGCCCATGCTCCCGGCAGTGCAAGGCATCGAACCGCTGCGGGCCAAAGCCGGCGCGGCGAAGGAGGCCGGGCAGGAGGACCAGGCCGTGGCAATCCTCCAGAAGTGTGCCGCGCTCAGGCCTCTCGACTGGAGCATCCACTGGTCCCTCGCCGTGTATCACCTGGAGAACGGCAGACCTGACGCTGCGTGGAACGAGTTCCGTGCCGTCGCCGCCCTGCTCCCCTACATGAACTGGGTCATCGAGAAGGAGGGATATTTCTGGCTGCCCGTCAACCCGGGGCGCGCCGTCTTCGCGTGGCAGGAGGCCATGCGTCGCACACCACCCGGCAAGCGGGTCGAAATGTATGCCGGCTATCTCAACCAGGCGAAAGGCAACCCGGCCGTCATGGCAACCCTCCTGCGCCTCCAACCGGATGACCCCGAATTCGAATTCGCGCGCATCCGGGCGGCACGCGAGCGCGGTGCCAAGCGCCTGCCGCGGTTGCTGGCAATGACAGGCAACCTCTCGCAGGCGCCGGACCACCTCGTCGAGCCGGTGATGCGCTACATGCTCGACAACTCGATGGGGACCGATCTCGACCGCATGGGCGAGTCCAGCCCGCGCCTCAAGCGCCTCGGCTGGCGTGTGCTCGTGGACCGTGCCCTGGCGACGCAGCGCCTCGAGGAAGCACTCGAGCTCTATTTCCAGTTCGGCCCGCGTCCAGCCCTGCCCGCGCCGATCAGCCGCAGCGACCTCCGCACGATCGAGCGCGCGGCCGTCCTTGCCCCGATGGACATTTCAACGGCCATCGCGTATTATCAGGCACTCGACAATGCCCGGCGGAAGAACGACGCCTTCTTCCAACTTCGCCGGATCATGCAAATGCCCGACGCCCCTGCTTACATCTGGTATCTCGCCGCCCGGGCGGCCCATGATCGCGGGGAACATCAGGAGGCGTGGGAGTTCCTCCAGACTTACGAGCGCAAGACAAGGAGATGAGCGGCGGACCGGAGGAGCTTCCTCATGAAGAAGAGGATCTGAGCGCGGGCGAGCTTCGCGATCTCAGCAGACGCCGCATGGTTCGCCGGGTGATTGTCTCCGCCCTCACCGTCCTTGTGCTCCTGACCGTCGCCGGCGCGATCGCCTTTCCCAGGATCAAAGAATGGCGCGCGCGCCAGTTTGCGGACAAGGCCGTCGAACTCCTCGCCGCGGGAAACGTGCAGGACGCATTCAACAATGCTTCCTCCGCCATCCAAGTCGGACCGTCTGTGCCTGAAGCCCAGAGGGCCTACGCGCGAGTGCTCCTCGCGGCGGGCCGCGCCGAGGCCGCAGGCTTCCTGCAACAACTCATCGACTCCGGAAACGCCACCACCCAGGACCGCGTGGACCTGGCCGAGGCCGGCCTTCGCTTCGGGGATCTCGGGGTGGCTGAGCGCGAAGCCTTCCAGCTTCTCCAGCAAGGCGAGCGCACAGCCGAAGCCCTGCTCATCGTGGGCCGCATCCGCATCGCACAGCAGCGCATCCCCGACGCCATGCAGGCCCTGAGGGAGGCCATCGAAGCCGGGGCCGGGCCCGAGGCCGCACTGCTCCTCGCCAAGCTCGATTTCGCCGCGAACACCCCGGAGTCCGTCGCCGCTGCCATCAGCCTGCTGGAACCCTTGGCCGGGCAGGGCGATCAAGCCGGCCTCGAGGCCCTTGTCACCCTCCTTTCCTCCCCCGCCCTGCGAGCACCCGCGGCGCGAGGATGGATCGAAGCCCTGCGGCAGCACCCTCTTGCGACGGACGACCATAAATTCGCGGCCGCCGCGGCCGAGTTGCAGGTCGATCCGAAGGGCCGCGCGGAAACGATCAGCCGAATCATCAGCGACTACCGCGGCGGGACGCCCGAGCAGGTGGCCGGCCTCACGCGGTGGCTCAACCAGCAACGCGAGTTCGACCAGGTTCTCACCGTCCTTCCCCTCGAGGAGGCGCTGTCACGCAGCGACCTCTTCCTCATCCGTCTCGACGCCATGGCCGGCCGGGGCGACTGGAAGGACATCGCCGAGCTCCTCGAGCGCACCAACCTCCCCCTGCAGGCTCCTATCGTCCTCCTCTACCGCGGCCGTGCGGCCCGCGAGTTGGGCGACGAGGGCGAGTCCGGCACCTTCTACCGCCGCGCCGTCATCGAGGCAGCCCCCACTCCGGACCTGATGTGGTATGTCATCCAATACCTCGAGCGCCTCGGCGAGGAAACGGTCCTCGAGCAGGAACTCATCCGCCTGACCAATAACCCCTCCACCGCCCGGCAGGCCTTCCAGGCACTCGTTCCCATCATCCAGCGCCGGCAGGATGCCGAAGAGCTTTTCCAGCTCTACAACCGCATGGTCAAGGCCCTGCCGGCTGACCCCGTCGTCCAGAACGACCACCGCTACTTCGCCGCCCTCACCGGCCGACGAGCCGATGAGAGCGGCGCCCGCGATCTCGTCGCCGCCGAACCGCGAATGCTCGCCTACCGCATCACGCTCGCGCTCACCCAGTTGAAGAACGGCAAGCCTGACGCCGCGCTTGCCGTCTTCAACGGCGTGTCCCTCGACCCGGCGCAAATCCAACCCTACCAGCGAGCCGTGCTGGCCGCGGTGCTCGCCGCGAACGGGCGCACGGACGAGGCCCGGCAATTGGCGCGCAGCGTCCCGCCGGAGTCTGTTTCCACCGCCGAGTTGGAAATGATCAAGCCCTGGCGCGACGCCGATTAGGCGCCGTCGAACTCCGAGCGCCCGATCTCGTGGACCACGCCGCAACGCGGACACGTCACGCGCACGTGATCCTCATGGCCGAAGACGCCGTCCAAGTCGCCCCGCACCGCCGGCCCGATGGCTGCAGCGATGCGTTCGGGCGTGCATCCGCACTCGAATCGGTAGGAGCGTGTCTCGAGGGGCGGCCGTTCGCGCTCGTCGGCCAACCCCGCCACTTCAGCCGCCGTCACCGCCCCCAGCCATTCCTCATCGCAGTCGGGTTGCGCGGTCAGAAGCGCGAAGCAATCGCCGCCCAACTCGAAGAAACGCGCACCCCGCTGCTCGCTCTGCGCAAAGAAGGCAGCCACCGCATCGCTGACACCTCCGCCGGTGAAGTCCACCGAACTGCGTCTGCGCGCCCCGTCCGCCACCGCCGTCTCCGCATGGAGCACGTTGCCCGGCAGCGACTTCACCTGGCGATTGAACACCTGCCCCATCACGCGCCCCGTCGGATTCTCCGCCACGGCAAAAAGATTCAAACGCTCCTCCTCGAGGTGCAGCGTCCACGCGATCGTCTCCGCCCGCGGCCGCGACGCCGCATGCAACGTCACCGCCGCCAAGAGCAGTTTCAGCTTCCCGTCGGCCCCGCCGTCGAGCACCACGCCCAAGCCTCCGAGGTGGAGGTAGAGGTCCATGAAGACCGGCCCGAAGTCGGCGTGGCACAACAACGCGTTGCGACCGCGCACGAACCTGCACTGGACAGCAACCGCCGTCTCGCTGTTTCCGGGACCGCTCACTCGCTCGGATCTTGTTGCGCCGCCGGCCGCCCGTGGCTGTGCCACCAGCGCCGAGCCAGCGTATCCCAGAGGAAGTTCACCGCCGCGTAGCTGAGGGGCGCGATCACCGCGCCGCAAACGAGACAGCCGAGGAGCAGGGGGATCGGCACATGGGCCAGCAGCGAAAGCATCGCGTCCATCGAATCGAGTTCCGGAACCGCCTGCCCGAGCAGACGGCAACCGAGGCGGTATTGCCAGTAAAGGATCACCGGCCACGTGATCGGATTGGTCACCCACACCACCGAGATCGCCGCGGGCACGTTGAAGCGCATGATGAAAGCCGTCACTCCGGCCGGCAGCATCTGGAACGGAATCGGCATCATCGCCCAGAACAAACCCGTGGCCACCCCGGACGCCACGCTCCTCCGGTCCGGACGCCACAATTCGGGCGCGAACACCCGGTCCCCCAGCACACGGTGGAGCCACGAGCCGCGCACATGGCGCCGGCGCGGGAACTTTTTCAGCCAGCCGCGCAGCCGCGACCGGCGGAGTCGCATGATGCTCATGCGGGTTTTCCTTCGGTGCGCGCCTCTTCTTGGCTTGCATTCCCCTTCCGCTCGACTACAACGCGCATGTCATGAAGAAAATTGAGGCCATTATTAAACCTTTCAAGATGGAGCATGTCAAAGAAGCGCTGGCTGAGGTCGGCATCGAAGGCATGACCGTCACCGAGGTTAAGGGCTTCGGCCGCCAGAAGGGTCACACCGAAATCTATCGCGGCAGCGAATACACCGTGGACTTCCTTCCCAAGGTGAAAATCGAGATCGTCGTGACCGACGAAAACGTGGCCAAGGCCACCGAGACGATCGTCAAGTCCGCCAAGACCGGCAAGATCGGCGACGGCAAAGTCTTCATCCTCCCCATCGAGGAGGCCATCCGCATCCGCACCGACGAGACGGGCGACGAGGCCATCTAAGGGCCCGCGCAACCACGCGTCCGCCGCCACGTGGACATTTTCCAAGCGCTGGTCCTCGGTCTGGTCGAGGGCCTCACGGAATACCTTCCGGTCAGTTCGACCGGACACCTCCTCCTCGCCCAGCGGTTGATGGGCATCCCGTCGAGCGAAGCTGCCGACGCCTTTGCCATCTCGATCCAGGCCGGCGCCATCGTCGCCGTGCTCGGGCTTTACCGCGCGCGGGTCGGGCAGATGCTCGCCGGCCTCGCGGGACACAACCCGGTCGGCCGCCGCCTCGCCCTCAATCTCGTCGCCGCCTTCATCCCCGCCGCCGTCCTCGGCCTGTTGCTGGAGAAGCCGATCAAGAAATACCTGTTCGGGGGCGATGAATGGGGACTCTGGCCGGTCGTCGCCGCATGGTTCGCGGGCGGCATCGCCATCCTCATCGTCTCGAGAATGCGGCGCCGCGAGGGCGCGACGCCGGGCAGCGGGCTTGATCTCAACGACCTGACGATCCGCATGGCGATCATCGTCGGCGCGGCCCAGTGCATCGCCATGTGGCCGGGCGTGAGCCGGAGCCTGATTACCATCGTCGGCGGAGTCCTCGTCGGCCTCTCCCTGCCCGCCGCCGTCGAACTCAGCTTCCTCCTCGGCGTCATCACACTGGGCGCTGCCACAGCCAAGGACGTTCTCAAGCACGGGGCCGAAATGCTCGCCACCTACGGCTGGGCTCCCCTCGCCACCGGCTTCCTCGCCGCCTGGCTCTCCGCCGTCCTCGCCGTCAAGTGGATGGTCGGATACCTGCAGAAGCACGGCATGGAGATCTTCGGCTGGTATCGCGTCGCCTTGGCCATCGTCGTCACTGTTTGGCTGGTCTGGCCGCGTTGAGCGGGCATGATGCGGGCATGGATCCCATCATTCCCGACCTTCAATCCGTCGTCCTCTGCGAGGATGTGCGCACCGAGGCCAGCGGGGCGCAAACGCTCGTGGGTGTGATCGGCGCCATCCCCGCACCGCAGCTTCCCATCGGATTCTTCAAGCTCTGCCTCTGGACGCGGTGGTGCGGCGGTGTCGGACGCTTCCACCAGGACTCCCGCATCCTCGACCCGGACGACCAGCCCGTGGCCGAGGCCGGCATCGACTTCGAACTCCGCGAGATCGAAGGCAGCGCGACGAACGTGCATTTCTTCGGCGGCGTTCAGATCAAGAAATTCGGCATCCACCACGTCGAAATCCGTATCGACGGCGACATGCGCATGCGCTTCCCCGTCCCCGTGGTCCGCGTGGCCGCCCCCCCGCAAGGCACTCCGCCCCCGGCCGTCCCCCCCGGCAACTAGAACTCGATCTCGTCGCCGTCCTTCGCCACCGAGACAAGTTCGGCCTCGGGCAGCGCCGCGGCCGCCGCAGCCTGCAGTTCCGCCTCGGTTCCGGCGAGATCCGGCGCGAGATGGGTCAGCACCAGTCTCCGCACGGGCTTGCCCCGCAGGAAGTCGAACAGTTCCTCCGGCGCGAAATGGGACACCTCGCAGACGAGCAGGTCGCACGGCTGCGACAACTGCAGAGCCAAATCCTCGGGCGCCCCGAGGTCCGAACTGAACACCACGCGGCGCCCGGCCCCCTCGACCGCGAGGGAGAACGTCTTGAACCGGTCGGACGCGTCCGGATCGATGATCTGCCGCAGCCCGTCGAGATGGTGCGTCGGATACGGCGTGACCAGCAACTTTCCCGCCACATGAAACTCGGCATCCGCGACCCACGGGCGGAAATCGAGGTCGAAACCGAGCAGGCCCGGAGGCAGGTAAACCGCCTCGAGCCATGCACGCAGCGGCGCGATCAACTCGGCCGGCAGGTAAACCGGCAGCAAACGCTTCCGCGGTTCCAGCCAAGAGCCCTGGATGAGCATGGGAAAGCCGCCCGTGTGGTCGGAGTGCCCGTGCGTGAGGAAAACCGCGTCCAGCGAAGAGAACCGGATGCCGCGCTCGTGCAAACGCAGGCTGCACGGTTCACCCGCATCCACCAGCACGCACGATTCGCCGAGACGCAACACGACGGAGGTGCAGGCGCGGCCCTTGACGGCGGAACCCGGGCCGGTGCCCAGCAGGAGGATCGAATTCACCACCACTTTTCTAGACGGCCGCTCGCACCCAAGGCAAGCCGCGCACTTGCCCGTCAAGCACGCCGCCCGTAAGCTTCCGCCGATGATGCGTTGCGCGATCGCCTGCCTCGCAGCCCTGTTTGTCTGGACCGCGGCCAGCCGGGCGCAGGACGACGGACCGGGCCTCCCCGAGCGCGTCAAATACGCCCCCACCCGCAGCGCCGACGGGTTCGACATGCCCGTGGGCAAGCCGGACGCCGAGGGCTACTACCGCTCGCGCGGCCTCATCGTCGGACGCCACATGGGCGACGACTGGAACGGCAACGGAATGGGCAACACCGACCTCGGCTCTCCGGTCTATTCCACCGCCCACGGCCTCTGCATCTACGCCCGCAACGCCCGCATGGGCTGGGGCAAGACAGTGATCGTCCGCCATGTTTACTGGGAGGGCGGACGCTGGAACTACGTGGATTCGTTCTACACCCACCTGCACCAGATCTTCGTGCGCGAGGGCCAGCAGATCCGGCGCGGCCAACTCGTCGGCAGCATCGGCACGAATTTCGGCATGTATGTCGCGCACCTGCACTTCGAGATCCGCAAGAACCTCCGCATCGGCATCAACCAGGGCTCCTACCGCAAGGACCTGACCAACTACCACCGGCCCTACGAGTTCATCCTCGGACGCCGCACGCTCCAGGGTGGCAACCGCCGCGTCGGCGTCCCGATCAACACCTTCCGCCTGCAAGCCCGTGTCGTGGACGAACTCGGCCAGGGCCCCTCGAGGGCCGAGACGCCGCCCAAGACACTGCGTCAGGGGGAATTCAAGGTGGACCGCTACGGCGGTCAGCGGAACTGACAAGCCCTCAGGCGCCGCGCGCCGCCGCCACCGCGTAATCGAAGCTGTCCACCAGCGCCTGCCAACTCGCCTCGATGATGTTGTCCGACACGCCCACCGTGCCCCAACTCATCCGCCCGTCGGTCGAGAGGATCAGCACCCGCGTCCGCGCCGCCGTGCCGCGGCGGCTGTTGATGATGCGCACCTTGTAGTCGTCGAGCCGGACATCCCTGATGGCCGGGTAGAAAGGTTCGAGCGCCTTGCGCAGCGCCGCGTCGAGTGCGTTGACCGGGCCGTCGCCCGAGCCCACCGTGTGCGCCTCCTCGCCGCCCACGCGGATCTTCACCGTGGCCTCGCACTTGTTCCAATCGCTGCCCGGGCGTCCTGAGCGCAGGAAATCGCAGTGGTATTCCACCAGATCGAAGAGCGGCTCGTGCTCGCCCAGCAAGCGGCGCAGGAGGAGTTCGAACGACCCCTCCGCCGCCTCGAACTCGTAGCCCTCGTGCTCGAGACGCTTCACTTCCTTGAGCACGGCTGCGACCTCGGTTGAGCCCTTGGTCGCGGACAAACCCATCGCCTCCGCCTTGGCCAGCACGCTGGACTGCCCGGAAAGATCGGAGATGGCAACCACCCGGTCGTTGCCCACGATCTCCGGTGCGATGTGCTCGTAGGAGCGCGCGAGTTTCTGCACGGCGTGGACATGAAGCCCGCCCTTGTGCGTGAAGGCCGCGGTGCCGACGTAGGGCGCACGGATGTCCGGCGTGACGTTCGCCACCTCGTCCACGAAGCGGGAGAGTTCGGTCAAACGCCCGAGATCCGGCACGGCGTTCAGCCCCAGCTTCACCTGCAAATTCGGGATGATGGTCGTGAGGTTGCAGTTTCCCACGCGTTCGCCGTAGCCGTTGATTGTCCCCTGCACCTGCGACGCCCCGGCCAGGACCGCAGCCAGGGCATTGGCCACGCCGAGCCCGGAGTCGTTGTGCGTGTGGATGCCCACCGCGCAGCCGATCTCGCGCAGCGCCTCCGAAGTCGCCGCGGCCACCGCCTCCGGAAGAGTCCCGCCGTTGGTGTCGCAAAGGACGACCACTTCGGCCCCGGCCTCAGCCGCTGCGCGGATCGTCGCCAGCGAATACTCCGGATCTTCCCGCCGGCTGTCGAAATAGTGCTCCGCGTCGTAGAAAACCACGCGCCCCTGCGCCTTCAGGTAGGCGACGGTGTCGCGGATCATTGCGATGTTCTCGTCCAGCCCGACCCCGAGAACCTCCCGCACATGGAGCGGCCACGTCTTGCCCACGATCGTGATGACCGGGGTCTCCGCGTCGAGCAGCATCCTCACTTGGGCATCATCCTCGACCCGCACCCCACCGCGGCGGGTCATGCCGAACGCCGTGAGCTTCGCGTGCTGCCAGGTCCGTCCTCGCGCCTCGGCGAAAAACTCGGCGTCCTTCGGGTTCGACCCCGGCCAACCGCCCTCGATGTAGTCGATGCCGAACTCGTCCAACCGCGCCGCCACGCGGAGCTTGTCCAGGACGTTGAAGGAAATGCCCGTCCCCTGCGTGCCGTCACGCAGGGTCGTGTCGTAGAGGCTGACCTTCCGCTCCTTGCTCATGGGCTCGGCTTGCTGCGGCGCGGCCGCAGCTCAGGGTTTCGTGTCCAAGGTGTTGATCGTGTCGATCAACAGCCGGAGTGTCCCGAAGTCGGTTTTCTTCGGCGTGAGCACGAGGCGCGGAAGTTCGGCGATGCCGGCTTCATCAGCCTCCTCTGGCAGCGGCCCGGTCTGCTCGATCTGTCCGGAGACCAGAACGGCCTTGAACTGGTCGTTGAGAAGTTCGAGCCCGCGGTCGGTGAGTTGGGACTTCAAGCGGATGACCATCCGCTCGCGAACCCACCGGTAGGACACGAAGTTGCGGTAGAACTGCAGGATGTGCTCAATCGCCTCGTCGCAGTTGTGGAAGATCTTGAAGAGATGGAAGTCCGTCGGCGAGATCAGCTTCATCCGGAGCAGGTCGTTCTTGATGAAGAATTCCCACGTCTCCCAGTAGCGTCCGTCCGGCGTGTCAACCAGCACCAGCGGCGTGATCTTCGACTTGCCCGTCTGCATGAGCGTGAGGCACTCGAAGCCCTCGTCCTGCGTGCCGAAGCCGCCGGGGAAGAGCACGAACGCGTCGGTCTCCTTCACGAAGTTGACCTTGCGGGTGAAGAAGTAGTTGAAGTTGATGAGCTTCTTGTCCCCGTGGATCGTCTCGTTGGCCCGCTGCTCGAAGGGCAGTCGGATGTTTAGCCCGAAGCTGTGGTCGCGCCCGGCTCCCTTCTGGGCCGCGCCCATGATCCCGTCGCCGCCGCCGGTGATGACCATGAAGTCGCGCTCGACGAGTCGACGCCCCATCTCCTCGGCCATGATGAACTCGGTCGTCTCGGGCTTCACCCGGGCGGAACCGAAAACCGCCACCTTCTTGCGGTCTTCGTAGGGATGGAACACCCTCGCGGCGTAGCGCATCTCCTTGAAGGACCGCACAAAAAGTTTGAGGTCTGCCACCGTCGCGTTGTCGCGTCCCAACCGCAGCGCCGTCAGAACCATCTCCTCGATCAATGCGGGGGAATGAACGCACCCGCTCCCGGCCACGAGTTCTTTCACCGCGGCCTCTTCGTTGTCTTTCATAAGAACCGGCCAATATGCCGCACGCTGCCGGAAAAGCACGCAATTAAATGCGGCGCGATTGCCGCCGACGGGCGCGGCTGCTAGCTTCGGCAGCCCATGATCGTCGTCATCCGCCCGCGCACATCCCCCGAACTCGTCGAGGAAGTCATCCGCGAAATCTCCTCCCTCGGCTACACGCCCAACCCGATCCGCGGCGAATACCAGACCGTCGTGGCCGCCATCGGCGACGAGACGACCCACGCAAGCCTCGAGTCGCTCACCGCCCTGCCGCAGGTCGAGCAGGTGCTGCGCGTGCAGAAGCGCTACAAGCTGGCCAGCCTCGAATCGAGGAAGGGCCGCACCGTCGTCAACGCCGGCGGCGTCGAGATCGGCGGCGGCAACCTCGTCCTCATGGCCGGCCCGTGCTCGGTCGAAAGCGAGGAGCAACTGATGTCCACCGCCCGCGCGGTGAAGGCCGCCGGCGCCACCATTCTCCGCGGCGGCGCCTACAAGCCGCGCACCTCCCCCTACGAGTTCCAGGGCCTCGGACCCGAGGGCCTGCGACTCTTGGAGGCCGCCCGCGCCGAGACCGGCCTGCGCATCGTCACCGAGGTCCTCAGCGAGCGCGATGTGGACCTCGTGGCCGCCTCGGCCGACATCCTCCAGATCGGCGCCCGCAACGCGCAGAACTTCCAGCTTCTCGTCGCCTGCGCCCGCAGCGGCAAACCGGTCATGCTCAAGCGCGGCATGAGCATGCGCATCGAGGAATGGCTGCTCGCCGCCGAATACCTCCTCGCCCACGGGAACCCGGACGTCATCCTCTGCGAACGCGGCATCCGCACGTTCGAGAACTACACCCGCAACACCCTCGACCTCGCCGCGGTGGCCGTGGCCCGGCAGGAGTCGCACCTCCCCGTGATTGTTGATCCCAGCCAGGGTTGCGGACGCGCCGACCTCGTGAAAGTCCTCTGCCGCGGGGCAGTGGCTGTCGGGGCGGACGGACTCATCATCGAGGTCCACCCGAACCCGGCCGAGGCGCTCAGTGACGGACAGCAGCAACTGGACCCCGCGGGCTTCGCCGATCTCGTGGAGGGGTTGCGCCCCTTCGCCGCCGCCGCCGGCCGCACGCTCTGAGGCGCCTCGCTCAGCGGTGGTCCAACCGCACGAGCAGCCATGTTCCGATCCCGATGAAGAGGATGTTCGGAACCCAGAGCAGCAGGTAGGGGTAAGCTGACGCGTTGTCGCGCAGCATTTCGGCCAGGACGACGAAGAAGAAGTAGCTGAACGCGAGTCCGAGGCTGATGGCGAAGCCGACCGACGTTTCTTTCCGCTGCGCGGTCACGCCGAGCGGCATGGCCACGAGGGCGAAGGCGATGCAGCCGAAGGAAAGCGAGATGCGCTTGCTCAACTCAACCAAGACACGCCCGGCCAGGTTCGGGTCCTCCGACTTGCGCGCCTCCGGCAGGAACTCCCACAACTCCCAAAGCGTATAGGCCCGCAGCGGACGCGAAAGCCAGTAGGTGGAAACGAGGTCCTGCAGTTCAATCGCCACCGTGGCCTCGCCCACGGAGATGCCGTGGCGGATCTTCGAGTAGTCGTCCTCCGCCTGGCTGTCCCTCTGCTCGAACCGCGCGTTGCGCAGCGTGAGCAGCAATTCGCCGCCGCTCTCGTCCACGTCGATCTCCCCGCTCTGCGCGAGGATGACACGCTCCGGCCGCGCCCCCGGCGTTTCCTCGATGAGCGTGATGCCGGTCAGGCTCCTCCCGTCCTTGCCCGTGATGAACATCTTCTTGCCCGCGAACTCGTCGATCACCTCGTCGGCCACGAACAGCGACTCCGGGTTGCTGCGCGCGATGGTCACGATGGATGTCCGCATCGCGTCGAGCGCCAGCGGCGCCACGGAGGAGTTGATCCAGAAAGTAAAGCCGCTGAGCAGGATGGCCACGCCCAGCACTGGAACGCACACCCGCAGCAAACTCGTGCCGCAGGCCCGCAGGGCGATCATCTCGTTGTCGGCGGACATCCTCCCGAACACGAGCAGCACCGCGGTGAGGAATCCCCACGGCACCGTGAACGTGAACGAAAACGGCAGCACGTAGAGCATGAACAGGAAAAGATACTTCACCGGCACATCCCGGTTGATCATCAGGTCCAGCAACTCCTTGAAGATGTTGCCCAGCACCAGCACGAGGCTCAGCACAAAGAGCCCGTAAAGGGTGGTCACCACGACGCCGCGGCCGACATAACGGTCGATGATCTTCATTCAATGCGGGCGGGCCGTAGGGCCCGCCGGTCGCACATGCTAACGGCACCGGCCCGGCTTTGCAAAGCACCCGGCTTTTGGCATTGAGCCGCCCCACACAGCCCGCCAGACTCGCGCTAAGATGCTCTCCGACTCCACTCACGCGCCCGCTTCCGAACGCCGCCACTGCGCACCCCCCGGCATATTCGTCATTTTCGGCGCATCCGGTGACCTCACCAAACGCAAGCTCATCCCCGCACTCTTCAACCTCCGCAGCTTCGGACTCCTCCCGCCCCAGTTCGCGATCATCGGCGTGGCCATCACTCCGGGTGACGATGCGAGCTTCCGCGCGCAGATGTCGGCCGACATCAAGGAATTCGCCACCCGTCCGGTCGATCCCGCCGAGTGGGAGGCGTTCGTCTCCACCACCTACTACCTCTCCGGCGACTTCAACGACCCCGCCGTCTTCTCCGCGCTGAAGGAGAAAATCGCCTCCGTGCAGCAGGAGCAGCGGATTCCCGGCGGCAACGTCGTCTTCAACCTCGCCGTCACGCCCACCCTCTTCGGCAAGGTGGTCGCGCAACTCGGGGCTGCGGGCCTTCTCGTCGAGGCCCCGGACGCCTATCGGCGCGTCATCATCGAGAAACCGTTCGGACGCGACCTCGACAGCGCGCGCGCCCTCAACGCCGACCTCCGCAAGCACCTCGACGAATGCCAGATCTACCGGATCGACCACTACCTCGGGAAGGAGACCGTGCAGAACATCATGGTCTTCCGCTTCGCCAACATGATCTTCGAGCCGAACTGGAACCGCCGCTACGTGGACTCGGTCCAGATCACCGTGGCCGAGTCCCTCGGCGTGGAGAACCGCGGCGGATACCTCGACCATTACGGCGTCCTGCGCGACATGGTGCAGAACCACATGCTCAGCGTCCTCTCCCTCATTGCAATGGAACCGCCGAGTTCGATCTCCGGCGATGCGGTGCGCAACGAGAAGGTCAAGGTCCTCGACGCCATCCGCCCCATGGAACCGGAGGAGGTCCTCGAAAACGCCGTGCGCGGCCAATACGGCCCCGGTTTCCTCGGCGGCAAACCCGTCCCGGCCTACCGCAACGAGCCCAGCGTTGACCCGCATTCGAACACGGAAACCTTCGCCGCCCTCCGCCTCTTCGTGGAAAACTGGCGCTGGGCCGACGTCCCGTTCTACCTCCGCACCGGCAAACGCCTCGCCAAGCACCTCACGCAGGTTGTCATCCGCTTCAAGCGCACCCCGCTCATGCTCTTCGGCGAGAAGCTCAAGTCGGAAGCAGGGCCGAACGCCCTCGTCCTCAACATCCAGCCCGAGGAAAGCATCACGATCATGATCCGCGCCAAGCGGCCCGGCCCGTCCATCGTCGTCGAGAGCATCCCCCTCGACTTCAACTACTCGCAGTTCGGCGACCAATCCCCCGCCACCGGCTACGAGACACTTCTGCACGACTGCATGGTTGGCGACATGACCCTCTTCCACCGCGAGGACAGCGTGGACTCCTCGTGGCGCATCGTGAATCCGGTCCTCGACGTCTGGTCGGCCCTGCCGCCTCGCGACTTCCCCGACTACGAGGCCGGTTCGTGGGGCCCAGCAGCCG
>CAZSUJ010000018.1:0-55381 GCA_964609925.1 uncultured Chthoniobacter sp. | reverse complement strand
CCGCGAAAATCTTCGACCTCCACCCGCGCAAGGGCGTGATCCAACCCGGCGCCGACGCCGACCTCGTCATCTACGACCCGAACTATCGCGGCAAGCTCTCCGTGAAGACCCAGACTCAGAACGTGGACTACAACGCCTTTGAGGGATGGGAGATCGAGGGACGCCCGTCCATCGTGACCGTCCGCGGGGAAGTTGCGGTTCGCGACGGCAAATTCTGCGGCACGGTCGGGCGCGGCCGCTTCCTGCAACGGAAGCCGTCGCACTTTTGACCCGGCAGACGAGCTTTTCTTCCTGTTCGCGCCCCAAGCCGCCTGATAACTGCGCCCCGTGCAAGAATCGCAGACCGAAGTTCTCATCATCGGAGGCGGACCGACCGGCTTGTTCACGGCGGCCGAGTTGGCGCGCCATGGTGTCCGAGCCCGCATCATCGACCAGTGCCCGCAACCGCACACCCAGACACGGGCCACGGGCGTGCAACCGGCCGCGCTTGAAATCATGGCCCGGGCCGGGTGCGCCGAACCGTTCCTCGACGAGGGCGTGCGGGTCGCCGGCTTGCGCGTCTGGAACGCCGCGCTCGAGGAGGCATTCGTGTTCCGCGCTCCGCCCCCGGACACGCCCTACCCCGCCACCTGCTCGATGCCCCAGTGGCGGACGGAGCAGATCCTCAACGCCCACCTCGAGTCTTTCGGTATCCAGGTCGAACGCGGGGTGACCGCGCGCGAGATCACGCCGCTCCCCGAGGGCGCACGCGTGCTCTGCGAGGGCCAGGACGGATCTTCCTTCATCATCGAGACGGACTACCTCATCGGGGCCGGCGGCGCGCACAGTCCGGTGCGGGGTGCCATCCACCAACGTTTGGAAGGCATCACCTACCCCCGGCAGTTCCTCGCCGCCGACGCTCGTGTCAACCTGCCGCGCGGAAACGAGCTTCTGAACATGATCTTCTCGGCCGCCGGACTTCTCATGGTGGCCGAGCTTCCGCAAGGCCGGAACCTGCTCGTGCTGGATTTGCCGGACGGACACAAACTCGCCTCACCCGGCGCGGCGGATTTGGAGCAGGCGCTCGCCAGCCACCTGTCGGTGCCGCTTCCCGTGGAGGATGTCCGTTGGGTGGCCTGCTACAAAACCCATCGCCGCATGTCGCCGAGATTCCGCGAGGGCCGTTGCTTCCTCGCGGGAGACGCCGCGCACCTCTGCAGCCCGTTCGGGGGAGAAGGCATGAACTCCGGCCTTCTCGACGGTGCCAGCCTCGCCTGGCAACTGGCCTCGGTCCTGCGCCGCGGAGGCTTGCCCTCGCTCCTCGACGCCTACGAGCCCGAACGTCGGGAGGCAGCGGATCAAGTCCTCGCCAGTTCCGAGGCGATGTCCGACTTCTACTACTTCCTGGTCGACCGCGTCCGCGAAGGCCTGCCCCTCGAACCGCCTCCGCCAGACCCGGGACACAAGGGCGCAAGCACCCACATGCTCGACGTGAACATCACCTCGAGCCCTCTGCTCGGTTCGCACGGACAAGGCGATGCCTCGGGCGAAGTCCGCCCCGGCACACGCTTCCCCGACCGCACCAAACTCACTGGATGCCTGCACCACCTGCTCGTCTTCGGCGGCCAGCCAACCGACCCGGCTTTTGCCCATCGCTGGCGGAACGTGCTGGAGGTTGTGGACGGCGAGTCCATCTGCAGCCCGGAACGCGCCGGAGTGAGCGGCTCTGCGGGATGCGCCCTCGTGCGACCGGACGGCTACCTCGGATTCTCCGCCGGTGACACCGCTGAGGGCCTCGTCGCCCTTGATGATTTTCTCCGCTCTCAGTTCGCCGCGCAGGACTGACCCGTCAACCGGCGCGCAACCCGACCGCTCACTCGGACGACTCGCTCGGAGCCCAAGGCTCATCATTGAAGAGAACGAGGCGGAATGTGCCGTCTGCTTGCTCTTCTGCCATCCAGAGGCGGGCGTTGAGCATGTGATTCCCCGTCTCCATGACACGCGGGTCGCTCGCAAGCACGCTGGCCAAGAGGCGCCCCGCGGTGCCGTGACCGACCAGCAGCACAGACTTGTCGCTCCCGCCGAAACGCTCGCGCAAGCGCGAGATCACCCGCTCCACGAGTGTCTGACGGTCCGCCTCGGCCTGGGCAGGCGTTTCGCCGATTCTGCACAAGGTGGCTGCCCCGCCGGGCACGGTGAAAAACGGCCGCTCGTCTTCGGGCAGGGCAAACGGGCCCCCAGCCGTGAGCAAATCCGCGCTCGGCGGCGGTAATTTCTCGGGCAGGACATCGTCCTTGCCCTTCGGCTTGAACTCGGCCAACTCCGGCCAAATCTCCGCCGTCTGCCCGGTCGTCCGCAGATACGGCAGGATCGTCTGACGAGTCCGCCACAGCGGGCTCACGGCGATGAAATCGAAATGGAGCTTACTCAACTTCTCGACGACACCGGGCAACTGGGACTCTCCCAACGGCGAAAACGTGTCCGCGTTGCCGACATAAGACGGCCATTGGTCGCGGGGCACCTCTTTCCACTGCTTCTCGACATTGGCCCCGCTCTCGGCGTGGCGGAGATAATAGACCTTGAGTCCTGCCTGCGCACCGGTCGTGAGAGCCGCGAGCGAAAGGAGGACTGCGAATAGGACGCAACGCATGACGTAATTTCTGAACCGGATTGTCCCCGCTGTCTGCAACCTTCTTGAGCGCGCGCCCGCTTCCGCCAGAATGCCATCACTATGGATCTCGGATTGCACGGCAAAGTCGCCCTCGTCGCCGCAGCCAGCCGCGGGCTCGGCCTCGGCGTGGCCCGCGAACTCGCCCGCGAGGGCGCCCGCGTCTCCCTGGCATCACGCGACCTCGACGCCTCCCGCTCGGCCGCCTCAACCCTGCGCGCCGAAACGGACGCGGAGGTCGAGGGCTTCCGGATGGATGCGGGTGATGCCGCATCGATTGCCGCATGGATCGCCGCCTCAAAGGAGCGCTTCGGCGGAGTTGATCTCCTCGTGGCAAACGCCGGCGGACCTCCGGCCGGATCATTCGACGACTTCGGCGACGCAGTCTGGCAGTCGGCATTCGAGGTCACGCTGCTCGGCACAGTCCGCATGATCCGCGGCGTGCTCCCGTCCATGCGTTCACGCGGCGGCGGCTCCATCCTCACCGTGACCTCGGCCACGGTGAAGGAACCGGCACCGCGACTCATCCTCTCGAACGCCTTGCGCGCAGGAGTGACCGGACTGGTCAAGACGCTCTCAGCCGAGTTGGCCGCGGACGGCATCCGCGTCAACAACCTCATGCCGGCCCGCATCGATACCGACCGAGTGCGCAGCCTCGACGAAGCGAACGCCGCCAACTCAGGACTTCCCCTCGACGAGATTCGTTCCAAGGCGAGCGCAGCCATCCCCCTCGGACGCTACGGCACCACCGACGAATTCGGGCGAGCCGCCGTTTTCCTGCTATCCGACGCCGCCTCCTACATCACCGGCACCAGCTTGGCGCTCGACGGCGGTGCCATAAGGACTGTTTGGTAAAGGTTACTCCACCTGCAGAAGTAGCTTCCGTGCTTGCCTCCTGCTGAGAATACCCCGATAATCAATCCAGATGAAAACCCCTGCCAGTGTGGCGCTTGTGGGGAATGCCGACCGCAGCGAAGTGGCCGAGCACGTTCTGGAGTTGGCGGAGTTCGTGGGGGACTTTATCTGGGAGGTCAACCCGAAGGGCGAATACACTTTCGTGGGTGGAGGCGTGCAGGAAATGCTGGGCTACCGACCAGAGGAGCTGCTCGGCCGCCATTATCTCGACATCATCGCGCCCGAGCAAAGACACATCGTCGGCCGCGCGGCCGCCGAAGCCTTCGAGAACCTGCAGGAAGTCCACAGCCTGCGCAACGAACTGGTGGCCCGGGACGGCCACCGCGTTGTGGTCCTGACCAACGGGGAACCGATTCTGTCGGAGGATGGCCGGATGATCGGCTTCCGGGGATCCGACCGCGATGTCACATCCCTCTTCACCAGGGAGAATGAACTCCGGCGCTTCAAATCCGCCATCGACAGCTCCAACTTCGGCGTCGCCATGACGAGCCCGAAGGGGGAACTCACTTACGTGAACGCGGCTTTCGCCCGCGACCACGGCTATACCCCCGAGGAACTCATCGGACGTCACCTCAGCGTGCTGCACACGGAAGGCCAGATGCCCACCGTGGAGAAGTTAATCGCCCGTCTGCGCGGCAGCGGGAGAATGGAACCGGTTGAAGTCCAGCACATGCGGCGCGACGGGACGACCTTCCCGATGCTCATGGTGGGCAGCATGGTGCGCGATGACGACGGGCGCCCGGTCGGCATGACTGTGAGCGCCCTTGACATCTCGGCCCAGAAACAAGCGTCGAAGGACCTCGCCGAGGCCCTCGAGCACGCCGTCGAAAGCGACCGTCTCAAGTCGGCCTTCCTCTCCACCCTCAGCCACGAAATCCGCACGCCGCTGAACCACATCATCGGCTTCGCCGACCTCATCAGCCACACCAGCAGCGAACCCCAGATCAAGGCCTACGCCGAAAGGATCAGCGCCAGCGGGGACGACTTCCTCGCGTTGGTCACGGACCTGATCCAACTCACTCTGGCCGACCAGTCCGAGATCAAGCCACGGCAGGAACCGTTTTCCCTCCTGAGCTTTTTCGACAGCCTGGGCCGCGACTTCGCGACCATGCTGGCGCAGTCGGGCAAGGGCCAATTCCTCGGTCTGGACATGGAGCCCGACCCCGCCGAAGGCCACGACGTTCGCCTCGGCGACCAACGCAAGATCGGGCAGATCCTGCTCAACCTCTACCGCAATTCGCTCAAGTTCACGCCCGCGGACAAGGAGGGAAAAATCACCGTCACCTACCACGAGCGACCGGGCGACGGAGATCTCGTCAGGTTCACGGTCCGGGATACCGGCCCCGGCATTCCCGAGGAGAAGCGCGCCATGCTTTTCCGTCCGTTCCGGCAGGGCGAAGAAGGATCGATGTGCCGCGAGCACCGCGGCTTGGGCATCGGCTTGGCCATGAGTTCCAAGATCGCGGCAATCCTGGGGGCGAATCTCCACTTCGAACCGGCTGACGGCGGAGGCGCCTGTTTCGTCCTCGACGTCCCCCTGCCGCCTGCCCCGCCGCACTCCCTCCCGCAATCCTGAGGCGGAGAAGCCGGCTATGGGCCGCCGACTGACGAGAGAGCGGGTGGGAACACTCGAGCCCGCGAGACGAGCAACCATGGAACTCCGATGACACCGCACGCTGTTTCGGCTGCGCGGGCGGGAGGTTCGCATCACACACGACACATTGGGCAGGACAACCTGCTCCCGGACTCGCAAGGACTCTCCGCGATTGCCTTCCACTTCAGGCACTCTTGATCACCACGCCAGCGCCGGGGCAACTCGGCGCGCCACGGCAACGGTGCCCACTGCGGTGTTGCTTGCGTGGTGCAAGCCGACAAACTGTATCGGTGAAAAGGATTGCCACCTTGCTCTTCTGCCTGGTGGTTCCGGTCGGGCCACTCGTGGCCGGCCCCATCGATGTCGTGAAGGGGAATCTCGTGAAACTCGACAAGGACAAACTCGTGCCGGGCGGTGCGCTGGGGTGGGACGGCAAGAAGAGCGGCGCAGCACCCTGACGGGAGATCCGGTGTGAGCTCGCTCCCGGAATTCTTCAACTTCGCCAGCGACGTCTTCGACCGCTGGTCAGAGGCGCGGCCCCAGGCGGATGCCCTTTGGTGGGTAAGCCACGACGGCGGGGATGAACGGCGGTTCACCTTCGCGGATCTTTCGGATCTCAGCCTGCGTGCCGCGTGCGCCTTCGCTCGCTCGGGGATCGGCGAGGGCGACTTGGTCATGGTTCTCCTTCCTCGCGTTCCCGAGTGGTGGATTGCCATGCTCGGCCTGATCCGATGCGGCGCGGTCCCCGTGACCTGCACCCCGCAGCTCACCGCCGCCGACCTGGCCTACCGCCTCGACGCGGGCCCGATTGGTGCGGTGGTCACCGATCCCGAAGGAGCTTCCAAGATTCCAGAACTCACCGGAGTGCGCTGGCTCTGCAGAGGGGAGGCCCCGGGTTGGCGGAGCATGGCCGCCGCCTTGGAGGAGGCCGCGCAGGACTACTCCCCTCCCCGCACCCGGGCCGACGCGCCGGGGTTGGTCTTCTTCACCAGCTCGACGACCGGCAACCCCAAGATGGTCCTCCACACCCAGGCGAGCTACGGCCTCGGCCACGAGGTGACTGGAAAGCTCTGGCTCGACCTCGGGCCGGGCGACCTCCATTGGAACACTTCCGACCTCGGTTGGGCCAAGGCGGCATGGTCGAGCTTCTTCGGCCCGTGGCACGCCGGGGCCTGCGTCTTTGCCTGGGACTCGGGCCCGAAGTTCTCGGCCACCGCAACCCTCCAGATGCTGCGCCGCTATCCGATCACCACGCTGTGCGCCCCGCCCACGGCTTACCGCATGATGGTGCGGCGCCCGCTCGACCAGATGTCGTTCCCGCGCCTACGCCATTGCGTCACCGCGGGCGAACCGCTCCAGCCCGAGGTGCTGGCACGATGGAGGAACTTCACCGGTCTGACCATCCATGAAGGCTACGGCCAAACGGAGTCGGTCATCTTGATCGGTCAGTTCAAATCCGACGGCATCCCGGTGCTCCCGGGTTCGATCGGGCGGGCCACACCCGGCTACGACATTCATCTCCTCGATGATGAACTCAGCCCGGTCGCCGACGGAAAGGAGGGCGAGATCGCCATCCGCCTGAGCACCGCGAGGCCAGTGGGTCTTTTCCGCGAGTATTGGCGAAGCCCTGAGGAGACCGCCCGGCACTTCCGGGACGGCTGGTATCTCACCGGGGACCGCGCCATCCGCGATGGCCACGGCTGCTTCCGCTTCCTCGGGCGCAAGGACGACATCATCAAGAGTTCCGGCTACCGCATCGGCCCGTTCGAGGTCGAAAGCGCGCTCCTTTCCCACCCGGCGGTGCATGACGCCGCCGTGGTAGGCCGGCCCGACCCACTCCGCGGCCAGATCGTGAAGGCCTTCGTCGTGCTCAACCCCGGTCACCCGCCCGACGAAGCCACCCGGCACGTGCTGCAAGCTCACTGCAAGAAATGCGCCGCCGCTTACAAGTCTCCGAGGGAAATTGAATTCGTTGACTCCCTGCCGAAGACGACAAGCGGGAAGACGCGGAGATTCCAACTGCGGGAAACCCCGTCTCAATCCTGAATCGCAGGCTTGCCCGCGCGTAGAGCAACCAAGCGCAAGAAGCACACAAGGAAGTTCGGGCTTAGTTGTATCGCAGTTGTCCCATAGGCATTCCGGTGATGGCTCTCGGGCGCCATACACCATCACTGTCTGGGACTGAACATCTATGCACAGCTAGCCGGGGGCGCCGGCACCCAGCCGCGACTGGATCCATCCAATCCGAGTAGGCGAAGTCGACAGTCGAGCTGGGCTTGTCCCTGCAACCACCGGAGCAGCGAGAGCAAGCCCAGAGGAGGGCGGAAAAGTGGCACACTCTTTAGCGCCCCGCCTGCGGATATTTGAGGTAAGGGGATTGGTCGCCAAGGCGACCTGTGCTTCGCGCTCGAACTTCGTTCTCATCCCCTGTGAGGCTTCAACACCGCCTTCGGCGGGACATGGAGGTAAGGGGATTCGAACCCCTGGCCTTCTCATTGCGAACGAGACGCTCTACCAACTGAGCTATACCCCCTGATCGAGTTCTTCATTTTGCACCCAAACACACTCTCTGCAAGCCCAAGACGGTCGGCAGGAAGTGCGCGCCTCGCGGCGGCTCGGGCGTGTAGAGTCCGGGCATGAGGACGATCAAGGCGGCGGTCTTCGACTTGGACAATTGCCTCGGGGCGGCGGATGAGGCGGGGCGAGGGTTGCTGGAGCCGGCCTTTGCGGCGATCCGGGAGGCGAATGACGGCGCGGTGCCGGATGCGGTGCTGGCGGCCGCGTTCGACGACATGTGGCGGCACGGGCTGGATTGGGTGGCGCGGGCGCACGGGTTCACGCCGGCGATGCGGGAGGCGGGGTTTCGGACGATGGCGGGGATCGAGGTCACTGCTCCCCTCACCGGCTATGGCGACCTCGGAGCATTGGAGGAAGTCCGCGTGCCGCGGTTTCTGGTCACGACGGGATTCCGGCGGCTGCAAGAGAGCAAGGTGCGGGCGCTCGGGATCGGGGCGTTGTTCGCGGAGGTGATCGTGGACGCGCTGGATGATCCGGACCGGCGCGGCAAGGAGGCGATCTTTGCGGAGCTGATGAAGCGATTGGACATCCACCCGGCGGAATCCCTCGTTGTCGGGGACAATGAGGATTCGGAGCTCGCGGCCGGGGAGCGACTGGGCATGACGACGGTGCAGACGCTGCGTCCGGGCGTGCCGCGCAGCGGGCGGGCGATGTTCCACATCCGCTCGCTGGTGGAGTTGCCGGGGGTCATCGAGGCGGCGGGCAGAGGAAGGGAGGACGCATGATCGCGGCGTTGATCACCTTTGCGCTGAGCCACTACTTCGTGCTGCTGCCCGTGGCGGGGTTAGCCTGGGCGGGGCTTGTCGTGCTGCGAAGCCGAGGCGGCCTGACGCGGGAGGAGGCGGCCGCGGTGTTCCTGCGCGGGTTCCTGTTCTTCGGACTCGGGGTCTCGTTCCTTTGGAACTTCGTCATGCATGTGTTCTTCGGGGAGGCGGCGGCGCGTTTCATCGGATGGGCGGACAGTCCTTTCCAAGCGGAAGTGGGCTTCGCAAGCCTCGGCTTTGCGGTGGTGGCGTTTCTGGCCTGCCGCGGGGATTACGAGTTGCGCTTGGCGGCCATCGTGGGGCCTGCGCTGTTCCTTTGGGGAGCGGCGGGCGGGCATCTTGTCCAGATCGTGAAGGCGGGGAACTTTTCTCCCGGGAATGCGGGAGCCGTCCTGTGGACCGATCTGCTCCTGCCGGTCCTCGGGTTCGTCCTGCTCAGGCTGGCGCATCCGCGGAAGGCTTGATGGTAGGACTGCGGCGGGGCTTCGCCACGGCGAACAGGCTTTCGCCGCTACGACAGCGGACGGGTGGGGCGATTCCACCACGCCCAGGCGAGGAGGCCGCCGACGGCGTAGGCGACAACATCGCGCCAGTCGGCCGTCGCATAGGGCAGCACCCGCGGGGCGATCCATTCGAAGAGCACAGACCAGAAGAAGAGGAGGAAGGCGATCTCCCCGGCGGTGGGAGGACGGTCGTGGCGGCGGAGTCCGGTTTTGCGCTCGATCCACAGCAACACCGGGACGGCGCACGGGATGAGCAGGAGGTCAGAGAACCACCAGCCGAAGAAACCTCCGGGCAACCACGGTTTGATCAGCCAGCGGTTGGCGGCGTAGAGGACGCAGCCGGCAAGGAACAGGCCGTCGCGCAGGTAGGCGAAGCGCCTCAGAGGGCCAGCACGATGACCCATCCGAGCGCGGCGGCAACGATGATCTTGGCGAGAACGAAGAGCACGCGCCGAGGCTAGGCGAGGCACTGGTGCCGGCAAGTCCCAACGTCGGCGCGCTTGCGCGGGTGGCCGTCCGGCCCTAGAGGGAGTTCATGTTGCGTCCACCCCTCACCCTTCTCTGCATCCTGCTGCTCGCCGCCCCGTGGGCCGCCGTGCTGGCGACGGACGGCATGATGATGCCCTCGGTCAAGCCGGACGAGATCGTGTTGAAGGACGGAACGACGGTGCAGGGTTTGATCCTGCGGAACTCCGCCGTCTCGCTGCTGCTGGAGACAAGCGAAGGCGAAGTGGAGATCCCGAAGGAGAACATCCGCCGCATCGACGAGGGTGCACGCCTCCCCGATCGCGGCATGGACGTCACCAGGCCGGGCCGGCTGCCCAACTGGCAGAGCATTGTCCGTGATTTCCGCAACCACGATGCGATCAAGTCCTTCCGCCCGATCCCCGCGACTGCGATCGACAACGGCTTCCTGCGCAACATCCCCTACCACTCCTTCCGGGTGAACGAGAAAGCGGAGTTGAACATCTACGGGGACCCGGCTGATCCGGTGGCGATCGAACTGGGCGTCTACGGAAAGGGACAACGGAGCAAGAAGGCCAAACTCATGATGCGGGAGTTCCTGGCCGGGCACCTCGGGACGCGGGCGGAGATCGCGGCGCTCTACGATCTCCCGTTGACCGGCGGCGAGATGCGGGCGGGGCGTTTGGCCATTCGCATCACGCCCCCGGAGGCACCGGACGCTTACGGCGGTTGGTGGCTTGCCATCTACGACCCGGCGCGGCTCGAGCGCGCCCGCTTGCCCGGGCCAGCCTACGCGAAGGTGACCCGGCCTTTCGCCGAGGTGAATGACAAAAAGGGAAGCATGCGGGCGCAGCAGGACGACGACATGTCGCTGATGCAAATGGTGGACTCGCTCGCCTCCCAGCTTCCCTGGGTGCGCGGTTTCTCCCGCGACCGCGACGGAGTTTTGCGAGTCGAAGGGTCCTAGCGCGCCCTATCCGCGGCAGCCGAGAAGACGGCGCTCGCGGATGATGGCGGCCACCTCGGGAGGAACATCGTCGGCCCACGTGGAATCCCCGGCACGCAGGCGGGCGAGGACATCGGGCGACTTGATGCCGAGGATGTCGGCGCGGTAATCGGCCACGGGAACAATGAAGTTGTTGTCGCGCAGATAGGAATAGAGGTGCCGCAGGGTCGGGGCGACGCGGAGGTTGTCGGCGGTGATGATGGTGCCGTCAGACGAAAGACGCGGGTAGGCGTAGAGGCGGACGTTCGTCTTGAACAGCCGTCCGAGCCCCTCAAGGATGCCGCCTTCGAGGCCGGCGTAGTATTTCTCGAGGAAGATCTCCTCGAGGCTCGGCACGCCGAGCGCCAGCCCGATCGCCTCGTTCGTGTAGCGGGCGATGTAATCCACCAGGCGGAAGTATTCGCCGAAGTTCGAGACCAGCACGGTGAGCCCGAGGGCGCCGAGAATGTCCGTGCGGTCGAGGAAATCGCGCGGGTCGAGGCCGCCCGTGCTGAGCAGGTTCTGCATGGTGACCTCGGCGAGCGTGATGACGCCGCGGGGGGCGGCGTCGTGGCGGGGGGTGAACTGCTCCGTCGCGCGCTGGAGCATGTCGTAGGTGACGTGCGTAACCGGGCGGAAGCTGCCGCGCTCGACGAGGACATCGCGCTTGTAGAGTTCCTCCGCCGGTTGCACCACCTCGCCGTCGGCTCGGAACATGGCCGCCCGGCCGAGGCCCTGCGCGACCAACTGCAGGCTCATCAGGCGGTTGTCCACCGAGGCGAAATCGGGGCCGCTGAAGCGAATCATGTCCACCTCGATGCGCTTCGGCGTGAGGTCGTCGAGCAGGCTGCCGATCAGCTTCTCGGGGTCGGCATGGTGGCGGAAGGCGCCGTAGATGAGGTTGACCCCGATGATGCCGAGCGCCTCCTGCTGCGCGATATTCTCGGCGTCGAGCATGCGCACGTGGATGACGATGTCGTTGACCGGCCCGCGCGGGGAGGTCTGGAAGCGGATGCCCATCCAGCCGTGCGACTCGTCATGGCGGTGGAAGCTGCGGGCGGCCACCGTGTTGGCAAAGACGAAGAATGTCTTCTCCGCGCCGACCTTCGCGTCGAGCCGCTCGCGGATCAGGTCGAACTCGTGGTCGAGCATCCCGGTGAGGCGCTGGCGGCTGACGTAGCGCTCGACGGTTCCGTAGATCGCGTCGCTGAACGTCATGTCGTAGGCCGACATCGTCTTGGCCACGGTGCCGGCCGCCGCGCCAACGTAGAAGAACCGCCGCGCCACCTCCTGTCCCGCGCCGATCTCGGCGAAGGTGCCGTAGACGCGGCCGTCGAGGTTCAGATCGAGCGCCTTGCGATTGACTTGAAGGTTGAAGGCCGCGTCGGACATGACGCGCGGGATGATGCCGGCACGAGCGCATCCCGGCAACGGGAAAGGTCGGGGCCGCTGCGCGCTTGCCACCCGAGGGCGTCAGCGGGAGATTGGCAGGGCCGCCCTTCCGATGCCGATCCCCCGCACCCCCGCGCGCCTCACCGCCCTGGCCCTCGCGGCCGGTCTGGCCGCTTGCTCGCCCCCGCGCGAGAACCCGGACACCGTCGTGATCTGGCACCAGAAGACCGGGGCGGAACGGGTCTTCTTCGAGGAGGTCGTGCGGGATTTCAACGCGGCGCACGCGCCCGACCGCATCGAGGCGGTCTATCGCGAGGGCGAGGAGTTGCGGAACTCGTTCATCATCGCCGCGGTGGCGGGACAAGGACCCGATCTTGTGTTCGGGCCGGCCGACAACGTGACTCTCTTCGCCGGCAGCAAGGTCATCCGGCCGTGGGATGAGGTCGTGGACGCCCGGTTCATGGGGCGTTTCACGGAGGACGGAATCGTGCGCTGGCAGGGCAAGCCGTGGCTGGTGGCCGACCAGATCGGCAACCAACTCATGCTGGTCTGCGACCGGCAGATGGTTGAGAAGCCCCCGGCAACGCTCGACGAC
Organism: uncultured Chthoniobacter sp.; assembly: GCA_964609925.1. GTDB lineage: Bacteria > Verrucomicrobiota > Verrucomicrobiia > Chthoniobacterales > JACTMZ01 > JACTMZ01. The sequence goes on along the minus strand of CAZSUJ010000018.1, from coordinate 42,944 downwards.
CTGATCGAGATCGGACGGCGCCTGCGCGGAGCCGCAGCCCCGGGCGAGCGGCCGGAACGCTTCGCCCTCACTTGGAACTATGCCGAGCCGTATTTCTTCATCCCTTTCCTCACCGGGTTCGGCGGCTGGATCATGGACAAGGATGACAACCCGACGTTGGACACGGCGGCCACGCGGGCGGCCCTGCAGTTCATCCTCGACCTGCGCGACGTCCACGGGGTGATCCCCCGCTACGAGGACTACGACACGGCGAACCTGATGTTCCTGCGGCGCCGTGCGGCGATGATCATCAACGGACCATGGTCCTGGGCCGATTACGGCGTGCCCGAGCGGAGCATGCTGGCCCTGCTGCCGGTGAACAGCGCGACCGGTCTGCGCTGCCGCCCCATCGTCTCGGCCAAGGGATACAGCCTCAACATCAACGCCCCCGCCGAGAAATTCCCGCTGATCGCGCGCGTTCTCGACCACCTCACCGGCGGCGAGGTGCAGATGAAGATGGCCCTGCGGCTGTTCACCACGCCGACCCTCAAGGAAGCGCTCTCCTCGCCCGCCTTTGCGACCAATCCGGAGTTGCGGTTGGCGCGCCAGCAGGCGGAGTATGCCGTGCCGATGCCCCTCACGCCGCGACTGCGCTACATCTGGGACGCCATCCGCGGCCCCTACCGCAAGGTGTTCTCCGGCGAGCTGACCCCGGATGAGGCGGCGCGCGCGATGCAGGCGGATGCCGAGCGGCGGCTGCGGGAGGCCCGGATGTGAGCACGCCGACCGATCAGGAGCGCGCGGCGGCACTGGCAGCCATTGGCGAATGGGATCCCTCGGCGCGGCGCAGGGTATTCCTCACCATCTGTCTCATCCCGGCCCTGGTGGTGCTGGTCCTCGTGCTGGTCTACCCGCTGATCTACAACGTCATCATCTCGCTTTCCGACGCGAGCATCTACCGCATCCGCGACTGGCGACTCGTGGGCTTCGAGCAATACGTGCAGGCGCTGCGCGAGCCGTCCTTCTGGATCATCTTCAGCAAGACGGTGGTGTGGACGGCCGTCAGCACCGGGCTGCAAACGATCGTGGGCGTGGCACTCGCCGTGGTGCTCAACCAGCACCTCCTGCGCGGGCAATCTGCGTGGCGCATCTTGCTTCTACTCCCGTGGGCGATGCCCCAATACATCACGGCGCTGACGTGGCGGGGCTTGTTCGACGGGGAGAACGGCGCGGTGAACGCATTTCTCGGGGCGACCTTCGGCCTCCCGCCGATCGAGTGGCTGACTTCGCCTTTCGAAGCCTTCACCGCCGCCACACTCGTCAACGTGTGGATGGGCTTCCCGTTCCTCATGGTCGTAGCTCTGGCCGGACTGCGCTCCATCCCGCCCACCGTCTACGAGGCCGCCCGGCTCGAGGGTGCGTCCGATTGGTCGCAGTTCTCGCGCCTGACCGCGCCGTTGCTGCGTCCGTTCATGCTGCCTGCGACGACGCTGGCCATCATCTGGAATTTCAACAACCTGAACGTCATCTGGCTGTTTTCCGACGGCGGGGAACCGAACGACTCGACGCACATCCTCGTCTCCTACGTCTACAAGGCGGCATTCACCTATTACCGGTTCGGCTGGTCCGCCGCGCTCTCGGTGGTGATCTTCGTGATCCTTTTCCTCTTCGTGCAGGCCTTCCTCAAGACCGGTCGCTGGCGGGCCTGAGCGGTCAACGCCCCAGATACCAGCCCACCAAGTCGGGACCGGCGAGCACCCACAAAAGAGCGCCGGCCGCGAGGTAAGGACCGAACGGAATCCGGCCCGCGCCGTCGAGGCGGCGCAAGGCGAGCATCGCGCCCCCGGCCAGCGCGCCGAGCATCGAGCCGGCCGCGATGCTGAAGAGAGCCCCCGGCCAGCCGAGGAACGCACCGAGCGTGAGCATGAACTTCACGTCGCCGAAGCCCATGGCCTCGCGCGGGATGACCAGTGCCGATACCTCGCCCCCCCACCCCGCCGCCGCTGCGTAATCGGCTGTTTCCTCGCCACGACGCACGCCATCCGAGCGAAGGAACCACTTCGTGCCATCCGTCAGTTCGATCTCAAGCGTGTCCGAAGGACGGAAGAAAAACTCGTCCAAGTCGAGGTCCTCGCCGCCGACGCGCAAGCGGGGCCCTTCGGGGGGATTGCGGATCTCGAAGGGCTCGGGCGCGTCGAGCACGACCCGTTTGCGGCCGAAAGCCATCTTTCCCAGTTCGACCACGCCGAAGAGGACGGCGAAGCCAAGGAGGGCGCCGAACAAGCTCGCACGCAAGCGTTCATCCCACGCCTCGCCCGGCTGCAACCCCGCCACGAGTGTGCTGAGCACAACCCCGGCCACCGCGCCGCCCAGCGTGAGCGAATCCGGCAGGATCAGGTGTTCGACGTCGATGAAGGTGCCCGCGATGAGAATGGCCACCAGAACCATGTAGGCGCCCGCCACCGCAGGCGGAAACAACGCCCAGAGCAGCACGAAAAGCCCGGCCGTGATCAACTCGACTAGCGGATAGCGGAACGGGATGCGCCCGCCGCAACCGGCGCAGGCCCCGCGCAGGATCAGCCAACTCACGACCGGCAGGTTCTCATACCAAGGCAGCGACCGGCCGCAACTCGGACAGAACGAGCGGCGCGGATGCGCGAGGCCGATACCCCGCGGCAGGCGGTGGATCACGGCGTTGAGGAAGGAGCCGGTGGTGAGCCCGAAGACCGCGACCAGCGCCCAGACGAGCGGGTGGTTCATTCGCGGGGCAATTGCTCTTCCACGATCTCGCAGAGGACGTGGAGAAGGAACTTCTGCGCTTCCTGGATGCGCGCGGTGGCGCGGCCGGGCACGATCATCTCGATGTCCGCGGCGCCCTTGGTGAAGCCGCCGTCGCGTCCGAGCAGGGCGACCGTCGTCAGCCCGAGACGCCGCGCCTCCTCGATAGCCGAGAGGATGTTGCGGGACTTGCCCGAGCTGGACAGGCCGATGAAGACGTCCCCGGGCTGGCCGAATGCCCTGACCTGACGGGCGAAGGCGTCCACGAACTCGTAATCGTTCCCGATGGCCGTGAGCAGGCCACCGTCCACGCCGAGCGCAAGGGCCGGATACGGACGGCGGTCGCCGAGAAAGCGACACACGAACTCGGCCGCGATGTGCGCGGCGTCGGACGAGCTTCCGCCGTTCCCGCAGAGGAGCAGCTTGCGGCCGGCCTTGAGCGCGGCCAGGGCGGCGGCCGCGGCACGAGAAAGCGGCTCTTCCAGCGCGGTCAGGGTGTCGAGGGTGTCGCGGGCCTCGGCGAGGCTTCGTTGGAATTGCGTCATCGGAGAGGCGGGCAGAGCCGGAATTCCGGCGAGCATCCTGACGCGGACACCCTGCGGGCAAGCCAAATCCCCGGGGCACGACCATTTGACATCGGGCCTCAAACTGCCTCTCATGCCCCGGTGATTCACCGTATCGGCCTCCTGCTGGCGGCGCTCCTGCTGGCTTCCTGCGCGACCCCAAACCGCCCGACGGAACTGTCCGACGCCCCCGTTCTCCCCCTCGCCCTCGACAGCGACTTCGACTTCCGCAAGGTGAAGAGGTTCATCAACCAGCCCGAGGCGATGCAGCCGACGGTGAACGAGGTCATCCTGTTCGACCGCGCCCGCATCAACCACGGCGCGCTCTCCGCCGAGGAGCGCCGGCAACGGGAAGGCACCTATTTCGACATCTTCTGGCGGGCCAACCGCCCGGCCGACCTCACCGTGCGGCTCGAATACCGCCAGGCCAAGCTCGGCAACAACGTGCGAGCCCAAGAATTGTCCTACTCGCAGGCCAAAGGCACGGTGAAGAGCTCGTTCGCGGTCATCGGCGACAACTATCACTGGGACGGCCCTGTCACCGCGTGGCGGTGCCTTCTCATCGAGAACGGCCGGATCGTCGCGCTCACGCAGTCGTATCTCTGGAAGTGAGGCTTAAGCGCGCCGGTTGACAGCGACGTGATTTGGCCGCCTAATTCCATAGTCCCTTGAGCGCGCTCTCCTCAGTGCAAGTCGGCGTAGCCGGGCCGTCCGTCTGGATTCGGGTGGCCGGACGCGGGTCTTTCAAGAACAGCGCCGGCGTCAAGGAGTTCGCGAGTGAAATGACAAGGCGCGGCCACCGCGACTTCATCGTGGACCTCGGGGAATGCGAACTCATGGATTCGACCTTCCTCGGCACCCTCGCCGGGATCGCCCTCAAGATGGGCGGGGACGGGTCGGTCCGCATCGTCCGCGCCAACCCCCGCAACCGCCAAGTCCTGCAGAACCTCGGCCTCGACCGTGTGCTCGCCCTCGAGGACGAGCCCGCACCGTCCGCCCCGGCGGGCAACTGGTCCGAGGCTTCGGACAGCGCGGCCCCGACCAAGCGCGAGACGATCATCGAGGCCCACGAGAGCCTGGTCGCGGCCAACCCGGAGAACGCCGTGCGCTTCAAGGACGTCATCGAGTTCCTCAAGCAGGAGCGCCCGGAGGAGGAAGGGCGCCCTTGATGCCCGCGGCCGCGCGGTCCTAACCTCGCCCGGCGCGCCGTGCGCAGACCATGACGACCGTCTTCATCGCCCTCCTGCTCATCCTTTGCGCGTTGCTCGGGTGGCAGTTGGTCAGACAGCAGCACGCCTTGAAGCTTCTCGGCCGCGAGTGGCGGGAGTTGCAGACCGAGGAAGAGCGGGTGTTCGACTTCCTCCACGGGCTCGGCGAGGCGTTCGGCGGCGGGGCCGGACGGCGCGAACTCCACCGCCTCATCGTCGAGAGCGCGGCCCGCATCCTCAACGCCCACGGCGGGGCCCTCTACCTGCTCGACCGCTCCGGCAACTTCCTCAACCCGTCCTACATCAGCCGCTCCTGCGCCCCGCTGGTCAAGGTGCCGGAACACATCCGCCGCCAGGCCGCCTCGAACCCCGTGGCGCTCGAGAGCTACCTGCGCCTGCACCCCGTCCGCCCCGGCGAGGGCGTGCTGGCCCGCGCGTGGGCCGAGGGCGGGGCCAAGCTTTTCGACTTCAACGAACCCGAGATGGCGGGACTGGCCGACGAGGGACAGCAGGCCACCTCCGCCCTCGTCGCATCGCTCTCCTACCGCAACAAGACCCTCGGCGTGCTCGCGGTCGTCAACGGCCCCATGAGCAGCACGTTCGGTGCGGAAGACCTCGCTGTCTTCAAGGCCATCGCCGAGCAGTCGGCTTTCGCCCTCTTCAGCGAGGCCGTCTACCTCGAGGCCAGCGAGAAGCGGCGCCTCGACAGCGACCTTGAAACTGCGCGGGAAATCCAGAGCATCCTGCTGCCCTCCACCGCGCCCGAGATGCCGGGCTACGAGGTAGCCGGCCTGAACGTCCCGGCCCGCCACGTGAGCGGCGACTATTTCGACTACCTTCAGCTCGACGACCACCGTTGGGGGATTGCCATCGCCGACGTCTCGGGCAAGGGCATCCCCGCCGCCCTCATCACCGGCATGTGCCGGGCCGTGCTCCGCGGCGCCGCAGCCAACGACCTCACCGCGGCGGGCGTCCTGCGGCAGGTCAATCGACGGCTTTACCCCGACATCAAGGAGGACATGTTCATCAGCATGCTCTACGCCGTCATCGACACCGAGGCGGGCACGATCAGCGTGGCGCGGGCCGGGCACGACCCGCCGCTGCTCTACCGTGCGGCCACCCGCGAGGTGACGCCCCTCACGCCGCCGGGCATGGCCGTGGGCATTGACAGCGGTGACGTGTTCGATAGGGTCGTGGCCGAGCAAACCTTGGAGTTGGCGAAGGGCGACGGACTGCTGCTCTACACGGACGGGGCCACCGAGGCACTCGACCCGCACGAGGCGGAATTCGGAGCCGCCCGGCTGAGCCGCGCCGTCCAAGCCAACTGCACCAAGGAGGCCGGTGCCATGGTCCGCAACATCGCCGAGGAAGTCCGCGAGTTCGCGGGCGATGCTCCGCAGCACGACGACATCACCCTCATCTACATCCGCAAGTCATGAGCAAGAAACACGACGAAGAGAACCCGGACCACGCGCCGGAGATCGCCGCGGCGGCCGAACCGGCCGACGACGCGGCGAAATTCCGCGAACTCGCCCTGCGCACCGCCGCGGATTTCGACAACTACCGCAAGCGCGCCGCGCGCGACAAGGAGGACGCCATCCGCTACGCCAACACCGCGTTGCTGGACGACCTGCTTCCGGTCATCGACAATTTCGAACTCGGCCTCGCCGCCGCGCGCTCCGCGGAGGGCGCCGATGCCATCCTGCAGGGCCTCGACATGGTGTCGCGGCAGTTCCGCGATTTCCTCACCTCGGCCGGCGTGGAGGAAATCACCACCGAGGGGGCGGCATTCGACCCGAACCTCATGGATGCCGTCGGTCACGAACCCAGCGAATCCGTGGCGGAAGGTGTTGTGCTCCGGCAGACGCGGCGGGGCTACAAGTTGCGCGACCGCCTCCTCCGTCCGGCCAGCGTGGTCGTTTCCAAGGGCCCCGAGGCTTCCTGAAGCAACCATGTCGTCACGTCACCGCAGGGATCCCTACGAGATCCTCGGGGTAAGTCGCGGCGCGAGCGTGGAGGAACTCAAGAGTTCCTACCGCAAGCTCGCGATGAAGTATCACCCCGACCGCAACCCGGGAAACCAAGAGGCCGAGGAGCATTTCAAGGAGATATCCCAAGCCTACGACATCCTCATCGACCCGGAGAAACGCGCGGCCTACGACCGCTTCGGCTACGCCGCCTTCCAAGGCGGCGGGGGCGCGGGGCCGGCCGGAGGATTCCACGACCCGATGGATCTTTTCCGCGAAGTCTTCGGCGCGGGCGGCGGCATCTTCGAGCACTTCTTCGGCGGCGGGTCGGGCGGCGGACCAGCCGAGCAGGGGCGCGGGGCCGACCTGCGCTACGACCTCGAGATAAAACTCGAGGAAGCGGCACGCGGCGTGGAGAAGGAAGTCGAACTGCGCAAGCCCGGCCGCTGCGGTTCCTGCGGCGGATCGGGCGGCGAGCCGGGGGCGCAGCTGCGCACCTGCACCACCTGCCGCGGCCGCGGCCAGGTGATCGCCTCCCGCGGATTTTTCCAGATGGCGCAAACGTGCCCCGCCTGCCAGGGCGCGGGCGCGACGTTCGACCATCCGTGCCGCACCTGCCGCGGCGAGGGACGCGTGGAGGCCGCCTCGCGCATCAAACTCAAGATCCCGGCCGGCATCGAGGACGGCTCGCGTCTCCGCTCCAGCGGGAACGGCGAGGCGGGAGTGCGCGGCGGCGCGGCGGGCGACCTTTACGTCGTCATCCACGTGCGCGAGCACAGCGTCTTCGCGCGCGACGGAAACGACCTCTTCTGCGAGATCCCCGTGCCCTTCGTGGTGGCGGCGCTGGGCGGGGAGATCGACGTTCCCACCCTAGACGGCAAGGCCTCGGTCAAGGTCCCGGCCGGCACGCAAAGCGGCACCATCTTCAAGCTTCGCGGCAAGGGCATGCCCCACCTGCGCGGCACGGGCCATGGCCAGCTCATGGTGCGGGTCGCCGTGGAAGTCCCCACCAAACTGACAGCCGAGCAACGCCGCAAGCTGCAGGAGTTCGCCGGGACCTGTGGCGACCAGAACACGCCGATCACGAAGAGCTTCCTCGAACGCGCGAAGGAATTCTTTTCCTGAGCGTCACCACCCGCGCTCCTCGACCGAGTCGAGGTAGCGGGTGATGCGGTCGTTGCGCTTGGATTTCTGGTCCGTCGTCCGCCGCAGGCCGGCCGTGTCCACCACGACCTCCGCCTCGCCGTCGTAACTCGCCTGGAACCAATTGAGGAAATCCGTGATCTCCCTCGACCGCTCGTCTAGGGAGAAGCGCAGTTCCTCGGATTCGGTGAAACGCCGCTCGAACCCCCGCCGCTTCTTGCGCGCCAGCCCGTCGATCATGACCTGATACTCCGTGACCAGCGGCGCGTAGAGGGGATGCGAGCGGAATCCGAGCCGCTGCATCTCCTCGGCCGCGCGCGCCAACCGGAAACGGCCCTCGTCGGTTCGCGACAGCGCAAGGAGGGCCTCGGCTGGCGGAAGCGCCTCCTCCCCGACCTCCGGCGCGGATTCGAGATCCTCGAGCAACTTGGCCAGCCGCCGGCCGGTTTCCTCGGTGCCGTGGAACTCCATTTTCACCGGTGCCGAGAAGCGGGCCACCGACACCGCCCACAGCCGCGCCAGCTTCGACGGATCGCCCGCGAAGTCAGGCCACGTCTGGGCAAAACGCGGCACAGGCTCTCGATCCGGCTCCTCCAGCATGAGGTTGGCCGCGATCCGCTTGCGCCCGTCCGGCAAGTCGGCCAACCCCTCGAACAACGCGAGGCTCTGCGCGGCATGCAACTCCCTCGCCCGTCCGCGCAGTTCCCAAGGGGCCTGTCCGAGGAATCGCTCCAGCGGAGGCATGCCTTTGCCCTGCAGAAGCGAAGCGTAAACCCCGGACGAGGCCGCTCCCTTCGTGTGCGAAGCCAGCAGCGCGGCCACCATCCATCCCGGAGGCTCGACGAACTTTGAGCCTTGGAACTTCTGGCGACGGAAAGACCGCTCCAAGAGCAAAGTGCGGACGATGGCAACGTCGATCGCCGCGCCGTCGGCGAGCGCGCCCGGCGCGATGTCGATCTGCAGCTTGCGCCCGGCCTCGGCCGCGTCGAACACCTGCACCATCACCGGACGCTGCCGGAAACGGAAGCCGTCCCCCGGGGAAAGCACGACCAGGATCGTCGCCTTGTATGGACTGGAGTCGCGAAGCTCGCGCGCAACCGTGGCCGCGAGTTCGTCGCCCCGTCGGGCAAGCTCGGAACGCTGGTCGCGGGTGCCGCCGAAGACGATGAACTGGCCGGAATTGCTGGTCGTCCGGTTCTCCGGTTTGAGCAACTCCGGAGCCGGGGCCTGCGCCCCCGCAGCCACGGCCCCCGCGAGCAACGCGGCGGCCGCCAAGGCCAAACGGCTCACGGCGCCTGCTCGGACCAGCGGAGGTTGATGCTCTCCGGGCTGATGGTGATCTGGTCGCAGCGGGCCAGCGCGGTCAGCGGCACCTCCACCGCCGCACCGAGCCCGGCGAAATGCCGACGCACCAAGAGGTCGAGCACGTTCGGCAGCACGAGGCGGCCGATGGACAGGCGCTTGGCCTCAAGCGTGTAGCCGCTCGAATCGCGCACCGGCGAGAAGTTCCCCTCGAAGTAGATCGGGTAATGCATGGGCAACATCGCGATGATGCCCACGCGCAGGTAGCCGTCGGAAGGCACCACATAGACACGGTCCGGGTGCAGCAGAGCGAAGCCACCCTTGGCCGGCTCGAGCCGGACGTTGGTGGCCAGCCACGTCGCGGCCTCGGCGGACGGGATCGAAAACGCGCGCGTCCCGACGGCCGAGGCGGAGTCGGCCACCAGGGAGGTCAAGCGGTCGGTCAATCCGGGGTTCGGCGCGACCGGCGGCGGCACGTCATGCGGAGGGAGGAGCGCCAACACAACCATCGTGACCAAGGCGACGAGAATGACAACGCGCACGATCGCCTTGAGGTAGGCCGCCAAGGGCAAGCCCGGCCCCTTCGCCTTCTTCCGCACCTCCTGCGGCGCAGTGAAGCCGGTCGGCGGTGGTGCAACCGCGCCATCGCGGTCGAGCCGGATCCCGCAGTTGTGGCAATAGACCCGCGTGGGGTCGTTCTGATATCCGCAGCCGGCGCAGATCAAGCTCATGGTCGTCGCGGGTCGTTAAGCGCTCGCGCCGCCGGAAGGCTTGGCCGGTGTGCTGGGCGTGCTTGAGGTGGACCCGCCTGACGGAGCAGCCGGCTTCTCGGTCTTGGCCGTCCCCGTGCTCGCCCCGCCGCCCGTATCTTTTTTGGCCGCCTGCTTGTAGCCCTCGCTCCGGTAGTCGGTGATGTAGAACCCGCTGCCCTTGAAAATCAGCCCCGCACCCGTGCCGAGCAACCGCTTGACCTCACCCTGCCCCCACGGCGTCACCTGGCACTGCGCCTCGGGGCACGTCTTGAAAGCGTCATCCTTCATGGACTGGAAGACCTCGAAGTTCTTGTCGCACTTCTTGCAGTGGTATTCGTAGGTGGGCATAGACGAATGGAGGTCTTACCACATCATTCCCCGCTCCGGAAGCACCGCATGTCCCGCGGAAGATCGCACCGCACCGCATTGAGCCGCCCGTCCGCCTCGAATTCGAGCCCGGCGGCGTGCAAAGCATGACGCGGCAACAGGAGTTCCGAAGCCAACTCCGGCGTCCAGCCGTCGCGGATGAAGTCGAGGTAAGCCCCCTCGCGCGGGCCGTAGATCTTGTCTCCGACCACCGGATGTCCGGAGTGCGCGAGGTGGACCCGGATTTGGTGAGTCCGCCCCGTGCGCGGCCGGGCACGCACCAGCGCAAACTTCCGGCCGTCCCGCTCCCAGCGCTCCCCCACCGAGAAATCCGTGGCCGCCGCGGCTCCCCGCGGATCCACGCACCGCTTGAGCCAGATCGCCGACGGGGCCACCTCCCCCTGACGGATCAGCGGGGCATCCACCGACCATTCATCCTGCGCCGGCCACCCGTGGACCATCGCCGCGTAATCCTTGGCGATTCGCCCGGATTGCATGGCGAGGCTGAGGGCGCGGGCCCGCGCCGAGGTAAGCGCCAGCAAGACGCAACCGCTCGTCTCGCGGTCGAGCCGCGTGATGATCGAGATCTGCCCCTGGTTCACGAGTTCGTAGGCGAGCATCTCCCGCAACCCGTCCCAGAGCGTCGGGGTGCCGTCCGGCCGGGTCGGATGACTCAACAGCCCCGCTGGCTTGTCCGCCACCAGCCAGTCCGCACCCTCCGCAACCACGCGGAAGTTGTCTTGCGCGTGCCGCGCGGAACGGAAAACCTCACTGCCCTGATGATCCGCCTCGACCATGTCAGCCACGTTTATCCCTCGGCCGCGGGTCCAGTGCACGCTTTGCGCGATGTCAGCCTGGAGATCGAGCCCGGCACCTTCGCCGCCATCACCGGGCCGAGCGGTTGCGGCAAAAGCACCCTCCTCCACCTGCTCGGCGGACTCGACCAGCCGACCTCCGGCTCGATCACGGTGGACGGGATGGCCCTGCACCAGGCCGACGAGGCCGCGCTGACCGCTTACCGCCGCTCCAAGCTGGGCATCGTCTTCCAGTTCTTCAACCTGCTGCCGGCCATGACGGCGCAGGAAAACGTGGAGCTTCCCCTGCTCCTCGCCGGCGAACGCGCCGCAACTGCCCGCGACCGTGCCGCGGCCTTGCTGGAGTTAGTCGGCCTGTCGGCGCGGGCTGGCGCTTTTCCCCACCAGATGAGCGGCGGCGAGATGCAGCGGGCCGCCATTGCCCGCGCCCTCATCCACGAGCCATCCCTCCTGTTGGCCGACGAACCCACCGGGAACCTCGACTCGGTCAATGCCGCCCACATCCTCGAACTGTTCCAAAAGATTGCCTCCCAGCGCGCCACCACTCTAATAATCGTCACCCACAGCCCCGAGGCCGCCTCGGTGGCCGGGCGCCAGATTCGTCTCATGGACGGGCGCCTGGCCGATTGATCCCTCCCGTTCTTCATGGAAAAGCAACACACCCTGGCCTCGTCGGCCTCACTGGCCGGCGTCTCGCTCCACACCGGCGAGAAGGTCACCCTCACCATCCACCCGGCTCCCGCCAACCACGGCTTCAAGTTCCGCCGGACCGACCTCAAGGACACCCCGACCGTGGACGCCCTCGCCGCGAACGTCCGCACGGTTGAGCGCTCCACGACTCTCGTGGAGGGCAACGTCAAGGTCCACACGGTCGAGCACATCCTCTCCGCCCTCACCGGCCTCGGCGTGGACAACGCGCTGATCGAGATGGACGCCAACGAACCGCCCATCGGCGACGGCAGCGCCGCCCCCTACGTGGCCCTCATCCGCAAAGCCGGCATCGCCCCGCAGGATGAACACCGCCGTTTCTGCGAGATCCGCGAACCGGTCGCCGTGCAGTCGAAAGGCGGCTCGATCCTCGTCATCCTGCCGGACAGCAAATTCCGCGTCTCCTGCACCCAGGCCGGCCCGAACGGCTCGCACACGCAGTATCTCAGCCTCGAGATCACGCCGGATGTTTACGAGAAGGAGATCGCCCCGGCCCGCACCTTCGTCCACTACGAGGATGTCGAACCCCTCATGCAGAAGGGCCTCATCCGCGGCGGCAGCCTCGAGAACGCCATCGTCATCCGCGACAACTCCGTCCTCAGCAAGGAACCCCTGCGTTTCCCCGACGAGTTCGTCCGGCACAAGATCCTCGATATCATCGGCGACCTCGCGCTTTCGGGCCGTCCCCTCCTCGGCCACGTCGTGGCGGTCAAGCCCGGCCACGGCCCCAACACCGAACTGGCCGCGGCCATCGCCAAGCAGCATGCCTCGATGATGGCCATGATCCCGCCGGCCAAGCTGCCGGCCGGCGAACGGGTCCTTTCGATCAAGGAGATCATGGACATTCTCCCGCACCGCTATCCGTTCCTCATGGTGGACCGGATCGTTGCGTTCGAGGGCGACACGAAGTGCACCGGCGTGAAGTCGGTCACGATCAACGAACCGTTCTTCCAGGGCCACTTCCCCAGGCACCCCGTCATGCCCGGCGTCCTCCAAGTCGAGGCCATGGCGCAGGTCGCCAGCATCCTCATGATGCTCAACACCCAGAACTCCGGGAAAATCGGCTACTTCATGAGCGCCGACGAGGTGAAGTTCCGCAAGCCCGTCTTCCCCGGCGACACGCTGTTCATCCACTGCGAACTCACCCGCTCGCGCAAGACCATGGCCCGGGCCGCCTGCTCGTGCACCGTCAATGGCGAGGTCGTCAGCGAGGGCATCCTCCTCTTCGGGCTCGTCTCGGAATGATCCACCCGACCGCCATCGTCGATCCCGCCGCCGCGATCGATGCCGCCGCCCGCATCGGCCCCTACTGCATCGTCGGAGCGGACGTCACCATCGGACCGGAGACCGAGCTCCAGCACCACGTCACCATCCTCGGCCCGACCCGCATCGGCAGCGGCAACTTCTTCCACGCCTACGCATCCATCGGACAAAAAACGCAAGACCTTAAATACGCCGGGGAACCGACTTTCCTCGAGATCGGCGACGGCAACACGTTCCGCGAATTCTGCACCGTCAACCGCGGCACGCTGCCCGGCACCAAGACGGTCATCGGCAGCGGGGGCAACTTCCTCGCCTACTCGCACATCGCCCACGACTGCATCGTCGGCGACAACGTCATCTTCTCGAACAACGGCACCCTCGCCGGTCACGTCGAAGTCGGCCACCACGCCGTCATCGGCGGCCTCACGGCGATCCACCAGTTCTGCCGTGTCGGACGCCACGCCATCACCGGCGGCTGTTCGAAAATCGTGCAGGACGTTCCCCCGTTCTTCATCGCCGACGGCAATCCCGCCGAGATCCGCGGCGTGAACCAAGTCGGCCTCGAACGCGCCGGCTTCCCGGCCGAAACCGTCCGCGCCCTCAAGGAAGCCTACCGCATCCTCTACCGCGGCAACCTGAACGTGAAGCAGGCCGTGGAGAACATCCGCACCCAGCTTGCCCCGCTCCCCGAACTCGCCGAACTCTGCACGTTCATCGAGACCAGCCAGCGAGGGATCATCCGCTGAAGGATCCTTCCCGCACTCCCGCGCCGATCAAACTCGCAGACGGGAAGACGGATTGACGGAAACCCGTCTTTCCGTATTTTTGCCTTGTGAAGACCACGATCGACATTCCCGAGCCACTCTACAAAAAGGCGAAAATCAGGGCGATCGAACGGGGGCAGACCCTCAAGCAGATCGTCCTGACCTCGCTCCAGAGGGAGTTGGAAGGACCATCCACGGTCGGGGAGCCCAAGGCGCCCTATTTCGCCAACCGCAAGCTGGTCCCCGAGTTCGCGCGCCTTGAGGCGGAGGGAGCCTTCAAGCCGAAGCCGGGCTCGCGGAGCATCGACGAGATCATTGATGACATTAAGGCGGACCCTTCGCTTTGATTTACTGCGACACCAGCTATCTCGTGCGCCTTTACCAAGAGGAGCGAGGGGCCCGGGAGGTTCGCGAGCTTTGCCGCGGCAGTGAAGTCGCTTCCTCGATCCACGCGAAAGCGGAGGTCCCGGCAGCACTGCACCGTTCGTGGCGGGAGGGGCGCACGCGCTCGGATGGATTCCCCTCGCTTATCGCACAATTCCAAGCAGACCTCGCATCAGGCGGGATTCACTGGCTGCCGTTGGACCATGCGCTGCTCGACGGCATGGCTGTGCGCTACGCCTCCCTGCCTCCGAGCACCTTCCTTCGCGCCGCAGACGCCCTCCATCTCGCCTGCGCCGCAGAGCACGGCTTCACCGAGGTCTATTCCAACGACCGGCACCTGCTCGCCGCCGCCCCGCTTTTCGGGTTGGCTCCCCGCAACGTGATCCCCTGACCCGGGCCACAACAGCGCAGGGTTGCAGAGGTCGAGGGCTGGAAAATCGGAGTTGCGTAAGCCCTGCGGGCCGGGCACCGCGCCATCAGCGGCGAGCTGACGGCGGCTAATCTTCGACCTCGTCCGGCTGGGCGCTGTCGTCCTCGGGCTCGAACTCCATCGGGGCGAACTTGCGTTTGCGCTTGTTCGCGGGGAGCGGACTCATGGTCATGTTGATGGTGCGGCCGATGAGGCGGGGCTCCATGTCCACGTGGCCCATGGTGGCGAGGTCTTCCTTCACGCGCTTGACCACGGCCATGCCGAGGTCCTGGTGGGCCATCTCGCGCCCGCGGAATTGGAGCTGCACCTTGACCTTGTTGCCCTTGTCGAGGAACTCCTCGGCGTGGCGGATCTTGGTCATGTAGTCGTGCTGGTCGATGTTCACGCGGAACTTGACCTCCTTGAGCTTGCTGGCGTGCGACTTCTTGTCCTTCTCCTGCTTGGCCTGCTCGTAGCGGTATTTGCCGAAATCGACGATGCGGCAGACGGGCGGGTCGGCGTTGGGGGCGACCTCCACGAGGTCCAGGGCCATTTCCTCGGCCTTGCGCAGCGCGTCCTGCAGGCGCATGACACCAAGCTGCTCGTTGGTTGCTCCGTTGATCACGCGCACTTCCCGGGCGCGGATGCGGTGGTTGACCCGGATGAGGGGCGGCTGGGGATTGCGGTTAAAGGCCAAGCAGTTGAGCGGAGTGGGAGCCCGTGAGCATGCGGGAAACTAGGACTGACTACAACAGTCGATCACCGATTTCTTTGGAGATTTGCTCAACGAAAACATCGAGCGGCTTCGGACCCTCGTCCCCGGCTTTCCGGCTCCTCACCGAAACTTGCCGGGACTCGGCTTCCTTGCCACCTACGACCAGCATGTAAGGCACCTTGTCCACTTGGGCAAGGCGAATCTTGGCCCCGAGTTTCTCGCTGGAGGAATCGGCCGTGACACGCACCCCGGCCGCGCGCAGGGCGGCAACCACCTCGGCGGCGTAGGCGGAAAACTTGTCGGAAACCGGCAGCACGCGCGCCTGCTCGGGGGCGAGCCAGACGGGGAAAGCACCGGCGAAATGCTCGATCAGCACGCCGACGAAGCGCTCCATGGAACCGAACGGCGCGCGGTGGATCATGACCGGGCGGTGAGGCTCGTTGTCGGGACCGGCGTAGTGCAGGTCGAAGCGGCGCGGGAGATTGTAATCCACCTGCACGGTGCCGAGTTGCCATTCGCGGCCGATGACATCCTTGATGACGAAATCAATCTTCGGTCCGTAGAAGGCGGCCTCCCCGGGCTCTTCGGTGAAGGGCGCGCCCAGCTCACCGGCGGCTTCACGGAGCACGGCCTCGGCCTTGTCCCAATCGGCGGGATCTCCGGTGTATTTCGCGGAATCCGGGTCGCGCAGTCCGATCCGCACGCGGTAGTCGCTCATGCCGAGCGTGGTGAGCACGAGCTTGACCAGCTCGAGGCACTTGCGGATTTCGGCGGGCACCTGATCCTCGGTGCAGAAGATGTGCGCGTCGTCCTGGGTGAATCCGCGCACCCGCGTCATTCCACCGAGTTCGCCCGACTGCTCCCAGCGGTAAACCGTGCCGAACTCGGCCAGCCTCACGGGCAGATCGCGGTAGGAACGCGGCTGGGCGTCGAAGATCTTGATGTGGAACGGGCAGTTCATCGGCTTGAGCAGGTAGCCGTCGATGTCGCCCGCCGAGAGCCTGTTGCCCAGCTCGGCGCAGGTGCAGCCCTCGTCCGCCAGGGCACGAAGCGTCTCGCGCTCGATGACGGGCGGATACTGCGATTCCTGATAGTAAGGGAAGTGACCCGAGGTCCGGAAGAGGTCGAGCTTGCCCACATGCGGCGTGAAGACCTGCGTGTAGCCCTGCTTCGACAGCTCGGCCGAGATGAAGCGCTGGAGTTCCTCGCGGACCACCGCGCCCTTGGGGAGCCAGAGGATGAGCCCCTGCCCCACGGTCTCGTCGATGTGGAAAAGCTTGAGCTCTCGTCCGAGCTTGCGGTGATCGCGGGCCTTGGCCTGCTCCAAACGCTCGAGGTGCGTGTCGAGCTCGGGCTTGGTCGCGAACGCGACGCCGTAGAGCCGCTGGAGCTGGGGATTGTTCTCATCGCCTTTGTAGTAGGCGCTGGCGACGGACATGAGCTTGAAAGCGCCGATCTTCCCGGTCGAAGCGACGTGCGGCCCGGCGCAAAGGTCGGTGAAGGCGCCGTTACGGTAGAGCGTGATTTCCTCGCCCTCGGGAATGCCCTCGAGGATGTCGAGCTTGAAGCGGCTCGGAACGCCGCGGTCGCCCAGAGCGGCGAGTTGGCCGGCACGGCCCATTTCCATGGCCTCGGCACGACTGACCACCCGGCGCTCGAAAGGCTCATCCTCGGCGATCACCTTCGCCATCTCCTCCTCGATACGCGGGAAGTCATCCGGCGAAATCCGGTGCGGCAGATCAACGTCGTAGTAGAAGCCCTGTTCGACCGGCGGTCCGGCCGCGAACTGGGCGTCCGGCCAGATTCGTAGGACCGCCTCGGCCAGCACATGGGCGCACGAATGGCGCAGCGTCTCGAGTTCCGTCATGACTTCACCTCGCGGGCCTCGGCGGGCAACAGGACGGGGATCCCATCCTCGATGGCGTAAGACAGGGCGCCGTCCTCGGTGACCAGGCGCCCGTTGTCGGCGCGGAGCATCTGTCCGGTGCGCGGACAGCGCAGAATTTCAAGAAGGGAAACCATGTCAGTAGCCGAGTCCATTTTTGCGGACGCGGATCATCGGCTCGCCGTCCGCCCGGTGCAAGCAGCCAGCGAGCACCTCAGCGATGAAAACG
The DNA here is from genome assembly GCA_964609925.1 of uncultured Chthoniobacter sp. Lineage (GTDB taxonomy): Bacteria > Verrucomicrobiota > Verrucomicrobiia > Chthoniobacterales > JACTMZ01 > JACTMZ01. The sequence continues at coordinate 25,714 of CAZSUJ010000018.1, read as the reverse complement.
ACATGGTCACCCGCGGCGACCGAGCCGCACGGACGGCAGGCCAGCCAAGCCAGAGCGTCAGCCAACTGCGGCAGACCGTGCTCGTTTTCGAGGAGCGGGAAGAGCGCGAACGGGTCGGGCTCGCGGCCGGACGCGAAGGCGGCGAGCAACTTTTTGTCCTCCGTCCCGAGCACATTGAGGGAGAAAAGCCCGCCCGCATCGAGGACCGCCCGCAGGGGGCGATCGACACCCAGGGCCAAGGAGATCATCGGCGGCTGGAAGCCCGCCTGTTCGACGAAACTGCAGAGCATGCCGATGCGGCGTCCCTCGGCCACGGCGCCGACCGCGAAGAGCCCGCTCGGAATCCTGCCCAGCGCGGCCTTGAGACCGTCGCCACCATTGAGATGCGTTTGCACGGCGTGAAGCTAGACCATTGGCCCGATGCCGGGCAACACACCTCGCGCCACGTCAGTAAGAGGGCACCGAGGGATCAACCTGCGCGGACCAAGCCGCGATCCCGCCGCGCACGTTGCGCGCCTGGGGGAACCCGGCCTCGCGCAGGAACCGCACGGCACTCGCGCTGCGCACACCCGCATGGCACATGACGAAGATCGGTTTTTCCGCCGGCAGCGACGCGGCCCTCACCGGCAGTTGCCCGAGGGGGATGTGGACGCATTCCTCGAGCTTTGCCACGGCCAGCTCCCAATCTTCCCTCACGTCGAGGAGCACGTGGTCGTCTCCCCGTTCACGCCACCCGGCCAATTCAGTCACGGTGATTTCCTCATCTCCGGCCGCCGGCACGGCACAAGGCAGCACGACCTCCTCGATCGGCGACTGGGACCGGCCTTCGCCGCAACGGGCGCATGCGGGATCACGGCGCAGCCTGAATTCGCGGAACTTCATGGCCAGGCCATCGATGTGAAGCAGTCGTCCCGCCAGCGGCTCCCCCAACCCGGTCAGCAGTTTGATCGCCTCGAGGGCCTGCAGCGTGCCCACCAATCCCGGCAGCACCCCGAGGACGCCCGCCTCGGCACAGCTGGGCACGCTCCCTGCGGTGGGCGGTTGCGGGTTGATGCAGCGGTAGCAGGGGCCGGACGGCAGGAACACCGCCACCTGACCCTCGAACCGCCAGACCGAGCCGTAAACGTTCGGAACGCCCTCCGCCACGCAGGCATCATTCGAGGCATAGCGGGTTGGGAAATTGTCGCACCCGTCCACCACCACGTCCCAGCCGCGGACAAGATCCCGCGCGTTGGCCGCGCAGAAGCGTTCGGGAAACAGTTCGACGCGCACATGAGGATTGGTGGCCGCGATTCGGTCCCGCGCCGACTCGACTTTGGGCCGCCCCGCATCCGCCGTTCCATGCAGGATCTGGCGGTGGAGGTTGGAGAGTTCCACGCGGTCCGGGTCCACCACCCCGAGCGTGCCGACTCCGGCGGACGCGAGGTAAAGCGCCGCCGGCGACCCGAGGCCACCGGCACCGATGAGGAGCACTCGGGCCGCGCGAAGCTTCTCCTGCCCCGCCAGGCCGAACTCGGGCAGGGCGACCTGCCGCGCATAACGCGCCGCCTCGTCGCCGGAGAGCATGCTCATGGAACCGCTTGGTAACACGCAGGGACCGGGGCCAAAAGAAGCAACCCCGGGGATGGTAGGTCCCCGGGGTTGCCCAAAGTTTGGCCGGACGATCCCGGCGCGATGATTACTTGGTCGAGTGGGCCTCGATGTATTTGACGACGTCGCCCACGGTCTGGAGCTTCTCGGCTTCCTCGTCGGGAACCTCGACACCGAACTCCTCCTCGAAGGCCATGACGAGCTCGACGGTGTCCAACGAGTCGGCCCCGAGGTCCTCGATGAACGAGGCGGTCGGCGTCACCTGCTCCGGGTTCACGCTCAGCTCCTTGACGATGATTTCTTTGACTCTTTCTTCGATGGGTTTGTCGGACATAAGATTTTGGGTTGGTTTGAGGGGTCACGGATATTGGCACCCGTGGGCTTTTGCAATAACGAAAAGCACGCCTCAGTGCAAGCCCCCCACCCCGTCACCCATGCCCGTCTTCACCCGCTCCAGCTTCATTCCGGCCACGGCGGCGGATTTGTTCCGCTTCCACGAGAACCCGCACAACCTGCGCGCCATCTCGCCGCCCTCCACGCGCATCCTCGCCCTCGAGGCTGCTGAGACCGCCCGGCCCGGCGACCGTTTCACCGTGAAGGTGCGGCAAGGGCCGCTCACGCTGGGCTGGGTCGGGCAGTGGGAGATCGTGGAATCCCCGAACCTCCTCGTGGACACCGGCGTCCGCTGTCCGTTCTCGTTCTGGCGGCACCAGCACATCTTCGAGGAGATCGACGAGACGTCGGCGCGCCTCACGGATCGCGTCGAATTCCGCCTGCCCTGGTTCCGCGGTGGGCTGTTCGGCGACATCGTAGCGCGGTGGCTCGTGTTCCCCGCCATGTTCGCCGCGCGCCACCGCGCCACTCGGGAGTTCTTCGCCCGGCAGGCCTCTCAGGACACCGGCAACCGCTCCCGGTAACGCCACACCAGCCAGAGAAGCGGCAGCGCGCTCCAATAGCGCGGCACGAATTTCCGCGGTTCATGCAGGCAGCGCAGAAGCCAGCCGAGGCCGCTGCGGTCGGCCCAGACGGGGATGTTGGCCTGCGTGCCGGCAAGGAAAGCGATGGCTGCGCCCGTGCACACGATGGCCGGGCACGGGTCAAGGTTCGCGCGCAACCACGCACCCAACACCTCCTGCTTCCCCCCGGCGAGATTGAGGAAGACGACCTTGGGACGGGCCTCGCGCACACGCCGCAAGAGCTCCTCATCCTCGATCGGATAACCGCGGTAGAACGGAGCCACATACAAACTCCCCTCATCCACCGGAGATCCCCGCGACCGCAACCATGCGGCAATCTCGCCTCCCTCCTCCTCGGATGGCATGGCATGGAAAGCGGCGCCCGGCTCGCGCATGACGGGACGCTCCAGCAGATACTCGAGAAATTTCAGGCCTGAATGCCGGGGCACCCGCCGACCGGTCGCCATGCGATAGAAGGCCACCATGACCGCGCTGTCCGTGAGCGCGATGTCCGCCGTGGTCACAGCCGCGCGATACGAGGGCACGGCGCGGAGTTCCCCGGCGAGGTTGGGACCGGACGGCGCCACGACCAGCCCCCCGCGCAACGCCTGATCCACCGCCTCCTCGATCGTGCCGGTGAAGAATGGAATTCCCAGAATGTCGTGTCGCGGCATGAGTGGCTTCTGCGGGGTCACTCGGAGTTTAGCCGCAAGGCGAAGGCCGGGGAAAGAGCTACCGCGGCGTTGCAGCCGGAATAACACGGACCGTGCCGTTCGTCCGCGACGAAGCCGACGGGCGTGAAATGGAACCATTGCCGAACTGCACTGTTGTGGTGGTGGCACCCGCGCTGTTGCGGCTGATGGTGCCGTCGCCGAAAGGCGATGTCTTGGTTGTCGTGCCGTCGGACGAACGGCTGATCGTTCCGCCACCGAACCGGCTCGTTGTCACTGACGTGCCGTCAGAGCCCCGTGTGATCGCACCGCTGCCGAACTTCGTCGTGGTGAAGGACCGTCCATCCGAAGCCCGCGTCACCCACCCGCTGCCGAACCTCGTCGTGGTGTAGCTCGTTCCGTCGGCAGCGCGGGTGATGTAACCATCCCCGAACTTGGTCGTCGTCGCGCTTCCACGCACACCCGGGATGACGACCGGCGGCGGCTCGGCCCAGACCGATGCGGCGAAAAGCAAGGCGCAGGCAGCCAGCAGCGCTTTCATTGCGCGACGACCCGGTAGAACGCTCCCTCGGCCGGCGGTGCCGTGTCGAGGAACGTGGCGTTGGTGTTGTTCGACGAAACAGCCGTCCAGTCGCCCGCGGAGAGCGAGTCCCGCCGCTCGACCCTGACCGGCGTGTTCGTCGAAAGCTGCGGCCACTCGACCCGGAACCCACCCGGCTCGCGACGGGCGGAGGTGATGCGGAAGGGGACGATGGCCACGCTGAAGATGTGTAGAAAGTTCCCTACCGCCGTGCTCGGCGCAAGAAGTGGGAGTTCCGCGAATGGAGGCCCGAACAAACCGCTCGCATCGTAGGCAGGCACCGCACCGAGCGCATCCACAACATTCGACATCCCCGAACCAAGCACGCGACCGAACACGGCGTAGCCAGCGCCGAAGGGCCCGGGATCAAGTCGTGCGTCATCCTGCAGGTTGAAAAACCACCCGCTCGTTGCAGTGTCAGGATCCGCTTGGCGAGCCATGGCGATGGTGCCCCGAAGGTTTGGAAGGTTTGTCTCCAGGGGGATTGGATCAGAGAGTGGAATGGGGAAGATGGTGCTGCCTTGAAAGAAGTAGTTACCACCTTGGATGATCTGGATTCCAAGCGGGTTGTAGGTCGTGCTGCGGTGGAAGAATGTGTTGGCGTAGCGGCCATCGTCCGCGTAGCGCACGAAGTTCGAAACGGTAACCGGCGCAGCCTGCGCGTCGAGAAGCACGTCGAAGTCACCATCAACCGTCGAAAACTTCGCGATGAGCGGAGTCTGGGCCTGGGCGAAAGAAGTCACCCCGAACAGGGTGAGTGCAGCAAACAACCGGCCGAGTTTTCTCAAGAGGGAATTCACGAACGACCGGGCAATATGCCCGCAGGAATGCCCGCGTTCAAGCGGCAGCCGGAAATCCGCTCAACCCTCGTATTCCGCCCAGGAAGAACTTGTCTCCCAGACGCGAACGCGGACGAGTCGCACTCCGGTGCGCAGGACGTAGGGGCTGTCCGGATGGTCCTGCCCGAAAGTCGCAAGGCTCGCGGCGGCGCGATCGAAGAAGGCTTTGGCCATGACCTCGGTCGTGGGCTCGGCATCGAACACGATGACGCGGTCTCCGTAGGCCTCGCGCAAGGTCCCGCACATCGGGTCGGCGCGGTTCACGCAAAGCGCGTGGTCGAAAGTCTCGAGCCAGCCACCGACTGCACGCGTGACGACCTTGAAATCACACACCATCCCGTTCGGGTCGAGGTCGTCCGCCTCGAGCACGAACTCGACGCGACGCGTGTGCCCGTGCGGGAAGCGGCATTTGTCGGGATGCTTCGAGAGCATGTGCCCGTTCTCGATCTCGATGGTCTTGCAGATGCGGTAAGGCATGGGTCAGGTCCCCCGGCGGTTGCCGAAAAGTTCGATGTGCAGCCGGTGGCAATAGCGATAGCCGCGCGCCTTGCAGGCGTCGAGCAGCCACGCGCCCCGGGAGCGCAGTTCTTCCATCGTCCGCCCCTCCGGCATCAACTGCACCATCTCCGGCGCAACGGGGTGCGAGAGCAGCGACAGAAGCCCGGTGATCTCGTCGATCTGGGCCGGTTCGGAAACGACGAACTTGAGCTGGCATCGTCCGGCGGCAAGCCACGCGTCGATCACATCCGGACGCGAACGCGTCTCCTCGTGCCGCCGCACCCAAGCTTCGCCGGCGCGCTCGGCCGACGGCACCGAGTTGCGCAGCTTCGGACTCAGCGATGCGAGGTCGCAGGCGATGCCGTCCGGAGGAATGGTCGCCGCCGTCTCGATGGTGACGTGAAGCCCGCGCTGCCGCAGACCGCCGGCCAGTTCGGCAATGCCCTTGGCCACCATGGGCTCGCCGCCCGTGAGGACGACGAAGCGAGCGGGAAACGCAGAAACCGCATCGAGAATCTCGCCAATGCTCATCTCGGGCCCCTCGGGTTCCCACGAGGCGTAAGGCGTGTCGCACCAATCGCAGCGCAGATTGCACCCCGAGGTCCGCACGAAGACCGACGGCACCCCGGTGAGCTCGCCCTCGCCCTGGACCGAGTAAAAGATCTCCGAGATCCGCATGGCTCAGGCGGACGGCTTCGGCGGCAGCGGGCCGGTCGAGACGTAGGGCGTCGGGTCCGGAAGGCCCGCGAGCAGGAACGCTTCCCGGCGCTCGACGCACGTCCCGCACTCGCCGCAGTGCACTTCGCCGCCCACATAGCACGACCACGTGCGCCCGTAATCCACGTCCAGTTCGCTGCCGCGACGGACGATGCCCGCCTTCGTCATCGCGATGAACGGCCGCATGATCTCCACGCCGGCGTAGGTGCCCAGGCGGATAGCGTCCGCCATCGCGTCCATGAACCCGCTCCGGCAATCCGGATAAATCGCGTGGTCGCCCGAGTGGGCGGCGATGACCAGACCGCCCGCGCCGCGACTCTCGGCCAAGCCCGCGGCGATCGAGAGCATGATGCCGTTGCGGAAAGGCACGACGGTGCTCTTCATGGTCCGTTCCTCGTAGTGACCCTTGGGAATCTCGCCTCCGGTCGCGAGCAGGTCGGACTCGAAATGCTGCGCGATGAAATCCAGCGGAATCACCAGATGCGGCACTCCCGCGCTCGAGGCATGCCATGCGGCGAAGGGAATCTCGCGGTCGTTGTGCTTGGATCCGTAATGGAACGAAAGTGCCGCGATGACATCGCAGGTCTCGCGCGCGTCGTGGAAAGCGGTGACGGAATCCATCCCGCCGCTCAGCAGCACCACGACCCGCGGCCGCCCCATGACTCAGGACCCGATGGCGGGATAGTCGGCCTCGACACCGAGGCTGATGCCGCCGCGCGGGGCGAAACTCGCACGCACGTGGAGTCGGCGCGGTTCGAGGACGGCCACGAGATCCTCGAGGATGCGATTGGCCACATCCTCGCCGAAGGACGGCGTGGAACGGAACGAGGCGAGGTAGAATTTGAGCGATTTCGTTTCGACGCAACGCTCCGCCGGGATGTAGCGGATCTCGACGGCCGCGAAGTCAGCCTGCCCGGTCACCGGGCAGATTGAAGTGAACTCCGGACAGTCCAAGGTGACCCAGTAATCACGCCCGCGGCTGCGGTTCGGGAAGGTCTCGAGCACACCGCGGTCCGGGCGCGAGGGTGGGCGCGTCTCACTGCGTCCGAGCAGGGTGAGGCTGCGGGGTTTCTTCGGCTTGGGCATGGAACGGGCGGCTGGGCGCGGGCGCACCAACCGGATCAGGAATCCGCTTTGTCGCCCTTGCGGCGTGCGACGGCGTCGCGCTGCAGTAGGACCATCGTGATGGTCAGGAAGATCGCGATGAAGACAACGGGCAGCCAGGTCACAAGCAGGTTCAACTGGGTCCAAGCAAGCACGCCGAAGAACACGGCCGCGACGGTTCCCGCGCCACCGAGGCAGAGTCCAGCAATGATGAGACCCGCGATGGCATTCTTGGGATAAGGAAGATTCATGCGCTGCTAGGTAGCCGAGTGGCGGCGATTTGGCAAACCCGCCCTGCGCGAGATCTCAATGCGCATCCCCCCAAGATGCGAGCGGGCGCACCGAGAGACTCGAGTTCTGGTAGCGGGGATCCCCCGTCACCTCCGTCCCGACCCACGACGGCAACTCGACCGCCTCCTCTGCCGAGTCCAACTCGATCTCCGCCAGAACCAGTCCCCGGTTCGCCCCGTGGAATTCATCCACCTGCCAGATCTTTCCCGCGTGCGGAACCTCGTGGCGGGTCTTCTCGACAACCGGGTGCGGGCACAACTCCAGAAGGGCATGCGCATCGGCCGTCGGGATCGGATACTCGAACTCCGGGCGGACGATTCCTTCGGCCAGTCCCTTGATCGTGAGAAACGCCGTCTCGCCGGCGAGCCGCACCCTCACGGTCCTGGCGGGATCGATCGAGAGGTAGCCCTGACGGATGGACACGCCCTCGTCTTGTCCGCGCCAAGCCGGCGATACCACGAGGAATTTCCGTTCGATTTCGCACGCCATGACACCCATTCAGCCCCGCAGCCGCCACCGGGTCAACGCGCGTCCGCACACAATTGGCCGGTTGACGAACCCCGCAGTCGGCGACACCTTTTCCCGGCTGTCCATCCCGCGCGGTTAGCTCAGCGGTAGAGCGGCTCGTTTACACCGAGTTGGTCGGGGGTTCGATCCCCTCACCGCGCACGCCCGCGAGCCGGCGGCGGTTCGCCTCGTGGCGCATCTGCAGCAGTTCCACGGCGAGCGCGAACCCCATGGGCAGGTAAAGGTAAGCCTTGGCCACGTGCTGGTGCATGCCTTCGAGGAAGATGGTGACGCCGATGGTCACGAGGAATGCGAGGGCGAGTATCTTCAAGGACGGCCGCTGCAGGATGAAATCTCCGATGGTTTTCGCGTAGGCGAGGATGACGAGGAAGGAGACGATCACGGCGAAGGCGATAATGAGAAGGTTGGCCGTGAGCCCCACCGCGGTGATGACGGAGTCGAGCGAGAAGACCATGTCGAGAAGCACGATCTGCACAATGGCCGCGCCGAAGGCGGAGGCCACAGGGTCCGCGGCATGGTCGTCCCTGATCTCTACCACATGGTGGATCTCGCGCACCGCCTTCCAGAGCAGGAAGAGCCCGCCGGAGATGAGGGCGAGATCGCGCCACGAGAAGGGCCAACCGGGCAACACGGGCTCGGTCAGCCGGATTAGCCAGACGGCACCGGCGACAAACCCGAGGCGCGCCACCAGGGCGAGGCCCAGCCCGATCAGCCGCGCCCGGTCGCGCTGCGCCGCCGGAAGCCGGGACACCACGATGGAGATGACAAGGACGTTGTCGATTCCCAGGACCAGCTCCAGCCCGATAAGCAAGGTGAGAGTCGCCAGCGCATTCACCGTCATCGCGTCGGCCAGCATGGCGGACAGATCCATGGGCGACCGGAATTACCATGGCGGGCGCGGAATGCACGCGGAAAACCGGACCGTTATATTGCTTTCAGGTAATATTTGCAGCCGCACGGCGGCAGCGCTATGGTCTTCCGCATGCAGACAGCAGCCATCGAACTCATCAAGGTCACGGATCTCGCGGATCTCTGGCGTCGGGAGCCCGGAGTGTCCGTCATCGACGTGCGCACAGCGGGGGAATTCGACACCGTGCACGCGCGCGGGGCGCGTTTGCACGTGCTGCAAGAACTCGATGCGGAACGGTTCGTGTCGGCCCACCAACCGGCGCAGGCTCCCGTTTACATCCTCTGCAAGTCGGGCGTGCGCGCCACGCAGGCGGCGGAAAAGCTTCTATCCGCGGGCCTGGCGCGGCCGGTCGTGGTCGAGGGAGGAACTGACGCATGGGTCGCCGCGGGGCTCCCTGTCGAGCGCCGCGGCCGCAAGGTCCTGCCGCTGGACCAGCAGATGCGGACGATCGCCGGCGTTTTCATCTTCCTCGGCTCGTTGCTCGCGCTGACGGTGAATCCTGCCTTTGTGTGGGTGCCGCTGCTGATGGGCTGCGGCCTCGCCTTCTCCGGGCTCACGGGAATCTGCCCGATGACCGGGGTGCTCGCGAAACTTCCCTGGAACCGCGGCACGTCGTCCTGCTGCGGCACGAAGTAGCAGCCTACTCCGTTGTCGCCTGGGCGCCCCCGTCGAGCGCCGCCTCGAGGGTCCGCCACGGGAGCATGGCGCACTTGATGCGGGCCGGGAATTGACGCACACCGGAAAGCGCGGCCAAGTCTCCGATCGAAGCCGGGGGATCGACAGGAGGGCCGAGCAGCATGTCGCGCACGGCTGACGACATTTCGCGGGCGGCCGCGACCGGGCGATCCTTGGTCTTGAGCGTCATCATCGATGCCGAGGCCCGCGAGATGGCGCAACCGCTCCCCTCGAACGACACGTCGGCGAGTCGGTCCCCGTCAACTTGGACGAACACTTTCACCTCGTCACCGCACAGCGGGTTGACTCCCTCGGCGGAGCACGTGCACTCCGGCATGGCGCGAAAGTTCCTCGGCCGTTTGTTGTGGTCGAGGATGATCTCCTGGTAAAGGTCGGCTAGGTCGGACATCAGGCGAACATTTTGGCGACTTTCCGCACGGAGGCAACCAGTGCGTCAGCCTCCTCGGTGGTGTTGTAGAAGGAAAAAGAAGCGCGCGTCGTCCCCGGCAGGCCGTAGTGCCGCATGAGCGGCTGGCAGCAGTGGTGCCCCGCGCGCACGGCAATGCCGTCCTGATCGAGGATGGTTCCCACATCGTGCGGATGCGCCCCCTCGATGGTGAAGGACAGGATGGGCAGCTTTCCGGGGAGGTCCGCGAGAATCCTGACGCCGGGAACTTCCCGAAGGCGGGGAGCCGCGTGTTGCAGCAGCGCTTCCTCGACCGACGCGATGCGGTCCGCGCCCAACTCGCGCAGGTAATCCACTGCGGCACCGAGCCCGATGGCGCCTGCGATGTCCGGCGTTCCGGCCTCGAACTTGCCCGGAGCGCCGAGGAATGTCGTGCCCTCCTCGAAGGAAACCCGCGCAATCATGTCGCCCCCCGTCTGGTAGGGCGGGATCCGGTCGAGCCATTCCGCCTTGCCGTAAAGCGCGCCGATCCCCGTGGGCCCGCAGACCTTGTGCCCGGAGAAAACGAAGAAGTCGCAGTCCAAATCCCGCACATCAACCGGGAGGTGCGGCGCCGACTGGCAACCGTCGAGCAGCACGACGGCACCCGCAACGCGAGCTTCGCGGATCAGTTCGCGCACCGGGTTGATTGTGCCGAGGGAGTTGGAAGCGTGGACGAGCGCGACCACGCGCGTGCGCGGTCCCAAGCGGCGGCGGAAATCCTCCACATCGAGTTCCCCCGAAGGCGTGACATCGGCCACGACCACGCGGGCGCCGCTCTTTTCCGCGGCGACCTGCCACGGGACGATGTTCGCGTGGTGCTCCATGCGGGTGAGGAGAATCTCGTCACCAGGGCGCAACCACATCGTGCCGAGCCCTTGGGCGACGAGGTTGATGGCTTCGGTGGCACCGCGCACGAAAACGATCTCGTTCGGATCGGCCGCGCCGAGGAAGCCGGCTACCTTCGCCCGCGCCGCGTCGTAGGCATCGGTCGCAACCTGGCTCAGGTGGTGGACACCTCGGTGGATGTTGCCGTTGTCACGGCGGTAGAAATCCTCCATCGCCTGCAGGACGGCCACGGGCTTCTGCGAAGTGGCGGCGTTGTCCAGATAGACCAAAGGACAGCCGTGCACCTGCCGGCCAAGGATGGGGAAGTCGGCCCTCACCCGCGTGACGTCAAAATCATTACTCATCGGAACAATGCTACCACACTTGGTGTTACGCGCGGCGGCGTCAACCGGCCGCCTGAAAACGACGCAACGTCTCGTCGCGCTCGGTCGCGTGGTCAAGCATGGGTGCAGGGTAGCCGGGCGCGATGGGCCGTCCGTCGGCGGGCGGCGCGTGCAACAGGGCCGCGGGGACCCCGGCAAGTTCGGGCACCCAGCGCCGGATGTAGTCGCCGCCGCCATCGAAGCGGGCCGACTGCGTCCACGGGTTCTGGATGCGGAAATAAGGCGCGGCGTCCGCCCCCGTCCCGGCGCTCCATTGCCAGCCGCCGTTGTTGCTCGCAATCTCGCCGTCAACGAGGCTTTGCATGAACCACTGCTCCCCCATGCGCCAGTCGAGGTGCAGGTCCTTGGTGAGGAACATGGCGGCGATCATGCGGGTGCGATTGTGCATGTAGCCGGTGGCGGACAGCTGTCTCATGGCCGCATCCACGATGGGAAATCCCGTCCTCCCCTCCCGCCAGGCCTCGAACTTGGCCGCATCATCATCCCAATCCATGCCGCGGTATTTCGCGTTGAATTCCAAATCAAGCACCTCGGGAAAGTGCCAGAGGATCTGCATGTAGAATTCCCGCCAGACCAACTCGCTGACGAATTTCCATACGCTGTTGCGACCGTCGGCATCGCCGCTTTCAGCCGCCTCCCGCGCGCGCTGATAAACCTCCCGAGGCGAGAGCAACCCGTGACGGAGATCCTGCGAAAGGTGCGAAGTGGAATCTGCCGACGGGATGTCCCGCTCCGTGCCGTAGCGAAACACGGGGCCGGCAAGGAACCGCCGCAGCCTCTCGCGCGCCGCCTTCTCCCCCGGTGCGACAGCTCCCTTGAACTCGGCGAGTCCCCAGCGCGACGGCGTGGGCAACGGCAGGCCTTCAACGTGATCCGGAGTGGCCAGCCGCTTCAGCCGAGGGGCGACCGGCGGCTTCGGGACCTTGGCCCACGCCCGCGAGTAGGGAGTGAAGACGCGGAACGGCCCGCCCCCGCCCGTCAACACCTCGTCGCGCTCGTGGACCGCGGCGTCCTTGAAAGTGCGCAACTCCCGTCCTTCGCCCGCAAGCGCGCGCGCCAGTCGCGCCTCGACCGCGCGACCGAACGGGTCCGGGTCGCGGTTTGTGAAGACCGCTTCGGCATTGGTCTCACGGACCAGACGCATGAGCGCCTCCACGGCATCGCCTTCGCGGATGATCAGCCGGCTGCCGATGGTCCGCAGATTCCCATCGAGGGCCGCCAGCGACCCGCAGAGGAATGTCTGCCTCGCGGCTCCGGTCCAGCGATGCGCACCACTCCATGTTGAAACGATGTAGACCGGCACCACGGAGGACGCGGCGCTGGCTGCGGCAGAGAGGGCCGTGTTGTCCGTGATGCGAAGGTCGCGACGGAACCAGTGAATGACGGTCTGCACAGCCTCGACAATGGGACGGCGCAGCCCGAGAATCCAGCGCGTTGAGCACGCCAGAATCGCTCCTCATCATCGCCGGCAACGGCGACTACCCGTTCCAGATGGCCAAGGCCGCCCGGCGCCATGGGGTGCGGCGTATTTGTGTCGCGGCATTCCAGAACGAGACCGACCCTCGCCTCGCGGAACTCGTCGATGACATCCGCTGGCTCCGCGTCGGCCAGATCGGCCAGCTCACGGCCTATGCGAAGGAGTCCGGCGCGCGCGACGCGGTCATGGTCGGCCAGATTGCGCCCAAGAACCTCTTCGACCTGCGCCCGGATTTCGGCGCGCTCCTCATCCTCGCCCGGCTGCGCGAACGCAACGCGGAAACGCTTTTCGGTGCGGTCGCCGACACGTTGGCGCAAGCCGGGGTGACCGTGCTCCCGGCCACGACATTTCTCGACGACTTCCTCGCACCGGTCGGCCATTTCGGCGGGCCGAAGCCGGGCCGTCGCGTGCAGGATGATGTCGAGTTCGGCCTGCGCATCGCCAAAGAAACCAGCCGGCTCGACATCGGACAGACGGTTGTCGTGCGCAAGGGCACCGTCCTTGCGGTCGAGGCTTTCGAAGGGACGAACGAGGCCATCAAGCGCGGCGCCGCCCTCGGTCGCGGGCAGGCGGTCGCCGTGAAGGTCTCCAAACCCGCCCAAGACTTCCGCTTCGACGTGCCAGTCATCGGTCCGCTCACCATCGAAACCGGCGCATCGGCCGGTCTTGCCGCGCTCGCCGTCGAGGCTGGCCGCACCCTCCTCATTGATCCCGAGCGCCTTCGCGCGCAGGCCGCCGAGCATCGCATCACCCTTCTGGGGGTCACGCTATGAGCGGGAAACTCCGGGCCGGTGTAGTCGGCGTGGGCAGCATGGGGTGGAACCATGCGCGGGTTTACGCGGCATTGGACAATGCCGACCTAGCTGCAGTCTATGATCCGGATACTGCCGCGGCGCAGCGTGCAGCGCGGAAGTTCGGTTGCGACGTCGCCACGTCGATCGAGGATCTCGCGGCCCGCACCGACCTCGTGACGATCGCCGCACCGACGCGCCTCCACCACGAGATCGGCCTCGCGCTGCTGAAGCTCGACCGGCACCTGCTCATCGAGAAGCCGATCAGCGACAACCCCGCGCACGCCGCCGAACTGGTTGATCTCGCCCACGAGCGCGGGCTCGTCCTGCAGGTCGGCCACATCGAGCGTTTCAACCCGGCGCTCACGGCGCTTGAGCAGCACCTCACGCGGCCGCGATTCCTCGAGGTCACGCGGCTCTCCCCCTACCCCGGTCGAAGCGTGGAGATCGGCGTGGTCCTCGACGTGATGATCCACGACCTCGAGATCATCCTCCACCTCGTGCGCTCACCCGTCACGCACGTGGATGCCGTGGGCGTAGCGGTGCTGAGCAAGGGCGAGGACATCGCCAGCGTGCGGCTGCATTTCGCCAACGGCTGCGTGGCCAACGTCACCGCCAGCCGCATCAGCATGGAGAAGACGCGCAAGATCCGCCTCTTCCAGGAAGACGCCTACCTCTCGCTCGACTACCAGCGGCAGAGCGGAAAGATGTATCGCCTCGATAACGGCCGGATCGTCCGGCAGAAGGTTGCCATCGAACGCGAGGAACCGCTCGTGCGCGAACTGCGGCACTTTGTCGAATGCGCCCAAGCGGGCGCCCGCCCGAAGGTCGGCGGCGCCGAGGCCACCGCCGCCTTGGAACTCGCCGTGCGCATCACCCGCCAGATCGAAGAACGCGCGCCGCGCCGCGGCTCCTGAGCCATGCGTCTCTTCGTGGTGGCCGGCGAGACGAGCGGCGATGCCCACGCGGCGCGCCTCGTCGAGGAGTTGCGCTACCTCGACCCCGACGTGCGGATTTCCGGTCTCGGCGGCCCCCGCCTCCGGGCCATGAGCGCCGAGGTCGAGGATTGGATCGACGAGGCGGCGGTCATAGGGCTGTGGGACGTCCTGCGCCGCTACACATGGTTCCGGCGCAAGTTCAACTCGGCCCTGAGCCGCGTTGACGATGAAAAGCCCGATGCGGTCCTCCTTGTTGACTATCCCGGCTTCAACCTCCGCCTCGCCCAAGCCCTGCAACTCCTGCGTCCGCCCCTCAAGATCATCTACTACATCAGCCCGCAAGTCTGGGCGTGGAACCGCGGACGCATCCCCCGCATGGCCCGGTGGCTCGACCGCATGCTCTGCATCTTTCCGTTCGAGAAGGACCTCTACGAACGCTCAGGTCTGCCGACAGATTTCGTCGGCCACCCGCTGGCCGAGGAGCTCCAGCCCGTGGCCGCGGACGCGCGCGACCCCGACCTCTTCGCTTTGCTTCCGGGGAGCCGCAGCCGCGAGGTGCGCAAGATTTTCCCCGCCATGCTCGATGCCGCGAACGAGATCCTTCGCGTCCGTCCGGGCACACGCTTCGCGGCCGCGGCGATGAACGAGGAAAACCGCGCCGCGATGCAGAAAATGGCGGCCGATGCGGGAGTGCCCGTCGAGGTCGGTTTGCGCAACGCGCGCACGCTGATGGAGACCGCCGCCGCCGGCCTCGTTGCGTCCGGGACAGCCACGCTCGAGGCCACGCTTCTCGGGTTGCCCTACGCGCTGGTTTACAAAGTGGCGTGGATCACCTACTTCCCCGCCCGGATCCTCATCAAGGTCCCCTACCTCGGCATGGCGAACATCCTCGCGGGACGTCCCGTGGTGAAGGAATTCATCCAAAACGACGCCGAGCCCTCCGCCATGGCTGCCGAGGCGCTACGTTTGCTCGACGACCCGGCTGCGACCGCCGCGATGAGGGCAGACTTCGACGCCGTGCGCGAGCAACTCCTAGCTCCCGCCGCGCTCTCCCCCGCCCGCGCCGTCCATGACATGCTCCTCTGAGCTTCCCCAGCCATGATTCTCGAACTCATCGAGCGCCTCACGGACGAAGCCGCCAAGAGGGACATGGATCTCCTGCTCATCGGCGGACAGGCCGTTGGCATTCTCGGTCATCAGCGGATGACGGCGGACATCGATTTCCTCGTGCTTGCCTCAAACAAGCCCGGCTGGGAGGAGTTGCTAGGCGTGTATCGATATCGTTGCTTTTCCGAGGGCAAGGGCTTCGCCCAGTTTGAAGGACAACCCGGATGGCCGCGGATCGATCTAATGCTGGTGGATGATGCAACCTTCGGAAAGCTGCGGGCCGACGCGGTTTTCACCCGTGGCAAGCTCACGCCCTCACCCCGGCACATGGTCGCGCTAAAGTTGCATGCCACGCGCAGCCCGGAACGCGATCCTGACAAGGCCAACCAAGACTGGATCGACATCCGCAAACTCATCGAATTGCATCGTCTCGACCCTGCCGAGGACAACTTCGCCGCACTCATACGCCGCTATGGCGGGGAAGAGGCGTTGGAGCGCATCCGCGCGATGTGGCATAATTGAGCATGCTTGATCCAAAAGACGACTTTGAGCTGCCGGTCTTCGACCGTCCGATGCAGGATCCGCCCTGCACCATGACCTACGAGCAGGCCGTGGCAGCGTTTGAGCAGTTTGCCGCGAAATTCCAAATCCGCGAAGCATCGCAACGTCCCGACGGGGAGATCCCCGAGTTCAAACTCTGAGCCCGCGAGGGCTCAGCGCACGGGGTCGTAGGCGAGGTTCGGGCTCAGCCATTTCTCGACCTCGGCCACCGTCATGCCCTTGCGGGCCGCGTAGTCCTCGACTTGGTCGCGCTGGATCTTCCCGACGGCGAAATACTGCGAGTCGGGGTGCGCGAAGTAGAGGCCGCTGACCGAGCTGGCGGGCATCATGGCGAGGCTCTCGGTGAGGGACACACCGGTGTGCTTCGTGCTCTCGAGCAGGTCGAAAAGCAGCCACTTCTCGGTGTGGTCCGGGCAGGCCGGATAGCCCGGCGCGGGACGGATGCCGCGGTATCGCTCGCGGATGATGTCTTCGTTGCTCAGGTCTTCCGTGCGCCCGTAACCCCAGAGGTCGCGCACTTCCTTGTGCATCCGCTCGGCGAAGGCCTCGGCTAGGCGGTCGGCCAGCGCCTTGAGCAGGAGCGCGCTGTAATCATCGTGCGCCGCCTCGAAGGCTTTGGCCCGCTCGTCCACGCCGTGCCCCGCCGTGACGGTGAAGCCGCCGCAATGGTCGAGCAGCCCGCTGGAACGCGGCGCGATGAAGTCCGAGAGCGCAAAGTTCGGCTTGCCCGACGACTTGTCGAGCTGCTGGCGCAGCGTGTGGAACGTCGTGAGCACGCGCGAACGGCTGGCGTCGGCGTAGATCTCGATGTCATCGCCCACGCTGTTGGCCGGGAGGATGGCGCAGACGCCCTTCGCCGTGACCCACTTCTCGGCCACGATTTGGTCGAGCATGCGGCGCGCGTCGTCGTAGAGCTCCCGCGCCTGCGTCCCCACGACCTCGTCGTCGAGGATGGCCGGGAAGCGTCCGCGCAGCTCCCACGCGTGGAAGAACGGCGACCAGTCGATGAACTCGACAAGCTCGGTCAGCGGAAAATCATCGAACACCTTCACCCCGGTGAAGCCGGGCGCTTCGATGGCGGACGCGTTCCACTCGGGCGCAAAGGCGCGTTTGCGCGCCTCGCCGATGGACACGAGCTTGGTGTCGCGCTGCTTGGCCGCGAATTCGGAGCGCAGGCGCTCGTAATCGGACGCGAGGTCGGCCGCGAATTTCGGGCGCGTCTCGGGGTTGAGGAGCTGCGAGACCACGCCGACGACACGGGACGCGTCGGTCACATGGACGACCTCCTTGTCGTAATGCGGTGCGATCTTGACCGCGCTGTGCGCGCGGCTGGTCGTGGCGCCACCGATGAGCAGGGGCAGTTCGAATCCCTCGCGCTTCATCTCGGCCGCCACGTGCATCATCTCGTCGAGCGAAGGCGTGATGAGCCCGCTCAGACCGATCACGTCCACGCCGTGGGCGCGGGCCTCGGAGAGGATTTTCTCGCAGGGGACCATGACCCCGAGGTCGATGACCTCGTAGCTGTTGCAGGCGAGGACGACGCCCACGATGTTCTTGCCGATGTCGTGGACATCGCCCTTGACCGTGGCCATGAGCACCTTGCCCTGGGCGCGGGCGTTCGGGTTGGCCGCGCGCTCGCGCTCCATGTGCGGCGTGAGCCATGCGACAGCCTTCTTCATCACGCGGGCGCTCTTCACGACCTGCGGGAGGAACATCTTCCCCTCGCCGAACAGGTCGCCGACGATGCGCATGCCGTTCATCAACGGCCCCTCGATGACGTCGAGCGGACGCGGATACTTGAGCCGCGCTTCCTCGGTGTCCTCGTCGATGTGATCCACGATGCCCTTGATGAGGGCGTGGGCGAGCCGCTCCTCCACGGGGGCCTCGCGCCACTTGGTGTCCTTCTCGACGGCGGTCTTGCCGCTCGCCTTGACCGTCTCGGCGAACGTGACGAGTCGCTCGGTGGAGTCCGGGCGGCGGTTGAGCAGCACATCCTCGATGAGCTCCAGCAGGTCCGGCGGGATCTCCGCGTAGACGCCGAGCTGTCCGGCGTTGACGATGCCCATGTCCAGGCCGGCCTTGATCCCGTGGTAGAGGAACGCCGTGTGCATGGCCTCGCGCACGGGGTTGTTGCCGCGGAAGGAGAACGAGATGTTGCTGATGCCGCCGCTGACGCGCGCGTAGGGGAGGTTCTGTTTGATCCAGCGCGTGGCCTCGATGAAGTCCACCGCGTAGTTGTTGTGCTCGTCGATGCCGGTGGCGACGGTGAGGACGTTCGGGTCGAAGATGATGTCCTCGGCCGGGAAACCGACTTCCTCCACGAGGATGCGGTAAGCGCGGCCGCAGATCTCCTTGCGACGCTCAAGGTTGTCCGCCTGCCCCTTCTCGTCGAACGCCATGACGATGACGGCGGCGCCGTAGCGCAGGACCTGCCGGGCCTGCTCCTTGAACTTCTCCTCGCCTTCCTTGAGCGAGATCGAATTGACGACGCACTTGCCCTGGACGCAGCGCAAGCCAGCCTCGATGACCTCCCACTTCGACGAGTCGATCATGATGGGCACACGCGAGATGTCCGGCTCGCTGGCCACGAGTTGGAGGAACTTGGTCATGGCCGCGGCGCCGTCGAGCATGCCCTCGTCCATGTTGACATCGATGATCTGCGCGCCGGCCTCGACCTGCTGGCGGGCCACGGCGAGGGCCTCGTCGAACTGGCCGCCGAGGATGAGCTTGGCGAACTTGGGCGAACCGGTGACGTTGGTGCGCTCGCCCACGTTGATGAAGGGGATTTCCGGGCGGGCCGTGAACGGCTCCAAGCCGCTCAGGCGCAGCGTGCGGACGCGCTCCGGAATCGGCCGCGGCTTGAGGTCCTTCGTCGCCGCGACGATGGCCGCGATGTGGTCGGGTGTTGTTCCGCAGCAGCCGCCGATGATGTTGAGCCAGCCCTGCTCGGCCCAATCACGAAGTTGCGGGGCGAGCGACTCGGGGCTCTCGGGGAATCCGGTCGGCGAAAGCGGGTCGGGCAGGCCGGCGTTCGGGTAGGCGCTGACGTGGAACGGCGCGAGGCGCGACAACTCCTCGATGTAGGGCCGCATTTCCTTCGGCCCCAGCGCGCAGTTGAGACCGATGCTGAGGAGCGGGAAGTGCGAGACGGAATTGAGGAAAGCCTCGGTCGTCTGCCCGGTCAACGTGCGACCGCTCAGGTCGGTGATGGTGCCGGAGACCATGACGGGCAGGCTGATGCCTTCGTCGGCGAAGTATTGCGCGATGGCGTGCAACGCGGCCTTGCAGTTGAGCGTGTCGAAGACCGTCTCGACGAGCAGCACGTCCACCCCGCCCTCGACAAGGCTGGCCACCTGCTGCCGGTAGGCGGCCGCGACCTGGGCGAACGTGACCTCGCGCGCGCCGGGGTCGTTGACATCACGCGAAATGGTGAGGGTCTTGCTCATCGGTCCGACGGCTCCGGCCACGAAGACGCGGCGGTCGGTGCAGGCGTCGGCGGCCGCGCGGGCCAGGCGCGCCGCGGCGACGTTGAGTTCGGAGACGATCTCCTCCATGCCGTAGTCAGCCTGGGAGATTGTGGTCGAGTTGAAGGTGTTCGTCTCGATGATGTCGGAGCCGGCGGCGATGTATTGCGAGTGGATGCCGCGGATGATTTCCGGCTGGGTCAGCACGAGGAGGTCGTTGTTGCCCTTGAGGTCGCTCGGCCAGTCCTTGAAGCGGTCGCCCCGATACGCGGCCTCGTCGAGTTTGTGGCGCTGGATCATCGTGCCCATGGCCCCGTCGAGGTAGGCGATGCGGGTGGCAAGGATCTCGCGGAGGGAGCGTGAGGTGTCGGTCTTTGTCATGGTGCGGAAAGGTCAGGCGGACGGAGCGTCGATCGCGCTCTCGGCGCGTCGCGCCTCCAGCCACAGAACGTCGGAAAGGCGGTTGAGGGATTGCAGGATGAGGTCGGCGCGCTTGGGGTTGAGGAGGCCCGCCTGACGGACGGCCAGCAGTCCCAACTCGGCTTCGCGACAGGCCGTGCGGGCGCAGTCGATGGCGGCCGCGGGAAGGTTGGCTCCGGGCGTCGCCCAGCCCTTGTAGGTGAAGCCCTCGGCCTCAAGCCGCGCCACGCGGGTATCGAGGACTCCCAGAAGCGCCTCGTCGAAGTTCGGCATGCCTGACGCCGCGTAACGCTCCCAGTCGTCGGGCGCGACGGCCACCTCGCCCATCAGATTCACCAAATTGCGCTGGACCTGCTCGATGAACGCCCGGGCCTCGGTCTCGTCAGGCGGCAGGCACGCCTTGGCCATGCCGAGGCGCACATTCAGCTCGTCAACGCGGCCGTTGGCCACCACGCGCGGGTCGGTTTTGAGCACCCGGCGCCCGAAAAGCAGCGACGTCGTTCCATCATCCCCCGTTTTGGTCGCAATACTGTTCATCGGCGCATTAATGGCTGTGGCTCACTGGAAAGCAACATATCAATGCATCATGATATGTCGATGTGTCGCATTCGGACAGGGAAAAGTTGTTGCCTCGGGGCAGGCAAAGCGGTAGATGACAGGGCCGCTCGATAGCGGGTGGAGGAGCAAGACATGAACATTCTGGACAAAATCGAAGCCGAGCAATTCAAGAAAGACCTGACCCCTTTCGCCGTGGGCGACACCGTGAAGGTGCACACCCGCGTCATCGAGGGTGAGAAGGAGCGTATCCAGATTTACGCCGGCATCGTCATCGGCCGCAAAGGCACGGGCCTGAACGCGAACTTCACCGTCCGTCGTGTCTCCTACGGCGAGGGCGTCGAGCGCGTGTTCCCGCTCCATTCGCCGCGCATCGCGAAGATCGAGGTGGAGAAGCGCGGTTCGGTCCGCCGGGCCAAGCTGAACTATCTCCGCGACCGCAAGGGCAAATCCGCCACCACGGTGAAGGAGAAGGCCCGCGTCGCTGCGGCTGGAGCCGCCGCCTGATCCAACAGCCCGCCGGATGGGCTGCGACTTCTCCCGCGAGGCGGGGCTGATCGCGCAGGGAATTCTTCCCGTTGCCGGGATTGACGAAGCCGGACGCGGACCGCTGGCTGGCCCCGTGGTCGCCGCGGCCGTCATCCTGCCCGAGGGTTTCCGGATCGAGGGACTTGATGATTCCAAGAAGCTACCGGCCTCCCGCCGTGAGCGCTTGTTCGCGGCGCTGACGACCGACAACCGCGTCCGCCACGCCACCGGGATCGCCGAGGCGGGCGAGATAGACGAACTCAACATCCTCCGCGCCACCCACCTCGCCATGCGGCGGGCACTCGAGGCGCTGACGACCCGCGCCGCCCACGCGCTCGTGGACGGTCTGCCCGTGCGGGGCCTGCCGGTGCCGCACACGGCCATCGTCGGAGGCGACGGGCTGAGCGTGAGCATCGCGGCGGCCAGCATCATCGCCAAGGTCACGCGGGACCGGTTGATGACCGAGTTCGACGCCCGTTATCCCGAGTATGGCTTCGCGCAGCACAAGGGTTATGGTGTGCGCGCGCACCTCGAAGCCCTCCGCAGACATGGCCCCAGCCCGATCCATCGTCACACGTTTGCTCCCGTGGCCCGCGCGGCGCGCGAAGCCGGAGCCTGAGCACCTCGCGCTCGGCGCGTGGGGCGAGCGGCAAGCGGAGGCTTTCCTGCGCCGCAACCGCTTCCGCATCCTCTACCGCAACTTCCGCGCGCCCGGCGGCGGCGAGGTGGACCTGGTCTGCCGCGACAAGCCCGAGTCCACGCTCGTCTTTGTCGAAGTGAAGACCCGCACCGACGAGGAGCACGGCCGTCCGTCCGACGCGGTGGACTACAACAAGCAGCGCCTGATCGCGCGCGGCGCCATGGCCTGGCTGCGGCTGCTGAACTTCCCGGACATCCGGTTCCGCTTCGACATCGTGGAGGTCGTCGGCACGGAGCCGGAGCCTCCCGTCATCACCCACATCCGCAACGCCTTCCCCCTCCCCGACGACTATGTCTATTGAAACTTCCATCGTGGTCCTCGACGAGGGCCGCCTGCTCGACGGCGGGCTCGACTGGGCTGGCCTCTGCGAACTCGGACGGCTCACCGTGCATCCACGCACGGCGAAGGGCGAAGTGGTGGCCCGCGCCGCAGGTGCCCGCATCATTCTCACGAACAAGACGCCGCTCGACGCCGCGACCTTGGGCGCGCTGCCCGACCTGCGCTTCATCAGCGTCCTCGCCACCGGCCACAACGTCGTTGATTCCGCGGCCGCCCGCGAACGCGGCATCCCCGTGAGCAATGTCCCGTCGTATGGCACAGACTCCGTTGCGCAGCACGTCTTCGCGCTCATCCTCGAACTCTGCAACCGCGCCGGCCGCAACGCCGACGCCACCGCAGCCGGCCGTTGGACGGCGTCGGGCGAATGGTGCGCGCCGGTCACTCCCGTGGTCGAACTCGACGGCCTCGTGCTCGGCCTCATCGGACGCGGACGCATCGCGCACCGCGTGGCCGAGATCGGCCGCGCCTTCGGCCTGCGCGTGCTGATGTCCAGCCCCTCGCGCCCGGAGGGCGGAGACCACCTCGCGCCGCTCGATGAGACCATCGCGTCCGCCGACATCCTCTCGCTCCACTGCCAGCTCACGCCCGGCACGGCCGGAATGGTTGACGCCGCCTTCCTGCGGCGAATGAAGAAGCAGGCCTTCCTCATCAACACGGCCCGCGGCGGCCTCATCAACGAAGCCGACCTTGCCGCGGCCCTCGCCACCGGACGCATCGCCGGCGCCGGGCTCGACGTCCTGTGCGCGGAACCACCCGCGCCCGACCATCCGCTCTGCGCCCTGCCGAATTGCGTGGTCACCCCGCACATGGCGTGGATGGGGCCGGTCGCGCGCCGGCGCTTGATCGACACCACCGTCGAAAACGTCCGCGCCTTCCTCGCCGGCCACCCCGTCAACGTGGTCAACTGACCACCCGCCGCCGCAAATCGCTTTCGTCCCGGCCCGCTTCGCCGTTTAATCCGGCCCGCATGAAACGCATCCTTTCCGGCATCCAGCCCTCCGGCGCGCTGCACCTCGGCAACTACCTCGGCATGATGCGTCCGGCCGTCGAGCTCCAGCGCGAGGGCGAGGCGCTCTACTTCATCGCCGACCTCCACGCCCTGACCACACTCCGCGACGCCGCCGCGCTCCAGCGTTACTCGCGCGACGTCGCCCTCGACTTCCTCGCCTGCGGTCTCGACCCTGAGCGCGCGTTCCTTTTCCGCCAGTCCGACGTCCCCAAGATCCCCCTCCTCTCGTGGATCCTCAGCACCGTCACCCCGATGGGCCTGCTCGAGCGGTGCCATTCCTACAAGGACAAGACCGCCCGCGGCCTCGCCGCCACCCATGCACTCTTCGCCTACCCCGTGCTCATGGCGGCGGACATCCTCATCTACGACAGCGACATCGTGCCCGTGGGCAAGGACCAGAAACAGCACCTCGAAGTCACGCGCGACATCGCGGTCAAGATGAACGAAACCTTCGGCGAAGTCTTCAAGCTGCCGGAAGCGAGCATCCGCGAGGACGCCGCCGTGGTGCCCGGGACCGACGGGGCCAAGATGAGCAAGAGCTACGGCAACACGATCGAGATCTTCGCCGAGGAGAAGGCGATGAAGAAAAAGATCATGGGCATCGTGACCGACTCGACGCCGGTCGAGGCGCCGAAAGACCCTGAGTCGTCCTCGATCTACCAACTTTACCGCCTCTTCGCCTCCGAGGCCGACGCCACCGGCATGGCCGAACGTTTCCGCGCCGGCGGCGCGGGCTACGGCGACTTCAAGAAGCAGCTCTTCGGCTGCGTCTGGGAATACTTCGCGCCCATGCGCGCGCGCCGGGCCGAACTCGAAGCCGACCCGGGCTACGTGGACGATGTCCTGCGCCGTGGCGCGGCCCACGCCAACGCCCTCGCGGAAACCGTGATGGAGCGCGTCGAACGCGCCGTCGGCTTGCGTCCATGAAACTCTACGCGTGGCTGGCCGGCCTCTGGTGCGGCGTGTTGTGGTTCTTCACCTTCGGTGTGGCCCGTCCGCTGTTCGCATTTTTCCCGCGCGAGCGCGCCGGCGAAGTCACCACCGCGCTCTTCCCCGTCTACTTCGGCGTGGCCATCGTGCTGGGGCTCGCCGCGACCGGTTGCCTAGCGCGAATGCCCTCCGGCAAGCGCCGCCTCATCGCCGCCAGCCTGCAGATTCTGGCCCTCGCCTGCCTCGCCGTCATTCCGCTCGTCATCCAGCCCGCCATGGCCGGGCATCCTCCCGGCACGGAAGGGTTCGCCCGTTGGCACGGCATCTCGATGGCCTTGAACCTCCTCGCCCTCCTTGCCGTCCCGGCGGGCGCGGCCGTGGCGCTGACCGGACGGCGTTCGTGAGGCTGGCGTGGCGCCGCCTTGGCCGATTAGGATGCCGTCCATGGACCAGATCATCACCGCCCTCAGCCAGAACCTGAACCTCCCCGAACCCACCGTGCGCACCGGGGTCGGCATCCTCCTCAATTTCATCCGGCAGAAGGCCGGCGGACCGCAGTTCGACGCCCTCGTCGGATTGCTGCCCGGGGCCAGCGAACTCATGTCCGCGGCTCCCGCGGCCGAAGCGGGCGGCGGCGGCTTGCTCGGTGGCCTCCTGTCGCAGGCCGGCGGATTGCTCGGCAAGGACCTTTCCGGCGCGGCCGAAGCAGCGGGTGCGCTGCAAGGGGCCGGCATTCCTTTGGACAAAGCCGGCCCGCTGGCCAGCGGCTTCTTCGATCAGGCCAAGACCGTCGCGGGCGACGATGCGGTGAACGCCGTCCTCAAGAACCTGCCCGCCCTCGCCTCCCTGCTCGGCAGCAAGTAGAACCTCCGACCTCAACACACCATGGGATTACTCTCCACCATCATGAGCAAGGTCTTCGGCGGGAAAGCCGAAGCCCCCGCATCCGAAGTCAAATGCGTCATCGAGGTCACCCCCGCCACGCCTGCGGAGGTGCCGCCCGCGCCGGAAGCGACCGCGGCAGTGACCGTGCCGCCGCCGGAACCGTTCGATGTCACCGCCTACCTCGACGGCCTCGCCGCCAAGGCCGGGGAGAAACTCGACTGGAAGGTGTCCATCGTGGACCTCATGAAGCTCGTCGGCATGGACAGCAGTCTGGCCTCCCGCAAGGAGCTCGCGAAGGAACTGCAATACAGCGGCGACACGGCGGACTCGGCCAAGATGAACGTCTGGCTTCACAAGCAGGTCATGCAGCAGATCGCGGCCAACGGCGGCAAACTGCCCGGACATCTCACGGCCTGAGACGCCCCGCAACCTCACCACAGGAAACGCCGCGGCCTACCCGCGGCGTTTTCTTTTGCCCGGACCACCCCGCAGCTTGCACGACGGTCTCCGCGGCACCACACTGCCTGCCAGCAGGGGAGCCGTAAGGCTGAGAGTCCCGCCACGGCGGGTGACCCTTCGAACCTGATCCGGGTCATGCCGGCGCAGGGAGCGGAGAACATCGAGGCCCGACGCCCCTCCCCGGCGTCCACCAAAATGATCTCCGACCCATCCGCCAACGGCGCCGCCGCCGCGTCCACCCCCCTCCCCAACAGCCGCCGCGTTTACGTCGAAGGCTCCCTCGAAGGCGTCCGCGTCCCCTTCCGCGAAATAGACCAGGCCCCCACCCGCGACTTTGGGGGCAACCTCGCGCCCAACGACCCCGTCCGCGTTTACGACACCTCCGGCCCGTGGGGTGATCCCGATTACCACGGCACCGTGGAGGAAGGCCTGCCCGCCCTCCGCGGCGAATGGATCCGCGCCCGCGGCGACGTGGAGGAAATCGAGGGACGCGCCGTCAAGCCGCAGGACAATGG
>CAZSUJ010000017.1:0-56151 GCA_964609925.1 uncultured Chthoniobacter sp. | reverse complement strand
GCCACCGCCGCCGGAGCATGTTGCGCGGCGGCCCGCGCCGAGGCGAGCGGAAACGAGTCGTGGTCCGGCGTGATCAGCGAACGCGCACGGGCTTCAGCTTCCAGATCTCCTTGGCGTATTCGAGGATGGTGCGGTCGCTGGAGAACTTGCCGACGCGGGCGGTGTTGAGCACGGCCATGCGGCCCCAGCGGGGCTTGTCCACAAAGGCGGCGGACACCTTTTCCTGGGCTTCGCAGTAGGCCTTGAAGTCGGCGAGGCAGAGGAACGGGTCGTGGTAGAGGAGGTTGTCGCGCAGCGGGGCGAGGACTTCGCCTTCCTCGCCCTCGGTGAACTCGCGGCTGCCGAGCGAGTCGAGCACGGCGGCGAGTTCCGGGTCGGCATTGTAGTAGGTCTGCGGGTTGTAGCCGGCGGCCACGAGGTCGTGGATCTGGTCCACGGTGTTGCCGAAAATGAAGATGTTGTCGTCGCCGACTTCCTCGCGGATCTCGACATTGGCGCCGTCGAGGGTGCCGATGGTGACGGCGCCGTTGAGGGCGAGCTTCATGTTGCCGGTGCCCGAGGCTTCCTTGCCCGCGGTGGAGATCTGCTCCGACAAGTCGGCCGCGGGGACAATGCGCTGGGCGAGGGAGACGCGGTAGTTCGGCATGAAGACCACCTTGATCTTGCCCTTGATGCGCGGGTCGGCGTTGATCTTCGAGCCGACGGCGTTGATTGCCTTGATGATCAGCTTGGCCGTGTCGTAGCCGGGGGCGGCCTTGGCGGCGAAGATGAAGACGCGGGGCGGGATGTCGAGGTTCGGGTTCGCGAGCAGGCGGCGGTAGAGCCAGAGAATGTGCAGCAGGTTGAGGTGCTGGCGCTTGTATTCGTGCAGGCGCTTGATCTGCACGTCGAACATGGCCGCGGGGTCGACCTCGACGCCGCACTCGTCGGCGATGCGGCGGGCGAGACTCTTCTTGTTGGCCAGCTTGACCGCCATGAATTCCTCGCGGAACGCGGCCTCGTCGGCCAGCGGTTCGAGTTCGCGCAGTTTGTCGAGGTTGCGTTCCCAGCCGTGGCCGATGTGGCGGGTTATGAGGTCGGTGAGCCGGGGGTTGCAGGCCATGAGCCAGCGGCGCGGGGTGATGCCGTTGGTCTTGTTGTTGATCTTCTTCGGCCAGAGGGCGTGGAACTCGGGGAAGAGGTTGCTCTTGATCAGCTCGGTGTGGATGGCGGCCACGCCGTTGACCGAGTGGCTGCCGATCACGCTGAGGTTGCCCATGCGGATTTTCTGGTCGTGGCCCTCCTCGATGATCGAGAGGGCGCGTTTCTTGTCCACGTCGCCGGGCCACTTTTTCTCCACCTCGTCGAGGAAGCGTTTGTTGATCTCGAAAATGATCTGCAGGTGCCGCGGGAGGACCTTGCGCAGGAGGCCGACGCTCCATTTCTCGAGGGCCTCGGGCAGGAGGGTGTGGTTGGTGTAGGCGAAAACGCGGGTGACGATCGACCAGGCCTGCTCCCAGGCGAGACCGTAGTCGTCGTGCAGAAGCCGCTGCAATTCCGGGATACCGATGGCGGGGTGGGTGTCGTTGAGCTGGATGGCGACCTTCTCGGGGAAGGCCTCCCAGTCGTTGTTGTCCTTCTGGAAGCGGCGGACGATGTCGCGGAGCGAACAGGCGGTGAAGAAGTATTGCTGGAGCAGGCGGAGTTCCTTGCCGGCGTCGGTCGTGTCGTTCGGGTAGAGGACCTTGCTGATGGTCTCGGCCATGTTTTTCTGCCGCACAGCCTCCTCGTAGCCTCCGCGGTTGAAGGCCTCGAAGTCGAAGTCCTCGGGGGCCTTGGATTCCCAGAGGCGGAGGAAGTTGACCGTCTCGGTGCCGTAGCCGGGGATGGGAATGTCGTAAGGCACGCCGATGAGTTTGCGCCAGCCGACCCAGGCGGGTTTGGTGCCGCCGTTGCCGTTGTTGATCATCTCGACGTGGCCGTAGACGGGGATTTCCTGCTGGTGCTGCGGGCGGATGATTTCCCAAGGGGAGCCGTATTGGTCCCACGCGTCGGGCAGTTCCACCTGGTAGCCGTGGCGGAACTCCTGCTTGAAGAGGCCGTATTTGTAATGGATGCCGTAGCCGACGGCGGGCAGGTCGAGAGTGGCCAGGGAATCGAGGAAGCAGGCGGCGAGGCGTCCGAGACCGCCGTTGCCGAGGGCCATGTCGTATTCCTCGTCGCGGACTTCCTCGAGGGGATGACCAAGATTGCGCAGGGCCTCGCGGACCTCCTCGAGGGCGCCGGCGGCGATCGTGTTGCTGGCGAAGAGGCGTCCCATGAGGAACTCCATCGAGAAGTAATAGACGCGGCGGACGTTGCCCTCGTTGTGGACGGCGAGGGTCTTCATCATGCGCGCGATGATGATGCGCTGGATGGCCATCGAGGTGGCGATCCACCACTCGCGGCGCGAAGCCGAGATCGAGTCGCGGGCCATGGAGAACTTGAGCTCGTCGAGGATCTGCTTTTCGAACGCGATGGGAGACGACTTTTTCATGTGAGGTGGGGGTCGAACTTAAGTGGCCGCAAGAAGCGTGCCAGAAAAAATTCGCGGCTCGAAGGCCGGGGCGGTATGCAGTGGGTGATGAAGGACGGCAGCGTGTGCGGTGGGTCAGGCAGTGTGGTGGTGGTCGGCGCGGGCCTGGCCGGGTTGACTTGCGCGAAGGTTCTCGCAGGGGCTAGGCGCAGTGTCATCGTGCTCGAGGCAGGCGGGGAACCGGGCGGACGCGTGGCGTCGAGGCGCCATGCGGACGGGTTCATTCTCGATCTGGGATTTCAGGTGCTCATGGGTTCGTATCCGGCGGCGAGGCGTCATCTTGATTTGCCGGCGCTGGGCGGAGGGAGGTTTCGTTCCGGGGCGCTGCTGGTCGGTCGGGGGCGTCCGCTTGCGATCGAGAACCCGCTTTTCCGTCCCGCGGCCGTGGCTGCGCTCATGGATCCCGCGTCGCCCGCTTGGTCCGACTTGTGGAGGCTCGGTATCCTGATGGCTGGTGCGACGATGCGCGGTTCGCAGAGCCTGGCGCTCGAAGCTGGGTCGTTATGCGACGTCGCCGCTGGAGAGCTCCTCGCGCAGCGCGGGTTCTCGGCCGACTTTCTCGACCGGTTGGCGCGGCCTTTCCTCGGCGGAGTCCTGCTCGATCCGGCGTTGGAGACGAGTGCTGCGTGGATGAGGGCGTGCTTGGCGCCGTTCGCATTCGGGAGGGCCTTGCTGCCCGGCGAAGGCATGGGCGCGATCGGGCGGCAGTTGGCCGCGCATTTGCCGTCCGGGTCTATCCGCTACAACCACCGCGTGGAGGGGGTGATCGCGACGGAGGCAGGGGTGAGCGGTGTGAGAATGTCGGACGGCAGCGTGATCAGCGCCGAAGCGGTGGTGCTGGCCACCGATGAACCGGCCACTTGCCGAATTCTGGGGCGCGGCTCGCCGCGTGGAGCACGGGCCACGGCGGTTCATTACTTCGCCGCCGATCGGGCGTGGCATGAAGGGGCGTGGTTGTGCCTTCCGCCGCGGTCGGTCTCGGGTCCGGTTCTGCACGCGGCGCTCCTGACCAACGCGGCCCCCGAGTTGGCCCCGCTTGGCCGGCATCTCTGGAGTGTCACGGTCGTCCCCGAGCACCCGGCGGCGGCCGACGCGGAGCGCGTGGCCGCGGAGGTGTCGGGGTGGTTCGGACAGTCGGCGACAGACCTGAAGCCGCTCGATTTCATGCGAGTGGACTACGCAGTGCCGTTGCAGTTGCCGGGCTTCGCCGCGAGGCCGGCACCCTGGGGGGCTTTGCCGCGAGGCCTGTCGGTGGCGGGGGATGCCGTCGTGGGTGCGAGCATCGATGCCGCGATGCGCAGCGGGGAGGTTGTTGCGAAAAGTTTGCTCTCGCCCGCGGGAGTGAACTGATTTTTGCTCCTGCCGGTTCCTCCGATGAACAAGAAGACCCTCCTCACCATCCTGCAAGTCGCGGTGACGCTCGGGCTGCTTTGGTGGGTTTTCCACGACCCCGAGAAGCGTGCCGAGATGGCACAGGCTCTCGGGCGTGCTGACTGGCACTGGGTCGTGGCCGGGGTGGCGGTGTTCCTTTTGACCAGCTTGTTGGCGACGGTGCGTTGGAAAGTGCTGCTGGCCGTCCAGGACATCCATATGTCGTGGGTGCGGACGTGGCAGTTGTTCATGATCGGGGCATTCTTCAACCTTTTCATGCTCGGTTCCACTGGCGGGGACGTGGTCAAGATGTTCCTGACCATGCGTGAGACCAAGCAGCACAAGGCGGCCGCGCTGCTCAGCGTCTTCATGGATCGCGTGATCGGGATGCTCGCCCTCATCTTTCTCAGCCTCGTGCTGCTCTACGTCCGCTACGATGTGCTGAGCCACACGCAGGGCAGTGCCGTGCTGCTCAACACGCTGCTCATGCTGCTGGCCGCTTCGATGGTCATCATTGTCGGGATGTTCGTGGTCTCGGCGTTCGGTTGGGTGCACTACCTGCCGCAGTGGACACCGTTGCGCGGCCGTCTCGTCGAGATCTCGGCCGCGTGCCATTTGTATGCGAAAGGCTGGCGCCAGACCTTCTGGGCTTTCCTCGTGTCGTTCCCCCTCTTCGCGCTCTTCTTCACGACGTTCTACTGCGGCGCGCGCGCCTTCACCGACCAACTCGGGCTGATCGACATCTACGCCGTGCTCCCGATCGTGGCCGTCATCACCGCCATCCCCGTCAGCGTGTCGGGAATCGGACTGCGCGAGCAGTTGTTCGTGTCCCTGCTTGCTCCGTTCGGGATCGAGGCGCCCATCGCGGTGCTCATCTCGGTGACGGGGTTTGTCATCAACATGATCGGCAGTCTTCTGGGCGGGCTCATCTTTCTTTTCTACCGTTCATCGGATCTCGAAAGCGTCAAACTCGGAGACATGGTCCGGGAGGTTGGCCGCGTGGAGGGCCAGATCGAGCACAGCGAATGAAGCCCGCGCGCGTCGAGGCCTGCTGTGTGCTGAGTGCCGACGGCAAGGTGCGTCCGGCCCGGGGCGCACCACCCGCAGTTCGCTCTTGGTTGCGCGGGATCCGGGAGGGCTGTGATTCGATCGTCTGTCCACGGTCATCCGCGCAGGCGGCACTGGCGGACAGCGTCCGGCGCGCCAGCGGTCGTCGTGTCCTGGTCGAGGGCGGACCGCGTGTGATCCACGCGCTGGCTGCCGCTGGCCTTCTGACGCATCTGCACGTGGCCATCCTGCCTGTTGTTTCCGGCGGGGCCTCCTTCCCGACGCTCCTCGGCCCGGCGGCTTCCTCCCTGCTCCGGCACTCGGTGGACCTGCGTTTGCAGCGCTTCCGGTTGGTGGAAGGGGTTGCCCTCGTCACCTACGCCGTGCTGCCGCCCGCGAAAACGGCTTCCGCGCGGACGCGGGCCAAGCTAAAAGACCGCGCATGAATCAGCAGGAATCCGAAGACCAATTCATCCGGGCCCTCGTGCTCATCGCCTCCACGGCATTCGTGCTCGGTCTGATCGTCGTGGCCACGACCGTCGCCGTTCTGGTCGGCGCGAACTTCAACGTCCTCGAGTGGATGGAGTAGGCGAAAAGCCTTGCCGTCCGTCGGTCGGGCAACTATTTTGGATGGTTCTATGCCGAAACCGGTAGCACGCAGAAAAACGAAGAAAGCCGTGG
This sequence comes from uncultured Chthoniobacter sp., assembly GCA_964609925.1. Classification (GTDB taxonomy): domain Bacteria; phylum Verrucomicrobiota; class Verrucomicrobiia; order Chthoniobacterales; family JACTMZ01; genus JACTMZ01. The sequence goes on along the minus strand of CAZSUJ010000017.1, from coordinate 50,498 downwards.
CCAAGCGCTTCAAGGTCACGGCAACCGGCAAGGTTCTCCGCGCCCAAGCCTCCCGCCGACACCTGTTGTCGTCGAAGAGCGCCAAGCGCAAGAGGCAGCTCGCGAAGAGCGTCCTTGTTGACGTCACCGACGTGGCGCGCATCAAGGAAAACCTGCCATTTGGCTGAAATTGACGCCGGCCGCCGCGCCTGGCCCCGCGTCACGGGGCTCACGGGACGGGTGAGGTGAGGGGCCGAACAACGAAACGATCCGTCCCACGGAGACCGCCGCAAGGCGGGACAACAAATGCCAAGAGCAACGAACGCCCCGGCGAGCCGGGAGCGACGCAAGAGGGTGGTGGAGAAGGCCAAGGGTTACCGCGGCCGCCGGAGCAAGCTGTTCCGTTACGCCAAAGACGCCCGCATGAAGGCCCAGGTGTGGGCGACCCGCGACCGCAAGACGCGCAAGCGCAACCTGCGCGGTCTGTGGATCACCCGCATCAACGCAGCCTGCCGCGCCGAGGGCATCACCTACAGCCGCCTCATGGAAGGCCTGAAGAAGGCCTCCATCGCCATCAACCGCAAGATGCTGGCCGACTTGGCCGTGGCCGACGAAGAGACCTTCCGCCAGATCGTGGCCAAGGGAGCGGCGGCCTTGAAGGCGGCCTGAGCCCCGAACTGCGGGCCGCGCGCACCGGCCGCTGACCATGCGTGAGGAACTGAACGCCCTGCGCGACGAGGCGCTTCGCGACATCGCGGGCGCGGTTGACACCGCGTCCCTCGACGCCGTCCGCGTGGCCTACACCGGCCGCGCCGGACGCCTCACCGCCGCGGGCGAGGCCATGCGTCACCTGCCGCCGGAAGAGCGCCCCGCCACGGGCAAACTGTTGCACGAGGTGCGGAGCGCGGTCAGCGCCGCCCTCGAGGAACGCACCGCATCGCTGCGTGCCGCGGCCGAGGAGGCGGAGTTGGCCATGGTTGACCCGACGTTGCCGGGCGTCGCCGCGCCGCTCGGCGGGATGCACCCGCTCCAGCTTCTGCAGCGGCGGGCTGTGGAGATTTTCCGGCGCATGGGTTTCGCCCTCGCCGAGGGGCCGGACATCGAGACGGAGTGGCATTGCTTCGACGCGCTCAACACGCCGGCTGACCATCCGGCGCGCAACGAGCAGGACACCTTTTACCTCCCGGACGGCCGCCTCCTGCGCACGCACACCTCGTCCGTGCAGATCCGCACGATGCAATCGCAAACCCCGCCGGTCCGCATCATCTCGCCCGGCGCGGCCTATCGCCGTGACGAGGTCGATGCCACGCACCTCGCGCAGTTCACGCAGATGGAGGGTCTTTACGTGGATGAGGGGGTCACCCTCGGGGATCTCAAGGGCACGCTGGAATACTTCTTCCGTGAATTGTTCGGGCCTGACGCGAGGGTGAGGTTCCGTCCGCATTTCTTCCCGTTCACCGAGCCGAGTTACGAACTGGACGTGCGGGCCGCGGCGCTCGGCGGCGGCGAGCGTTGGCTCGAACTGGCCGGCTGCGGGATGGTTGATCCGGCGGTCTTCGAGGAAATCAACCGCCACCGCGGCGACCACGCATTCGACCCGGACAAGGTCACCGGTTTTGCCTTCGGCTTCGGTCTCGAGCGGCTCGCCATGATCCTCTACGGCGTTCCGGATATCCGGATGTTCGTTGAGAACGACCAGCGCTTCCTCTCCCAATTCCAGTCATGAAGATCTCCCTCGCATGGCTCGCGGATTTCGTCAGCCTCCCGGCCTCCCCGGATGAGTTGGCCGAGGCGCTCACCCGCGGCGGCACCGAAGTCGTAGGACGCGAGGGAAGGGGGAACGTGCCCGACAAGGTTGTGGTCGCACGCATCCTTTCGAGTGAGCAGCACCCGAATGCGGACCGCCTCAGCGTGTGCCAGGTTGACGACGGGTCCGGGACACCGCGGCAGATTGTTTGCGGCGCGAAGAATTACAAGGTCGGCGACAAGGTGCCTCTCGCCTTGCCCGGCGCGGTGCTCGGACCGGACTTCAAAATCAAGTCGGGCAAGCTGCGCGGCGTCGCCTCCGAGGGCATGATGTGCAGCGCCAAGGAACTGGCGCTGGCCGAGGATGCCGAGGGGCTCCTCATCCTGCCGGAGGATGCCGAGGTTGGCCGCGCCGTGAGCGAGCTCTTTCCCGCCGACACGATCCTCGAACTCGAGGTCACGCCGAACCGCCCCGACCTGCTCGGGCATGCCGGCGTGGCGCGGGAACTCGGGGCGCTGACCGGCAAAGCAGCCGCGTTGCCGCAGTCCGTCTTGCCGCCCGAGGCGCCGGCGGGTCCGATGGTGCGACTCGAAGATGCCGGGTGCCCCTTCTACACCGCCCGCGTAATTCGCGGCGTGAAAGTCGCTCCGAGTCCCGCCTGGCTGGCCGACCGCCTCACCGCCGTGGGACTGCGCCCGATCAACAACGTCGTGGACGTGACCAACTACGTCCTCATGGAAACAGGGCAGCCGCTCCACGCGTTCGATCTGGGCCGCTTGCAGGACGGGATTGTCGTGCGCGCCGCGCGGGACGGGGAGACGCTCGCCGCGCTCGATGGATCTTCGTTGCAGCTTCGCCCGCACGACCTCGTCATCGCGGACGCCGAGCGTTCTGTCGCGCTCGCCGGCGTGATGGGGGGATCGGAGACCGGCGTGACGGAGGCCACGACCGACATCCTGCTTGAGAGCGCATGGTTCGAGCCGTCCCGCGTGCGCCGCAGTGCTCGCGAACTCGGTTTGCAGACCGATTCCAGCTACCGCTTCGAGCGCCGCGTTGACCCGCGCGGAGTGCTTGCGGCCTCGGCCCGCGCAGTGGAACTCATTCTGCAAGTCGCCGGCGGTGCGGCTGACGCGTCCGTTCTCGTGGCGGGGGAACTTCCCGCATGCGGTGGCGAGGTTGCGCTGGACAATGCCCGCTGCCGTGCCCTGCTCGGTCTCGACATCACCGACGCCGAGATCGCGGAGATCCTCAGCCGCCTCGGCTTGGTTGACGACGGGAACGGACGGTGGCTCGTGCCGTCGTTCCGCCCGGATTTGACCCGCGGGGTTGACCTTATCGAGGAAGTCATCCGCATGGCCGGCATTGAGCGCGTGCCTTCGCGGCTGCGTTCCTTCCCCGCCTCCTCCGGTGTGGCCGATCTGCGCCACGACCGGTCGGGGCTTCTGCGCGAGCGGTTGCGCGCGCGGGGGTTCAGCGAGGCGCGCAGTTCGCATTTTCTCTCGGCCGATACGCTCCAGCGCGCAGGACTGACCGCCGACGGCGCGGTGTCCGTCCGCAATCCGCTCGGAGCGGACCAAGCCCTGCTCCGTCCGGTGTTGTTGCCGGGAATGCTGGCCGCCCTGGCCCACAACCTGAGGCATGGGGCGCACGGAGTGCGGCTCTTCGAGATCGGGCGGGTCTTTTCGTCCAGCGGGCGGGAGGAGCAGACGGCGCTCTGCCTCGTCACGACTGGCGAGAAAGCGCCGGCTTCGTGGCAAGGCGAGGCGGGTCCGGCTGATCTTTTCGACCTGAAGGGCGTCCTGCAGGCGGTCTTCGGCCCGGTTGAATTCGTTCCCTCAGACGGCCTAGCGCTCGAGGTGCGCGGTCCCGGCGTGGCCGGACGCATCATGCGGCTGCCGAGCGGGCTCGCCGAGGCGTGCGATGCGAAGGCACCGGTTTACTGCGCGGAGGTCTTGATGGACGGCTGGCTCGAGACGCGGGATGGCGCCGTGCGGGTGGAACCGCTGCCGCGTTTTCCGGGGGCCGAGCGGGATCTCTCGCTGGTGCTTCCGCGCACAACGCCGTTCGCGAAAGTCGAGGAGGAGTTGCTCGCGGCGCGTCTCCCGATCTTGCGCCGCATCGCCCTCAAGGACGTTTTCGCCGACCCGGCCGGCCAGCGGTTGCCCGCCGACCAACGTTCGCTGACGGTCACCTTGACTTTCCGGGAGGACGCGCGGACATTGACTTCGCAAGAAGTTGACCGCGCGGTGGAGACGCTGCGCGACCGCGCAAAGGCGGCGCTGGGAGCCTCTTTCCGCGGTTAGATCTTTCGCATCGCCGAAACACTTTGCCCTGGGGAGTTCGAGTAAACGGTCCAAGCCCCGAACCGTATTCAACATTCCCAGGAGGCTGAGCTGCGACAGGCAAGGACATGCCTTCATTGGAAGTCCACGCTGGTCGTGGCGGTCGTCCGCCCTTGTCTTCAAGGGATCGGGAAATGGGCCGTGACGGCTCATCTGGGGCAATTCATTCCGGCACCTTCCGCCACCGCGCGGGAGGTGCCTTTTCTTTGGGGTGGTAGGCAGGGGATGGGGGCGCTACAAATCGCCGGCTGACATGACCGCACTGCTGGCTCTGGAGGATGGAAGGGTGTTCCGCGGCGAGGCCTTCGGGGCCGCCCGCACGGTGACGGGCGAGGTTTGCTTCAACACCTCGCTTTGCGGATACCAGGAGGTGCTCACCGACCCCTCGTATTTCGGCCAGATCGTGGCCATGACGAACCCGCACATCGGAAACTACGGTGTCAACGTCCTCGACGAGGAAAGCCGCGGACCGCAGGTGAGGGGATTCGTCATCGAGGAACTCAGCCCCGTGCCGAGCAATTGGCGCTCGGAGGAATCCCTCGACGATTACCTGCGCCGCAACAACGTCCCCGGCATCGCGGAGGTGGACACGCGCGCGCTGACCAAGCACCTGCGCGAACTCGGCGCGATGAAGGCCTGCCTCACCTCCGAGCTGCTGACGCCGGAGGAGGCTGTCCGCCGCGCGCGGGAGGGTGATGGCGTCGCAGGCATGGATTTCGTCCGGGAGGTCACTCCTCGCGAGGCGTTCGACTGGGACCCTCTCGACGCCGAGAGCCGGCCGTGGAAGCTGGCCGGCAGCTCGGGTGATGCCGGTGAGCTGCGCGACCCCTTGGGAAACGTCTTCGGCACTCTTCCGCCGGTGCGGCATCGCGTCGTGGCCTACGACTTCGGGATGAAGCGCAACATCCTGCGCGGCCTTCGCCAGCGCGGCCTCGCCGTTCGCGTCGTCCCCGCCGACACGTCGGCCGAGGATGTGCTCGCGATGGACCCCGACGGGATATTCCTGTCCAACGGCCCGGGCGACCCCGGCGCGCTCGACTACATTCACGCGAACGTCCGCTCTCTCCTCGGACGCAAGCCGATCTTCGGCATCTGCCTGGGTCACCAGATCCTTGGTTGCGCGCTGGGTGGGCGGACTTTCAAACTCAAGTTCGGCCACCGCGGCGGCAACCAACCGGTCAAGGACCTCGAGACCGGCCGCGTCTCCATCACCTCGCAGAATCACGGGTTCGCGGTGGACGCCGAGTCGTTGCCGTCCGATGCGCGCGTCACCCACATCAACCTCAACGACGGCACGGTCGAGGGTCTGCGCAGCACGTCCATGCCGGTCTTCAGTGTGCAATACCACCCGGAGGCCGCCCCGGGGCCGCGGGACGCCGAATACTTCTTCGACCAGTTCGCCAAACTAATTGCTGAGACCAAGGGCGGGTGATACTTTTAAGTTAAGCCATGCGCCTCACCGTCTATTTCCCCGAGGACAGTCCGACGACCCACGAGTTCATCGGCAACAAGCTGACCGTCGGCCGTCTCGGCGATAACGATGTCGCCCTCGATGAAGGATCTGTCTCGGGCCGCCACGCGGAGATCGAGGTTCAGGATGGCCGGGTCGTCCTGCGCGACCTGGGTTCCACCAACGGCACATTCCACAACGCCGAACCGGTCACTGGCGAAGTGGAGATCAGCGAGGGGGACGAGATCCATTTTGGCAGCGTGCGCTCGGTTTTCATGGAGCCCGTCACCGAGATTGCCGCCCCGCCCGTCAGCGTCCCGGAAGTGGCCTCGGCCCTGCCCGGCGGACGGCCGGACAATTTCCGCTACCTCTCGCCGATGCCGCGGCCCGCACCTGCGCGGGATCCGCTCGCTTTGGCTGCGTGGGCCGTGGCCGGTCTGGCTTTCGTCGCCGCGGCCGCCGAGGCAGTCGTGCTCGTCGCGACCTGAATCCGCGCCGGCTTTCGTCAGTCGAACGCCAGGGTCAGCTGCGTGACCGTAGGCGGAGGGGGTTGACGCTGGGCCAGCAACCGCCGGCGGATCATGGCGAAGAGGTGAGGCCCCAACTCGTGCGGAAGAGGGGCTTCCTCGCGGCGTTGACGACGGGTGAACGGGATCTTTTTTGCTTTCATCGCGGGTGAGTCTGGGCGATGGGGTAGGACAAACGTTGTCCCATGCCTAAAGAAAATCCGCGCCCTTCTGCTTCCCCTCTCCGGGGGCCTGTCAGCCGTCCGCCCATGGAGCGCATGTGGCGCATCCATCAATCCGTCTCGGCCGGCGGCCATCCCAACTGCGCGACGCTCGGGCGCGACCTCGAGGTGTCGCCCAAGACGGTGATGCGCGACATCGAGTTCATGCGCGACCGCCTCGGCCTGCCCCTGGCCTACGAGCCCGTGCGGCATGGTTTCCATTACACGGCGCCGGTGAGAGATTTTCCGATGCTGAAGGTCACGCAGGGCGAAGTGGCTGCGTTGCTCCTCGCGCAGAAGTCGGCCGAGGAATACCGCGGGACGCCGTTCGAGCGTCCACTGGCCTCGGCGTTCCGCAAACTCAGCGGCTCCCTCGGCGCCGAGATGGACGTGGCCTGGCACGACCTTGAGGAAGCCGTCTCGGTGCGGCACTCGGGTGTCGGAGTGGCAGACCTCCAGATCTTCGAGATTCTCGCGCGCGCCGTCACGAAGCGCGAAGAGGTCTCCTTTGCCTACCACAAGATGGGCGGAGACCAGCCCGAGCCGCGCACCGTGCACCCCTACCACCTCGGCTGCATCGAGAACCAGTGGTATCTGTTCGCCCACGACACGGCACGCGACGCCGTGCGCACCTTCGCGCTGCCCCGCGTGTCCGATGTTACCCGCACGGGCGGCACCTTCCGCCGTCCGCGTGACTTTTCGCTGGCGAAGATTCTGGACGGCAGCTTTGCCGTTTTTGCCGGCAAAAGCCCGCGGCCCGTGCGTCTGTGTTTTCGCGGCACCGCGGCCCGGCTCGTCGCGGAACGCAATTGGCACGATTCGCAGAAGATCACCAGCTCGGGCGGACGCGTGGAACTCAGCCTGCGGGTCGGACTTTCGCCGGATCTCGTGGCTTGGATCCTCGGGTGGGGTCCCGAAGTGGAAGTCATTGAGCCGGTGGAACTTCGGAAGTCAGTGGCCGGGAGCGTGCGGGCAACCGCGCGGCTCTATGCCGGGCGCTGAAACGGATCTCAGTCCAGGGGGATAATTTTGTTGCAAGAGCTTGCGGAACAGGTTCTCCGCCGCTAGTTTTCGCCACCCCCATGATGATGCGAGTCCCCCATCACCTGCTGCTTGTCGCCTGCCTGTCCTTCCTCGGATTTGCCCGGCTGAACGCGTGGGTAGCGAGCGAGGTGGATTTTCCCGGCGACCAGCAGGGGTGGGATCTCGGCTTGAACTCCACGAAATACACCGGGCCGGACGGCAGCCCGGAGTGGTTTCGATATCAGTTCGTGGCCGGCACGACCGCGGCTGACTACAACTTCAAGATGGTGGTGGGCAACAACTGGGCCCAGGACTTCGATGGCAACCTCACGTTCCCGAAGAATGCCGCTGCGACCATGTTCTACCAACCGGCCGCAGATGCGGCCTCGAAGCTGGCCGGTGGCGTGACCAGCGGCCGGCGCTACGTGTTCACCGTCAAGGACCCGCCGCTGGCCAACCGGCAGATCTCGGTCATGGAGTTGTCCGGCACCATCACCACCATCACCTCTGTGTCTCGTGACACCGGCACCGGTGTGGTCACCGTGGGGCTGAATCAAACGCCCGCGGCCGAGGAGAGGGTTTTCATCCGCTACAGTTCGGACGACTTCGCCACTTCGTCCTACGTGCAGATGTTGGTGACCGGCACCACGGCCGCCGCCTTTCTCGGACCTCTGGAAAACGGGCGGATCTACAAGTGGTATGTGCTCACGACCACCGCCAGCGCGTCCGATCTGGCCGCCGCGCCCGACCTGCTCAGCCTTTCTTGGAACAACAACGGCGGCTCCAACTACACCTTCACCACGCCGGCGGAGTCCATCACGTTCAACGTCAACGGCAGCAGCGGCAACTACACCACCTCGAAGTATTTCATCGACGAGATCGCGGGTGACCAGGGCTCGATCACCGTCAATTTCTCCATCAACGCCCCGTTCCTCACCGCCGTCGAGGTCTTCACCAACCTCAACCGACGCGACATGGCCAACGCGGATGCCAACAGCGACGGCGTGCCGGACGGCGTGCGGCCGCCGGATGGCGCGACGATCCCGGTGGGCAGTGACGCCCATTACTACAAGGCCTACACGATGACCGATAACGGCGGGTCGAACTTCTCGCTCACGCTTCCCGTCAACAAGACCGGTGCCTACCGCCTGTCCGTCCGTTGGAAGGTCCAGGGCGACAACAATTGGCGCTGGTATACGAGCACCGCCGCCAACCGCCGCGATCACGCTGTGGTCGTCACCCCGGTGCAGGCCCGCGACATCCGGATGTATGAGATCAATGTCTTCAACATCGAAGCCTCCGGGAAAACCTTCGCCACGCGCGGCACGATCGAGGACCTGAGCGACCGCCCGGGTCGCCTGCACACCGACCCGAATCGCTTCAACAAGTTCAACCTCGATTATCTCGAAGAGCTGGGGGTCAACTGGCTGTGGTTCCAGCCCTATCATCCCTACGGCTGGGAAGGACGGCACCTCAGCGCCCAGAACATCCGGGACCGCGACCCCAACCAGAGTTCCGCCAACACCCGCGTCTGGAACGGCGCCACCTACGACAGCGACGTCAACTATCCCTACGAACTCGGCAGCCCCTACGCGGTGAAGAATTTCTGGGAGATCGAGCCGCGAATGTCCGCCGCTTTCACGGGTTCGCCGTCCGACATAAACGCGACGCTCAACGCCACCAACCGCGCCGCCGCCATGACCGCTTTCCAGAACTTCATGGCCGACGCCGACGCCGCCGGGGTCAACCTGATGCCCGACGCCGCATTCAACCACTCCGCTTGGGACGTCGAGTTGGGTCAGCCTGGTCTCGACTACATCATGACCGGCGCCGGGGCGTCCGGCTGGTCGGCGGCCGACCTGATCCACGACCGCGAAGTGCGCGTTTTCTCCCGCGCCGGCGACTACGCCCAGCGGGCCAGCTTTTACACCAGCTTCTTCAACAACAACATCGCGCCTGCTCCCGATCGTGGTGACTTCGGCAAGTGGCTCGATGCCGTGGACATCTTCTTCGGCCGCTACGCGTCGCTGGTGAACCAAAACCCCCAGGACAACGACAACCGCAACAGCGAGGCCGACTGGTTCAACTACGACGGCCTCACCGGGAACTTCGACGGCATCACGCGCGGTGTCTGGCAATATTTCGCCCGCTACTCCGTCTATTGGCTCGAGAAGGGCCGCGCTCCGGGGTCGAACCGGAACAGCCTGCCGTCCGACGGCGATGCCGCGGCCCGCTACGCCTGGGACGCGCGGGGCATCGACGGCCTCCGCTGCGACTTCGGCCAGGGCCTCCCGCCGCAGGCGTGGGAATACATCATCAACACCGCCCGCAGCTACAAGTGGAGCTTCGTCTTCATGAGCGAGTCCCTCGACGGCGGCAACATCACCTACCGCTCGAACCGCCACTTCGACATCCTCAACGAGAACATCGTGTTCCCGAGCAAGGCGGCCACGACGACTTCCGCTTACCGCACGATCTTCGAGGACCGCCGCAACGCCTACGGTCAGGGTCTCGTCCTGCTCAACACGGTTTCGCACGACGAGGACAACTACGTTGATCCGTGGCAGGCCTTCATCCGCTACGCCGTCTTCGGGACCATTGACGGCGCCCCCATGATCTTCCCCGGGCAGGAGCTGGGCACCTCGCAGGAGTGGGGCTACGACCTCTACGAGATCAACTTCGGCAAGCCCGTCCCGCACTTCAAGACCTACAACTCCATGATGACGTTGTGGGGCAACAACGACTACGCGCTCAACCAACTCGCGCCGGCCTACAGCGCGATCAATGCCGCCCGCGAGTTCAGCCCCGCGCTCCGCTCGAACAACCGCTTCTTCCTCAACCAGACCAGCGGCTCGCCCAACGAGGGGATCTTCTCCGTCGCCAAGTTCGAGTCGCGCAACGCCTCGCCCGTGACCTCCGACGTTGTTTTCGGCTTCGTCAACCTCAACCGCAGCGTCGCCACGAACGCGACGTTCAACTTGAACGTCGATGCCGACAGCAACGGCGCGAACGACTTCGGCATCAAGCCGGCGCGCAAATACAACGTGAAGAACATCGCCGCGCACACCGCGCAGGTGCCCAACCGCCGCGACCTCTGGCTCTGGGGCGGCGCCGGGGCCGGGTTCACCGGATCAACCGTCCTCTCCAACGGCGTCTTCGTCGGACTCAACAGCATCCCCGGCGCGAGTCCCTCCACCTGGACGAATGCTCCCTACGAGGCGCAATACCTCAAGCTCTACGACACCACCGCCCCGGGCAATGTCGCCGGCTCCGTCAGCAACAACCTGACCAACACCTACGTCATCGGCACCTCGGCCACGTTCACGTGGGGCACCGTCGCGCCCGACAGCGAAGGCATCGTGCCGAAATACCAGGTCGAGGTCGCGGCCACCAGCGGATCCTCCGGCGCCATCGTGGACAATAGTTCCTACACGCACATCGTCGGGGCCGACACGCCGGTCTCGGTCCGGGTTCGCGCGGTGAACCCGTTCGACACCGCCTCCGGCAGCGCGTGGACCGCATGGACCGCGACCAATTACATCCTCACGCCCGGCGGCAATTTCGATGGCGACGACGCCACCAACCAGCAGGAAGCCGAGGCCGGCGGCGACCCGCTCACGCCCAAGACCAACGCCACGGTCAACCTCGGCAACCTCCTGCAATCCCACAACGGTAGTCCGCGCACCGCGTCGGCCGCCACCACTCCGGGCGGTCTCACGGTCAATCTCACCTACAACGGCTCCGGCACGGCCCCGACCGATCCCGGCGCCTACTCCGTTGTCGGTCGTATCAGCGATGTCGCCTACCAAGGCAGCGCGACGAACACCTTCATCATCACCGGCCCCGTCCCCGCGGCAGACAGCGCGACCAAGACCACGAACAACGTGCCGTTCAAGATCCCGCTGGCCACCCTGTTGGCCAACGACACCCGCATCGACAACACCGGTGCCACGGTTTCCAACGGCTTGACCGTCACGTCCGTCGCCTCCGGCCCCGGCAACACCGCCACCCTCAGCGGCGCCTTCGTGCTCTTCACGCCGTCCGCGAATCCGACCGACACCTTCACCTACACGGTCAGCGATGGCACCTCCGCGCGCGAAGGCACCGTCACGGTCTCCACCGGCACCCCGTCGTCCACGCCCTTCACACTTGTGGTCACCGACGTCGGGACGGCCACGTTCGACGGCAACAACACCACGGTGACCCACGATTTCATCGGCGTGCCCAACCAGACCTACACCGTCCAATTCACCGGCGACTTGAACCAGCCGTGGGAAACGCACGGCAATGTCCCGACGGGCGCCGGCGGCTCGTTCTCCGTCACCTTCAGCAAACCCGGCGACCACACCGCCGATTGGAACGGCAGCATGTTCTTCCGCGCCACGCACGTCACGCCATGAGGGCTTGCCCGTCCTCAGTTTGTAGCGGCGATCTCCCGATCGCCGGATGCGGGGACCGGCGGCGGGGACGCCGCCGCTACAGGGGCCTTTCAGCTCTCCTCGCATTCGCCTCTCTTGCCGCCACCGCCTCCGCCGAGATCCGCGTCGAGCGGACCGTCGAGGTCGGCTCGAGCGTGCCCGATGGCAGCGGATACATCGTCAGCATCCTCGAGTTCGCCAACCCGGGCGTGACCAACTTCAGCGATGTGGACGTGCAGCTCGTGCTCACGTCCCCCGACGGCTCGAACCCCATGTGGCTGGGCGACCTGTATTCGACCCTGACCTACGGCACCGCCTCCGAGGCCGAGCGCGTCAGCGTCCTCGTCAACCGACCGGGCGTGGACAATACCAACGCCTTCGGCAGCAGCCTCTCCGCCCTTTCCGCGTGGCTCGATGATGCCGCTGCCGCCAACGTCTTCTTCATCACCAACAGCACCGGCAGCTATCAGGCCGACGGACGCCTCGGGGTAAACCCCTACACTTACCCGCATCCCGCGTTTACCACGAACGATGTGACAGCCGGTCTCTCCGTCCTCAGTGGCGCCCCGCTGGCCAGCCAGCAATGGAACCTCCTCGTGGCCGACACGGCGGCTTCCGGCCAGGCGCGCCTCGACCGCTGGCGTCTCGCCGTGACCGGCGGGGCCGCGACCAATGGCATCCTCGACGCGGGTGCCGGCGGACGTATCACGGGCCTCGGTGCCTCGAATACCCTCGGCGCCGTGGTGCAGGTTCTCGGCAGCGAGCTCAACCCGACCACCGTGACCGTCACCAACGGCGTTCTTGACCTCCAAGCCGGTCTGCAGGGCGCCGGCCACCTCGCCAAGACCGGTGCCGGCACCTTGGCCATATCCGGTGTCTCGTCCGGATTCACCGGCAGCGTCGCCGTGCAGGAAGGCACCACCCAACTCGCCGCCAGCGGAGGTGCCGCCCTCCAGTCGGCATCCGCCGTCTCGGTTTCCAGCGGCGCGACACTCCTTGTCTCGACCTCCAACCAACTCAACGACGCCGCGAACATTACGCTCTCGGGCGGGACGATCCTGCGCGGAGCCGGGGTGGGGGAGGCTTTCGGAGACCTCAACCTCACGGCCGACTCGGTGGTGGATTTCGGCACCGGCTCGGCCGGCACGTTGCGCTTCGGGACCTACGAGAGTGGAGCCACACCCAGCCACCGTTTGACCGTCGAGAGCTTCCTGGCCGGCAACATCCTGATCTTCGGCACCGATCTCAGCTCCGAGATTGCGGCGTCCTACTCGGGAGCGTCGTTCACCAGCAGTTGGTTTACCATCAACAGCACCTCCGGCGGTTTCACCTCCGCGTGGAACGGCAGCCAATTCACCATCACCGCCATCCCCGAACCGGGTGCCTGGAGCATGATGGCAGGCTTGTCCGTCCTTGCAGCTTTTGGTGTCTTCAGACGGCGGAAGTCGGGAGTTTTGCCACTCAGGGGTTGACAAAGTCGCGTTTTTGCGACTGATTCCGCGATGCCAATGCGAAGCCTTGTCGCGATTTTGTGCGTTCTCGGCCTCGCCGCGACGACTTTCGGACAAACCACCTGGGGCCCCACGGGTGGTGGCAACTGGAACGTAAACTCCAACTGGTCGTCAGGAACCTTCCCGAATGCCGCCGGTGCCGCGGCCGTCCTCGGAACGAACATCACGGCCAATAGCACGATCTCGCTGGGCCAAAACATCACCGTCGGCTCGGTCACGTTCAACGACAACAACAACTATCTCGTCACGAACAACACGCTCACACTTGCACAGGGTGGAGGTGCCTCGATCCTCGTCACGAATAGCGGAGGTAACGGCGCGCACAACCTCAGGAGTTCGGTCGTCTTCAGCAACGACGTTACCGTGTCACAATGGTCCAGCGGCACGTTTACCATGGGTGGTGCGCGCAGCGGCACCGGTAACCTCATCAAGGAAGGGACCGGAACCCTGCTTCTGACCAACTCATCCTCGGTCGTTGGAGAGGTGCGGATCAACGACGGCCGGCTGACCTATGGCGCGGGAAATCCCATCTTGGGCGGTTCCCTGGTCAAGGTTGGAGACGGCACGGGAACTGCCGGCAGCGCAACGTTCTTTGTCGACAGCACCGTTGGCGGGACATTCGCACTCGACGTCGAAGTGGCCTCCGACGGCCTCCTTTTGCAAGGAAACAACCGCCTCGTCAGAGTTGAAAGCCTCTCCGGGTCTGGAGAGACAAGACTCAACACAACTGTTGGCAACGGTTTTGATTTCAACGGAAACGGCGCTTCCAACAACAGCACCTACTCCGGGATAGTGACCGGAGGAATACAAGTGGCCAACATGGACCGGGCCAGCGGCAGCCGGATCAACAAAACAGGATCGAGCACGCTCACCCTGACGGCATCCAACAGCTTCGTAGCAAGGACATTCATCGCCGACGGGACGCTCGTGGCAGCCAACGATTGGGCTCTGGGCTTGGGCACAGCGATGTCGAACGCCACGTATGTGTCTGGGTTTGGAAATCTGGGACTCATCAGCAACGTCGTGGTGTCAGAACCTCTGTTCCTCAACAGCCGGGGAAGCGAGTTGGGATCCGTGCACTCACTGGCAGGGAGCAACAGACTTACCGGCCCAATATCCATGGGCTGGTCAGGCGGAACGCTGGTGGCCACCAATGGAAGCGTCGGGGCCGCTGCGGGGTCGGTGCTGGTCATCACCAGCGCCATAACCGGCACCAATGCCTCCTCCGGGATGTTCAAGCTGGGGCAGGGGACAGTGATTTTGCAGGGACCTTCAACCTACTTGGGTGCCACCGTGGCCGAGGCTGGCACGCTGCGTCTCGCTGCAGTTTCGAACGCGCTCTCCGGAAACCTCCAAATCCTGACCAACGCAACCGTCACTCTCGCTGCCGCGAACCAGATTGCCGACTCCGCGGCTGTGACCAATGTGGGCGGGACCCTCAGCATCGGCAATTTCAACGAGACCGTCGCTTCCGTGACGATGACTGGTGGCTTGATTCAAGGCGCGGGCACCCTGACCGCGGCCAACTACAGCCTCGCAGCAGGGACCGTGGACGCGAACCTCGGTTCGGGCTCGCTCGCCAAAACAACCGCCGACATCGCCACCGTCAATGCCGGGCGCACCGTGTCTGTATCCACGGCCACGATCAGTGCCGGGACGCTCGTGGTGAATGGCGCGATAACCGGGACCACTTCAGTGACGAACACGGGCACGATCGCCGGCACGGGCAGCGTCGGCACCCTCAACATCAACGGCGGCGGCGTCCTCTCACCGGGCAACTCGCCCGGAACGATCACGGCGACCAATGGTGCATCGTGGACCCAGGGCGGAGCTTACACTTGGGAAATCTTCAGTCTCGCGGACAACCCGGGCACCAGTTGGGACCTGCTTGATGTGACGGCAGGCGCGCTCGACCTGACCGGGATCACCACGTCCGGCGGGTTCACGATCAATCTCATCACCTTGCAGGCGGATGCCACGACGCCGGGTGCGCTGACGGGATTCAATCCGCTCAGCAGCTACAACAACTGGCTCATCGCGCAGGCGCCGACCATCACCGGGTTCGTCGCCAGCAGGTTCCTCCTCAACGATGCCGGGTTCGTCGGCGCAGCGGGCACATTCGGCATCGAGCAGCGCGCGGTGAGTGGCGGCCAGGGCTTGTTCCTCACCTACAGTCCCGCGGTCCCCGAACCGGGCACATGGATCGGCGGCGCGCTGCTGCTCGGTGTGGCTGCCCTCGTGGCCCATCGCCGCCGCCGCACCGCCAAGGTGTGAGAGACCCGCAGCCGCCCTCCGGCTGGTTCGACCGCTGGCTGCGTGCGCTGTTCGGTGCTGTCGCGCCGGCAGAAACCGACACGCCGCGCTGGCGCTCCGTCGTGTCGCGCGTCTTGGCGTGGGTTCCCTTTGCCGTGGTCCTCTCGCTGCCCGTGGCTGCGGTCGTGCTGTATTTGCAGATCGGGTGGCGTGCGGTCGACTTGGCGGAGAAATCCTCCGCCAGTCTCGCGCAGGGAGACTTTCGGATGGCGTTGCTGCAAGCGGAGTCCGCCCACCGCTTGCGCGGGTCGAATCCCGAGGTCGCCCGTGCCCGGGCCGCCGCCCTCACCGCGGTCCTCGACCCGCGCGCGGTCGAAGCGTGGAACAGCATTGCTGCCAGTGGAAGCATGACGCCCGCCGAAACCCGCGCCCGGGCCGAGGCCACGGTGCAACTGGCCGAGGACGAGGAGTTCAACCGCCTTGTGTCAGAACTCGAAGACGACGGCAATGGTGCCGAGGCCGCGCGCTGGCGCGGATGGCGTGCCCGATTGCGGCTGGACCATGCGGCAGCCGAGCAGCATCTGCGCGACGCGCTGGCCCGCGAGCTGTCAGACAGCAGGAGACTCGATCTGGCCCGTCTTCTTGCCGAGGGCGACGAGGCGGGCGCGATGGCTCAGGCTGCAACTCTGGTGGATGCCGCGGGCGAGGGGGCCGATGGGAATGATCTGCTCGCCTTCGGGCTGCAGTCGCTGCCGGGGGCCGGTGCCGCCACGAGATATGAGTGGGCGCGACGGGCCCTTGCGCGGAAGACCGCGGACAACTCCGCCCTGCTTCCGGCCGCATCCGCCCTTGTGGACGGCGGGCATGCCGCGCCCGCCGAGATGGCGGAGAGTTTGCAGCCCGTGTTCGCCGGCGGGGCGCCCGCCGAGCGCGCTGCCTACGCGCGGTGGCTCACGTCGCAGGGAATGACCGAGCAAGCCCTTGCTTTCGCCACGCTCGACGATGCCCGCACGTCCCGCCCGGCCTTCCTCGCCCGGGCCGAAGCGCTCACTGCGGCCGCCGACTGGTCCGGTCTGCTCCAGCTTGTCGAGATGCCTTCCCCCGCAGGCGAGGTGGCCGTGGCCGTCCTGCGCGCGCGGGCCGAGCGCGGGTTGGGCCGGGGCGCGGCGGCCGATCTGAGCGCGCGGCGGGCGCTGACGCTGGCTGCACCGCGTGGCCAGTTGCCGGAGACAATCGCGCAACTCGAGGCCGAGGGGCAGGCCGCCGTCGCCGATGCCGCGCTGCTTGATTTGTGCGGGGACCCGCGCCACGCCGACTTCGCGCTGCGCGTCGCGCGGTGGCGCTATGGCCAGCGGGGTGAGCCGCGCCTGCGTGACGAAGCCCTGCGCCGTGCCGCAGCCGTCTCGCCGCAGGCCCCGTCTGTCCTCGACCTCCAGCGGCGCGTCCGTCTTCTTGGCGGCGAGGTCGTTGATCCGTCCGAGACCGCTGCCGCGTGGTCCGCCGAGCCGGCCAACCTCGACCTGCGGCTGACCCATTCCTTGGCCTTGCTCCGTTCCGGCCGTGCTCTCGAAGCCCGTGCCTTGCTTGTCTCGGTTGAGCCTCTGGGACGCCGTCTGCCGCCTGGCCAGCGGGCGATCCTTGCCGCCGTCCAGTCTGCCGGCGGTGCCGCGGTCGAGGCTCGCGAACTCGCCCGCACCATCCCCCCGGGGCAACTCACCGATCTGGAATATGCCCTTGTCTACGAGATTGCCGCGGGCAGCCCCGGAAACGCGAATTGATGCGGGGGCGCCTTGCTGGCCGGGTGCCCTAGAGGAACTCCCAATCGGAGAAGGTCGCAGCCTGGCCGAGATATGAGCCCGCGTCGTCGAGGAGATTGAAGACAGTTGCGCTACGGATGCGGAAACGTCGACCGCGGCGGCTGATGCGGATGCCGGAGTAATCGGCGATGAAACCGTGGCGGCTGACTTCCTCCAGGAACCGGCGGCGTTCGTCGCGATGGACAGCCTCGGCGCTCGCGCTTGATGGCAGGCCGATCAGCTCCGGCCAAGAGGCTTCGAAAAGATCGAGGGCGGCGCGGTTGGCGTAATTGAACGCATGGTCGGTGCCACTTGTGCCGAGAGCGGAGAGCACGACGCGCGGTGCATCGAAGAGCTTGGTGACTTCGTCGCCAGCCCCCTCTTCGACAAGATCGCGGCCGAGCCAGCGGCGGAAGTTGGTGAGGATGAGGTGCGTGGGGCCGGCGAGTTCCGCTCGCGGGACTGGAAGCTCCGTGCTCACGCGGCCCGCGCCTCCACGCGAAGGAAGACGAACGGCGTCACAAGGCCGCGGTCGCTGCCGTGGCGTGCGTTGTGGGCGCGCAGGGCGCGGCGCAGGGCTCCCGGGCCGACGCGGCGCGGCACGACGGCGCCGACGTTGTGGACTTCGCGCAGCATGGCGCGAGCGTCCGCATGGCGACGGAAAAATGTTCGTGCTTCATGGCGGGTGACGGACCATCCCGCCGCGCGCAGGAGGCCGAGCCATTCCTCGACATCGCGCCACGCGAAAGGCGCGGCCTCCGGGCAGGCGTCGAAAAATTCAGCCATCGTTCCCTTGATGAACCAGCCTGCGAGAAGGGTCGAGTCCGGCGCGGCGGCCGCGCGCCAGCGGCCCAGAACGGAGCGCGGCTCCCCAAGCCACTGGGCGAGGCTGCAACTCATGATCCACTGCCAGGGTCCTGGGGGAGGGGTGTCCGCGGCGGCCACGCGCCAATCGGCAAAGGGAACAGCGATGCGTCCGGCCGCGACCATGGAGGGCGCGATGTCGGTGGCGGTGAATCCGTCGGCACGGGGTGCCGCGAGGCGGGTGAAGAGGCCGGTGCCGGCACCGAGTTCGAGAGCGGGGCCGTCGAGCCGCGCGGGCAGCCATTCGGCGAGCCACGCAGCCGCGTCCGCCTGCACGCGGGCGTGACGTTCGTAGTCGCCGGCGCGGCGTTCGAATTCCGGGGCGGCGCAAATCATGGCCGCTGATCCTGCAGGATCGCGGCCGCGGCCGCCAGCAACGGCTCGGGGTCGTGCCCGCAAGCGACGACATGGAGGTCGGGCAGAATTCCGCGCAGGGCCGGGATATCGAGGAGGGGGTCGGATTCGCCAGCGAGGGCAACTGTGCCCGCAGGCTGTGCAGGCACAGAGCGTTCCGGGGCGAGCATCTCACCGAGTCCCCAGGCGAGTTCCTCAGTGTCGAGCGCATCGGGAAAGTCCGGCGCGCCAATGAGGCGTCGGAAGTCGGTCAGGGCCCCTGCGGGATCGCGGCGGAGTTGGCGGAGTTGCTGTCGGATCCGGGTGGCGGCCACCGCTCCTCCGAGGCCGGCTTCGGACTTCAAGTCGCCGAAAGGGGCGAGGAGCAATCGGGGGCGGGGGTCGTCCAGCCTCAGGAGGAGACTCGCACCGAAGGAGAATCCGCCGAGCATGTCCGCGTCGCTGGTCGCGAGATCCGCGGGCGCGCGGGCCGAAGGCGTGGTCGCGTCATGCCGCCACGTTGGCAGGTGACGCCTTGCCACACCGGCGAACCATTCCGGCGGGATCGACCAACCGGAAATCCAGAGGATGCGGCGTCCGCTCACGCGGCGCGCCGGTCAATAGCCGTAGTAGCCCCAACCGCCCCAGGCACCGGGCATGGATTCCATCTGGGCGGCCATGAGGTTCTGGTTGGCGATCTGCTGCTGGACCACGAGGTTCTGGTATTTCGAGTAAGCGGCTTGGTCGCCGATGTAGGCGAGGTTGTTCTTCGGGTCGGCGTAAACATACATGACGCTGTTGCCGCGGATCTCGCGCTGGATGGTGTAGGGCTTGAGCGTGGCGAGTGTTTGCTGGCGCTTCGGAGTGTTGGCCGGGACGGCGTTGAATCCGGCGGCGGCGAGCAGTTGCTCGTTGCTGTTGTTCTCGGCGCGCTCGATGGCAGCGCAGCCGGTGAGGAGGGCCAAGGCGAGGGTGAGGGGAAGCAGGGCTTTCATAGTGCTTTCACGTTGGCTTGTTCCGGCAGCGAGGCCAAGTGAAAATCTGTGCTCAGAAGCCGACGGGTGCCCCGTAGCTGAAGCCGAGGAACACCGAGGGTTCGGCGGCTTGGGAGCGCCCGAGGCGAAGTTGCTGGTAGCGCATGTAGGCTTCCTCGTCTCCGGTGAGCACGGCCTGATCGCGCGGATCTTGGAAAAAGTAGCGCGCGCCGGACGAATCAATCCGTCGGCTCACCCGCCCCGGGCGGAGGTCCGGCGGGGGCGGACCGTCGCTCGGCCGGGCAACCCGGAAGCCCGATGCAACCAGCATGGGCACGGTCCCGCCATCGTCCGGCCACGGTGTCGTCGCGCACGCGGAGCCGAGCAAGGCGGCCGCGGCAAGCAGGGGGAGTAGTCGCATCCGCCGACTATACCATCGGGTCCGCATTGCCAGCAGCCCCGCCACCGGATAAGAACTCTGCGTGAAAATCGTCTGCGCATATTCGGGCGGCCTGGACACATCGGTCCTGCTGCAGTGGCTCAAGGAAACCTACGGGGCGGAAGTGGTCGCCTTCTGCGCCAACATCGGGCAGGAGGAGGAATTGGACGGCCTTGAGGAGAAGGCTCTGCGGACCGGCGCGGCGAAGTGTTTCGTGGATGACTTGCAGGAAGAATTCGCGCGCGACTTCATTTTCCCGATGTTCCGCGCCAGTGCGCTCTACGAGGGCCAGTATTTCCTCGGCACCAGCATCGCGCGTCCGCTCATCGCCAAGCGCATGGTCGAGATCGCGCGGGCCGAGGGGGCTGCGGCTGTCGCGCACGGGGCGACGGGCAAGGGCAACGACCAGGTGCGATTCGAGTTGGCCGCCGCCGCGCTGGCGCCCGAGTTGGAGGTCATTGCGCCATGGCGCCAGGAGCGGTTCCGCGAAACCTTTCCCGGGCGGTCCGAGATGATCGCCTATGCGGAGGCGCACGGCATTCCGGTGCCGGTCACGGCGAAGAAGCCGTATTCCATGGATCGCAACCTCCTTCACATCAGCTATGAGAGCGGCATCCTCGAGGACCCTTGGTTCGACGCGAGTGATGAGGAGAACAAGGACATGTTCCGGCTCAGCGTTTCTCCCGAGGATGCGCCGGACGAGGCCGAGTTGGTCGAGCTGCGCTTCGAGCGCGGCGACTGTGCGGGTATCGTGTGCGCTGGTTTGTGGCAGATGCTCGACGAAATGGGCTACCGGGGGGCGCAGGATGCCAACCTGAGCCCGTTCTGGGTGATGAAGGTTCTCAACAAGCTGGGCGGAAAGCACGGCATCGGCCGCGTGGACATGGTGGAGAACCGCTTCGTGGGCATGAAGAGCCGCGGGGTTTACGAGACGCCCGGCGGCGCGATCCTGCACTTCGCGCACCGCCAGATGGAGTCGCTGACGATGGACCGCGAGGCCATGCACCTGCGCGACTCGCTCATCCCGCAATACAGCACGCTGGTTTACAACGGATTCTGGTTCGCGCCCGAGCGCAACGCGCTGCAGGCCTTGGTCGAGGAGACCCAGCGCAACGTGACCGGCGAGGTCCGCGTGAAGCTCTACAAGGGCAACGTGATCGCGGCGGGGCGCCGCAGCGCGTTCAGCCTCTACAACCCGCACATGGCCACCATGGAGGCCGATCCCACGCAAGCCTACAACCAGTCCGACGCCACCGGATTCATCCGCCTGAACGCGCTTCGTCTCAAGGTGGCCGCGTCCCTCGGGGTCAAATAAACCGCCAGATCAGCAGCAGCACTCCGACGGTGAGGCCGATGGCGAGCAGGATGAAGCCCGCGACGAGCCAGTAGCCTTGGTGGCCGTGTGAGCGAGGGGCTTTCGGCGGCCGCGGGCGCTCGGGTTGCTGGCGGTGGCGTGTGCGCTCGCTCTTGGGCGCCGGGTCGCCGAGACGTTCCTGCTGCGGTGTCCCCGAGTGGCGGGCGGTCGGCAGGCGCGCGCCGAGCGAGGCGATGACCCGGGGAAACGTGGCCACGGGCGCCCACTCACTCTGACCTTCGAACCAAAAGAGCGCGTCCTCTTCAAGCGAGGAGGAGCGCAAGCCCGCCTGCACGTCGTCGGCAGTGGCGGGCCCGTAGATTTCGCCGCCCCAGGTCAGGTAAACTTGCAACTGGCCAGGACGGTGGCGCACCGGGCCGTCGGCGCGAGGCAGCACGAAATCGGGCGGACGGACCGGCGTGAGCGACGGTGGGGGAGGCGGGGTGTCGTCGTTCATGGAGAGGGAGGAGTCGGACGAAGGCGGCTGATGTCGTAGCCCTGTGCGGCAAGGCGCCCTTGGATGAGTTGCAGGGTGGCGGAATCCATCTTCGGTTCGCGGGCGAGGATCCAGAGATACCTGCGGTTCGGATGGCCCACGGCGGCCCAGCGGTAATCGCGGTCGAGGTCGAGAATCCAGTAGTCACCCTCGAATGGTCCGCCGATCCGGACCTTGAGCTTCGCGTTGTTGCTGCCCGCGACCGGGCGTGCCGTTCCGGCGACCGAGACCTTGCGTCCGCCGCGCACGCATTCGTTGACCACGCGCAGTGTGCCGTCCGTGAGCGGCGTGTAAACCGCCTTCGTGCCCGTGCAGCCGCGTTGGAAGAAGTTCGGGAACGACTCGATCTCGTGCCACGCGCCGGCGTAGCGGGCGAGGTCCACCGATTCGACCGTGCGCGGAGGTGGAAGCGCGGCACAGCCGGCCAGCGCGAAACCCAGGCAGACCAATACCGCTCGTGACATGCGCGCGATGTTGCCGTCCGCCCCGTGCCTTTTCCAGAGCAAAGCCCCGCTCACGAGTTCGGGCGGCTCATCCGCCACCGCAGATAAACCAGCGCGGCGAGTATCGCTCCCGCGAGTGAGATCCCCAACGTGGTCCATGGAAACGGCGGGTCCGGTTCGGTGCGCACGATCATGAGTTGCGTGGGAGGCAGTGACCGTTCACCGGCGAATGGCACTGCGCGCCATGCGGTGGCCGAGCCGGGAGGCAACCCGTCGATCCGCGCGGAGAGCAGGGTCAGGTTTCCATCCGCTGTGGCGGCCTCGCCAACCGAGGTCTGCACGCTGATGGTGCCCGCGACAAACGCGGGGATGAATTCCACACCGTTCGGTTGGAAGACGAGATTGCCGCGTTCGAGTTTGAATGACGTGATCGACGGGTCCCGGGTGATGAACAGTTGGACTAGTGCGCCATTTCGCTCGCTGCTGATGCTCTGGCCGCGTGTGGCCGTCGTGGGTGCTGTCTTCGGCTCCGGCAGCACGCGGACGCCCTGCGGCACGACATGGAAGCGCGCACCGACGGGAGTTTCACTGGTCGCACCTTCACCTCGTGCCATGAGTTGCCAAATGACCGGCGCGCCAATCTCGGCCGGCAGGAGATCGATGCCTTCGCGGGACGCACTCGCCTGTTGGACCGCGAACGGATCGATGTCAGGCAACCGGGGGCGTCCGCCCGGGTTGACCAAGCCGGAGAAAAATCCTGCGACGCGTCCGGGCATGGCGAGGAATGACTGCCACCAAGTCATTTCCATGTCGGTGTAGCCCGAGAACGGAGCGCCGTTGCGGTGAAGGCGGTAGTCGGTCCATCCGGGCTCGGGCGTCCATTCGAGGCGGGGAATCCCGCCAGCCGCGCGGGCGAGTGTGACCTTCGGGTCGCCGGTCGGCGGGGGAGGCGGCTCCGCCGCAGGTGTCGCCGCGGGCGTCGGAGCCTGGGTGGTGCGGGTTTCAGCCGGAGTGTCGGGCTCTGCGTTCCGGCCAGCCAGGACGGGGACGGATGCCTTCGCGCCGTTGAACTCGATCGGGATCTCCCCCGGCGGTTGCTGGTCTTTCCTCAGCCGCATCTTGAGCTTCACCTCGCGTGTTTCACCCGGGGCGAGGTCGATGGCTTCGGTGCTTTCGACCGGACGGATGAGCGGGCCGAGATGCATGCGGAGGTGGCCGTGTGTGCCGCCCGTGTTGCGAACTGCAAGCACGGCCTCGGCGGTGCGGCCCGGCTCGACC
The DNA here is from genome assembly GCA_964609925.1 of uncultured Chthoniobacter sp. Classification (GTDB taxonomy): domain Bacteria; phylum Verrucomicrobiota; class Verrucomicrobiia; order Chthoniobacterales; family JACTMZ01; genus JACTMZ01. The sequence goes on along the minus strand of CAZSUJ010000017.1, from coordinate 27,071 downwards.
TCTCCGAAATCGGGCGGTGCGAAGACTTCGAGGCGCGCGGGAATCGGCGGAGCGGAGAACTGCCATTCGCTCGAGTAGTCCGGCGAGGCGAAGGCCACGGTGAAATCCTGCACAGCGCCCTTCTCCGAGGCGGGGATCATCAACTCCACCGTGGCTGTGCCGCCTGCGGCCACAGCCACCTCGCGCGGCATGCGCACGGGAGTTCCTTCCGGGCCGGTGATGCGGATGACGAGGTTCGTGAGCGCGAGGTTGGTGATGAGGACCGAGGTGGCGCGCGTGTCATCCGCGGCGGCGGCCAGGACGGTGGACGCCGGCCGCGCCTGGAACGGCTCCAAGGCGCGCCCGCGGAAGACGATGACCGAGCCGTCGGACGGCGACGGACTGACCCGCTGCATGAATTCGCCGGGCCGGTCCGGTGCGAATGAAACGGCAAAGTCCCGGCTCTTGCCGCGGCGCAGGCTGAAATCCCCCGGCGTTTCGAGGTGGAAGGGGGGAGGAAGGGTGACGTCCCCCTCGATCACACCACCGCCGAGGTTGGCCAACTGGAACGACTTGATGGGAGTTTCGCCAAGCACCACCTCGCCGAAATCCACCGTGGCAGGAGCGGCAAGCACCGGGGCGGCGTCCACGACCTTGATCGTCACTGTGGCCCGGCCGGTGCCGCCCGTCCCGGCCTTGACCGAATAGACAAAGCTGTCCTGCACGGAGTCCTCGTCGTCCCCATGCGTGTAAGTCACGGTGGCCTTCCGCGGTCCTGCGGATGTGATGCCGCCGAGGCGGCCGTGGCGCGGCCCGCGGTCGATGCCGAAGCGCAGATCGCGCAGCTTGCGGTCCGAGCCGGTTAGAGGAATGGTCACACTTCCCCCACGGGCGACCTCGACCGTGATCGCCTTGCCCTGGGGCGGCGGCACGAGTTGGGAGTGCCCCGCCGAGGGCCAGCAACCGGCGAGCACGGTGGCGAGGGTGAAGAGGAGGCGCACCCGGCGGTTCATCGGCATGGTCAGGGAACCAAATGGAATTGAATCTGGCGAGTGCAACCCTAAGTTTGAGTCCACCGCATGCCTGCGCGCATCTGCCTGCTCATCCTGACTCTCGCCGCCCTGGCCACTGCCGCGCCTGCGCAGACCGAGCCGCCCAAACTCCCGGCGCGCTTGGCCACCCCGCAGGACCCGCCGAAGGTCGTTCCCCGCGTTCTCGACCTCGCCACACCGGACAACACGCGTCTCGTGGTCTCCCTCGGACGACAGCGCGCGATGCTCATGGTGGGTGAGGAGGTGGCGATCGACACTCCGGTCTCCAGCGGCAAGAAGCGTGGAGCGACGCCCGCCGGCGACTTCCTCATCACGGAGAAGCAGGTCGAGTTCTCCTCCAGCCAGCACGGCGACTTCGTTGACAGGGACGGCCATGTGGTCTGCTCCGGCGTGAGCACGCGGATCGACGCCGCGCCCTCGGGAACGGTGTTTCGCATGGTCCCGGTGCGCTTCCACCTGCGTCTCGACAACAACGGCCCGGCGCTGCACGCGGGGAGGTTGCCCGGCTATCCGGCGTCCGACACCTCGGTGCGACTGCCCGTTGACATCGCGCCCCTCATCTTCCAGCGCGTCAAGGCGGGCACGCCGGTGCGGGTGGAGGAATAGTCGGGCGCGCGGGGTGCCGGCTACATCTCCTCCAGCGACTTGCCCTTGGTCTCGCGGACGAGCATGAGGACGAAGACGATCGAGGCGGCGGCGAAGAGGGTGTAGAGGCCGTAGGCACCGCCGAGGCCGAAGCTGGCGAGCAGGATCGGGAATGTCATGGTGATGGCGAAGTTGGCCACCCACTGCACGAAGCCGCTGATCGAGAGGGCGGCTCCCCGGAACTGGTTGGAGAACATCTCGCCGAGCATGACCCACATGACCGGGCCCCAAGACACTCCGAAGAAGAAGATGTAGGCGTTGGCTGCGAGGAGGGCCGCGATGCCCTCGCGGTTGCCGAGTTGCAGCTTGCCCGCAGGGTCGAGCCCGGCTGTGGCGAAGATCACGGCGAGAAGGCCGAGAGTGAGGGACATGCCGATCGAGCCGAAGACGAGCAGGGGCTTGCGCCCGATCTTGTCCACGAAGGCCATGGCCACGATGGTCGAGCCGATATTCACGGCGCCGCTGATCACATTGATGAGGAGGGCGTCGGCTTCGGAGAAGCCCGCGGCCTGCCAGAGGACGGCCCCGTAGTAGAAGACGACGTTGATGCCGACGAGCTGCTGGAACGCGGCCAAGCCGATGCCGACCCAGAGGATGGGGTGGATGCGGCCCGCCGTCTTGTCGTAGAGGTCGCTCATGCGAGGTTTCTCGCCGGTGCGCAGCGTGGCCCGGATCTCGGCCACCTTGGCCCTTGCGTCGCCGGGATGTCCCAGACGGGTGAGGACGGCGGTTGCGGCCTCCTCCTTGCCCGCGGCCACGAGGTAGCGGGGGGATTCCGGGATGAAGAACAGCGCGATGAGGAAAATGAGGGAGGGCACCAACTCGGCCCAGAACATCCACTGCCAGGCTTGGAAGCCGAACCAGAATGCCTCGCTGGCGCCGCCCGCCCCGCGCGCGATCAGGTAGTTGCTCAGGAACGCCATGAAGAGTCCGAGGACGATGGCCAACTGCTGCAGTGAGGCGAGGCGTCCGCGCAGTGCGGCGGGGGCCACCTCGCTGATGTAGGCCGGGCAGAGGATGCTGGCTGCGCCTACGGCGAAGCCCCCGAGCAGGCGGTAGAAGACGAACTCGCCCGAACTGTGCGCGATGCCCGAGCCCCACGCGCTGATGGTGAAGAGCACGGCGGTGATGAGCATTACGACGCGGCGGCCGAGTTTGTCGGCGAGGGTTCCCGCCGCGAAGGCGCCCACGGCGCAGCCGAGGAGCATCGAGGCGACGTTGAATCCGGAGCCGACGCTCGATGAGTTGAAGGCCTTCTGCAGCGCCTCGACCGTTCCGTTGATCACGCCGCTGTCGAAGCCGAAAAGGAAGCCGCCAATGGCGGCCACGCAGGAGATGAGGATGGTGTGCGCGAGGTGGCTCGCGGAGCCTTGGGGGGTGTTCATGTGAAGGGAGGGGAGTCTTGTCTAAATCCAGGTGCCGTCGGGCACCACCGCGTTCTTCGGAATGATGACCAAGCCGTCGCGGATGAAGTAGTTGCCGCCGTCGTGGTCAGCCGGCTTGCCGTCGGCGCTGATGACGACCCGCTCGCCGATGCGAGCGTTCTTGTCCACGATGGCGTCCTTGATCGTCGTGTTGCGTCCGATGCCGACGGGCGGAGCCCCGGGCACGGGCACGGCGTCGGCTTCGTAGTAGTCGGCGCCCATCATGACGACGTTCTTCAGCACGGCGCCGGATTCGATGATGCTGCGGATGCCGACGACGCAGCGCTCGAGGGTGGCGTCGGTGATGATGCAGCCGTCCGAGACCACGGCCTTGCGGATGGTGGCGCCGTTGATCTTGCTCGCGGGCAGGAAGCGCGGTCGCGAGTAAACGGTCGAGCCGGACCGGTAGAAGCTGAAGGGCGGTTCGACTTCGGCCAGGGCGAGGTTGGCCTCGAAGAACGAGCGGATCGTGCCGATGTCCTCCCAGTAGCCTTGGAAGACGTGCGCTTGGACCTGATGGCTCTTGATGGTGGCCGGGATGACATTCTTGCCGAAGTCCTCGAAGTTGTTGTCGAGGCAAGTCTCGAGGACGTCGCGGTTGAACAGATAGATGCCCATCGAAGCCTGGTAGCTTTCGGCGTCCGCAGGCAGTCCGAGCTCGGAAAGTAGCGGCGGCGGGATGCGCAGGCTGTCGAGCAGCGCCGGTTCCTGCGGTTTCTCCACGAAGCGTGTGATCCGGCGTTTGGTGTCGGCCTGCATGATGCCGAAGCCGCCGGCGTCGGTCCGGCCCACCGGCAGCGTCGCGATGGTCAGGTCGGCCCCGGTCTCGAGGTGGTCGGCCATGAGTTCCCGGAAATCCATCTGGTAAAGCTGGTCGCCGCTGAGAATGAGGAAGTGCTGCCAGGGTTGCTCGAGGAAATAGCGGAGGTTTTGCCGCACCGCGTCGGCCGTTCCCTGATACCAGCCTGCGCCGGTCGGCGTCTGCTGCGCGGCGAGGATCTCGACGAAGCTACCCTTGCTGAAGATGTCGAACTTGTAGGTCGCGTTGATGTGCTGGTGGAGTGAGACGCTGTTGAATTGGGTCAGCACGTAGATGTCGCGCACCCCGGCGTTCAGGCAGTTGCTGATCGGGATGTCCACGAGCCGGTATTTTCCGCCGAGCGGAACGGCCGGCTTCGAACGGTCCTTGGTCAGCGGGAACAGGCGCTTGCCCGCGCCGCCCCCCATGATGATGGCGAGCGTCTTCTGCAGCGCCTGCGTCGGGGAAGGGGGCTGCTTTTGCGGCATGGCAATGAGGTCGCCGAATCCTGCGGGGATGTCACGCCCGGATTTGGCGCCCCCTTGACGGTGGTTGCCAATCGCGTCGGGCGCGGTCTATATCTTCAAGTCCCATGTGCGGTATCGTTGGCTACATCGGGCGCGCAGAGGCCGCGCCCATCCTCTTGGACGGTCTGCGGCGCCTCGAATACCGCGGGTATGATTCGGCGGGCGTCGCCCTTGCTAACGGAGGAAGCCTCGAGGTCCGCAAGGCGGTCGGCCGGATCCAGAATCTCGCCGACCTCATCAACAAAGAGCCGGTCAGTGGCACGCGCGGCATCAGCCACACGCGATGGGCCACCCACGGCGCGGTCACGCGCGAGAATGCCCACCCGCACAGCGACCAGACCGGCCGTCTCGTCCTCGTCCACAACGGCGTCATCGAGAACTACCAGGCGCTCCGCGCCGCCATGGAGGACGAAGGACACGTCTTCAAGTCGCAGACCGACACCGAAGTGCTGGCGCACCTTGTCGGCAAGCATGCGGTCGAGTTGGGTGAACCCTCGGCCGACCACCTCATTGAGGCAGTGCGCCGCGCTTTGCGCGAGGTGCACGGCACCTACGGCATCGCGGTCATGCATCGCGATGTGCCCGACTTGATCGTCGGGGCGCGGCGCGGAAGTCCGCTCGTCCTCGGCGTCGGCCGCGGCGAGAACTTCCTCGCCAGCGATGTGCAAGCGCTCGTGAGCTACACGAGGGATGTTGTCTACCTGAAGGACTTCGAGATCGTCGCGCTTCGCCCGGACGAATTCACTATCGAGTCGCTGGCCGGCGACGGGGCGGACTACGAGATCAGCACGCTGGATTTCGACGCGGACGAGATTTCGAAGGGCGACTACCCGCACTTCATGCTCAAGGAAATCTACGAGCAGGCCTCGGCCGTGCGCGACGCCATGCGCGGACGGCTTTCCCGCGAGGAGGCGACGGCCAAGCTGGGCGGGCTCAATATGACTCCTGCCGAGTTGCGCGAGGTGGAGCGCATGGTGCTTGTCGGCTGCGGGACGGCCTACCACGCCGCGCTCGTCGGCGAATACCTCCTCGAGACTCTCGCGTGGCTTCCCACCGAGGTCGAGGTGGCCAGCGAGTTCCGCTACCGCAACATGCCGCTGGACAAATACACGCTGACTTTCGTCATCAGCCAGAGCGGCGAGACGGCGGATACCCTCGGCGCGTTGCGCGAGAGCCAGCGCAAGGGGCACCGCACCCTCGGCATCTGCAACAACGTCGCCAGCACCATCGCGCGGGAGAGCGACGGCGGTGTCTACATGCACGCCGGGCCGGAGATCGGCGTCGCCGCGACCAAATCGTTCACGTCGCAGGTCACCATCCTCACGCTGCTCGCCCTGCTCATGGGCCGCATCCGCCACCTGTCCCACGCGGGCGGGCTGCGCATCCTGGATTACCTCGAGGAATTGCCGGAAATGGTCAACCGCGTGCTAGGCATGAACCCGCACGTGCAGCAACTCGCGGAGAAGTATGCCAACTCGCACGGGATGCTCTTCATGGGTCGTCAGTTCCAATACCCGGTTGCACTCGAGGCCGCGCTCAAGATGAAGGAGATCACCTACCTCCTTTGCTCCGGTTACCCCAGCGCCGAGCTCAAGCACGGCGTCATCGCGCTGGTCAATCCCGACACGCCGTCGGTCTTCATCGCGCCGAAGGACTCCCTCTTCGAGAAGAACGCCAGCAACATACAGGAAGTGCGTGCGCGCAAGGGGCCCGTCATCGGTGTCGGCACCGAGGGACACGGCGAGCTGGAGAAGATCGTGGACGACGTGCTCTGGGTGCCGGACGCGCCGGACTGGCTCATGCCTGTGCTCACCGTCATTCCGCTCCAGCTTTTCGCCTACCACGTCGCCGTGGCGCGCGGGTGTGACGTGGACAAGCCGCGCAACCTCGCCAAGAGCGTAACGGTCGAATAACTCTTCGCCGGGAGGCGACAGCCTGCGATTTTGCGATTGATCGCTGCGGAAGCCGATGGATCCTCGATTGCTGCCAACTCTCCTTGGCTTGGGTATGGTCTCCTGCCTGTTCGCAGTGCTGCCCGAGATGCTCCGCAAGCGGAGAAGGACGCGGTCTGCGTGCGGCAAAGTGGTGGGTTGCTCCACCGAGGAAACCACTTCAACGGAAGTCGGTTCGCACAGCCCTCCAACCTTTCATGCTGTGGTCGAGTTCGAGGTCGAAGGCCGGGGTTACAAGGTGACCTCAGGCAGCGGCGTCTCGTGGAAAAGGCCCCGCATCGGTGAGACGAGAACAGTCGAATACGAACCCGGCAACCCGGGGAACTGCGGGGTCAAGGAAGGTTGGTTGAGCGAGTTCGCGGGGCTCTGGGGTCCGGGCCTGGGATTGCCCCTGGCAGGGGCGCTCTTGCTGCTTTGGACTTGGCTGCCGCGCTGAGAGCGCGCGGACAGACAATCGTTGCCGGCGCTCAACCGAGTCGCGGGATGGCCGAGCCGGTGCCGGGATCGAGCGGCAGCCCGAGCAGGCGTCGCCGCAGGAGATCGAGCGCCGCGGACGTGGTCATGTTTTTGAACGTGGCGCGGTCGGTCGGAAAAAAGCACCTGCGCACGACCGATTCCTCGCCGCGAGCCGCGAGGGCTAGGAAGACGGTTCCCACGGGTCTCGCATCGGAGCCCCCGCCGGGTCCGGCGATACCCGTGGTGGCGAGCGCGAAATCCGTCCCGGCCGCGTTGCGCGCTCCCGCAGCCATGGCTGTGGCGACCGGCTCGCTGACGGCTCCATGCTCTTCAAGCAATTCCTTCGGCACGCCCAGCGTGCGTTCCTTCTCGGCGTTGGCGTAGGTCACTTGACCGCCGACGAAAACCTCCGACGACCCCGGCACGTCGGTGATGCGACCGCAGAGGTCGCCGCCCGTGCAGGACTCCGCCACGGCGAGCGTCAGGCCGCGTTCGCGCAGCAGGCTGACGATGACCTCCTCGAGTGGCGCTCCGTCCGAATAAACCCATTCGCCAATGGCGGCCCGGACCGCTTGGTCGGCCGCGGCGAGTTCGGTCGGCGCTCCGATCAGGCGGAAGTCGACCTCGGACGGCCGCGCGCAATAGCCCACCTCGAGCCTGCCCTCCGCTTCGATCTGGCGTCCTGCGAGTTCCTCGACCTGACTCTCGCCGATGCCGGTGAGGCGGTAGATCCGCTGCGAGCGGAGCGATGCGCCGGGCACGACCTCGCGCAAACGGGGCAACATGTGGTCGCGCACCATCGGTCGCAATTCCCGCGGGGGACCGGGCAACAGGAACAGATGCCGCGCGCGTCGTGAGCCGAGGGCGGCCGGCGGGAAGTAGAGCCCGGGCGCCGTGCCTTGCGGATTGGGCAGGGCCATTGCACCGAGCGGCACCATGGCCTGGCGCGCCACGCGTGCGGCCATGGGCAGGCCGCGCCGGGCGAACCGGCCGCGGATGGCGGAGAGGATTTCCTCGTCTTCCACCAGCGGGCAGCCGAGCAGTTCGGCTGCGGCTTCGCGCGTGATGTCGTCGGTGGTCGGCCCCAGTCCTCCAGTGGCGATGACGATGTCGGCGCGGTCGAGGGCCTGGTCGAGGGCGTCCCGGATCGGAGGTCCGTCGGGCACGCAGACTTGGCGGGCGATGGTGATCCCGCACGGCCGCAGTTCGCCGGCGAGGTAGGCGAGGTGGGTGTTGATGACGAGGCCGAGAAGCAGTTCCGAGCCCGTGTTGATGACCTCGGCCTGCATCAGGCGCGGGCGAGGAGGTGGCTCCAGTGCTTGAGGCGCGCGTATTGCGCGCTATCGCCCTTGCGATGGAAGACGTAGAGCAGGTTCGCGAGGATGCGCGAGAGCATCTGGCGCGGAGAGGCGGCGGACAGGTGCCAATCCTCGAGCTTCTGGTTCTGCCGGCGCAGGATTTCCTCGCAGTCGCGGCGGCCGAGGATGCGTCCGTGGTGGAACGGGTCGAACAGAACCGAACCATGCCGCGCGAGGAAGTGCCCGGGCAGGTTCACTCCTTCGACCGGTGCGCCGGCTTGGTGGCCGACGAGCATGTAAACCAGGGTCAAGCTGATCGGGATGCCCTTGCGCGAGTCGAGCACGCAGGGAAGGAGCGAGTTGCGCTCGTTGTAGTAATCGTCGGTGTTGCCGGTGAACATCAGTTCGGCACCGAGGAAGTCGGCGGTGATTTCAACCCGGCGGCGGTCGGTCTCGGCTTTGCGCAGCCGCCGGGCGAGTTCGGCGCCCCACGCAGCGAGCCGCTGCCGGTAAGGCCCGGGCTCGAATCCGCGGATCAGCGCCGCCCCCAGCATCCACGATGCTTCCTCGAGGTCGGACCCGTCGTGAAAGGTGGCGCAGAGAAGCTCGAAGTTTTCCAGTCCGCGCGCCTGCATGACGTCGTGGAGCACATCGCGGGCGTGCAGTGCGGCGACGGGGTTGTCGCAGCCGGCAAGGTCGCGCAGGTCGTCAATATGTCCCGCGCCGTCGAGGGCGAGTTGCTCCTTGACCAGCCGGACGGTCTGCTCGTCGTTGTCCGAGAGCAGGCGGACGAGGGCTTCCTTTTGCGGGTGCATGGCCGGGCGGCTGATTTCCAATTAAGCACTTCGGCGGGCGAAGGCAAGGAGCCGGCCGCTTCGCTTAAGCCCCGGGCAGAATTTCCAGCGATAAGTCCACGGCCCTCGCAGAGTGGGTGAGGGCGCCGACCGAGATGCGCTCCACGCCGGTTTCGGCGATGCCCCGCACGGTTTCGAGGGTCACACCGCCGCTCGCCTCGAGGAGGATCGGGGCGGTGCCACGGATCGAGACCGCCTCGCGCATCTGGGCGTTGGTCATGTTGTCGAGGAGGATGATGTCCACCCCGCGCAGGCCGCAGAGCGTGCGCACCTGATCGAGCGAGTCCGCCTCGATCTCGATGCGAATGCCGGGATGGCGCTCGCGCGCGGCGTCCACCGCCCGCTGGAGACCGGCGGCGTCCCCGGTCACCGCGAGATGGTTGTCCTTGGCCAGCACCATGTCGAAGAGACCGAAGCGGTGGTTGGTCCCGCCTCCGGCGCGGACGGCCTCGCGCTCGAATTCGCGCAGCCCGGGCGTGGTCTTGCGGGTGTCGAGCAAAACGGCGCCGGTGCCCTCGATGGTCTCGGCGAAGCGGCGGGTGAGCGTGGCCACGCCCGAGAGACGCTGGATGAAGTTCAGCGCGGTGCGCTCGGCGGCCAGGAGGGCGCGGGTCGGGCCCTGGATTTCCATGACGACATCGCCGGGGGCAACCGCGGTGCCGTCCGCGAGCCGGGCGTCCACCTTGCAGTCCGCGCTGACAAGGCCGAACACTGCAGCGGCCGCGTCCACGCCGGCCAACACGGCATCCTGGCGGGAAACGATGCGCGCGGTGCCGCGATGGGTCGCGGGGATGAACGCCTCGGAAGTGACGTCGCCGGCCCCGAGATCCTCCGCCAGCGCGCGCCGGATCGTCTCAAGCGCCGACGGGCTCATCGAGTTCGAGCAGGCTGCGCTGCCACGGCAAGAGGCGCGTGCCGTCCTCCTGCGCAATGCCCATCAGCGCGGTGCGCGAGGCGATGAGCGAAGGGTCGAGGCCGAGCTGAGCCGCGACCTTGTCGCGCTTGTCCCGCAACTGGTCGAAGCGGCGGCAGGCGGCGCCGTTGGGGCGCGGGCGGTGGACCCGTTCGAAGACGGGCCATTGCGATTCGGGCAGTTCAAGCGCGGTGCGGACCGTTTCGAGCATGCGGCCGAAGCGGGATGCGGGCATGCGCTGCGCCTCGATGCGGCGCCCGGCCACGGCGTCGCACGCGCATTCGACGAGGCGGTCGTTGGGCATGACGTGGAAGGTCGGACGGTCCCACGCGCCGGCCTCGGCTTCGCGCCAGTGCCAGAGTGCGCGGAGGACGGCGGCTTCGCGCGGGCTGAGCTTGCTGCTGCCGGTGACGCGCCATGCGGCTTCCGGGTCGCGTTCGCGCGGTTCGCGGGCGTTGGCAACCATGAGGTCGCGCGACTGCAGATACCATTCCCAGCGGCCCAACTCGCGCAGGCTCCTTTCCATCATCTCGGCGATGCGGAGAAGGTAGCGCACGTCGTTGAGAGCGTATTCCTCCATGATCGGCGGGAGCGGGCGGCGGCCCCAGTTGGCGCGCTGCGATGATTTGCTGAGGGTCACGCCGAAGAACTTCTCGACGAGGGCGGCGTAGCCGATCTGCTGGAACCCGAGGAAGCGGGCCGCGATCGAGGTGTCGAAGATGTCGCGCGCGTCGAATGACCCGTGCCGGCCGAGCAGCCGCAGGTCATAGTCCGCCCCGTGGATGACGATGCGGTGTCGTGAGAGCGAAGCGTAGAAGTCGCCGAGATCCATGCCCGCCAGCGGGTCGATCAGCCAGACGCCCTCGGGCGACGCGACTTGCACGAGGCAGATCTTCTCGCGGTAGCAATGCAGGCTGTCGGCCTCGGTGTCCAAGCCGATGACCGGGTGGGGCGCGAGGCGGGCGATGAAGTCCGCGAGCTGTTCCGGGCGGGAGATCAAGGTTCCGCGACGAAGGCGGTTTCGGGCAGCGTGTCGCCGGGGCGGCGTGCCCTCGGTTCGCGGACCTGGGTGGTTCCCTCGACGGGGGCGGTCACGAATGGTCCGCCAGCCAGCGGAGCGGACTCGGAGAAAGCCACGTCGGGCGCGTCGCTCGGTTTGCCTTCGAGGGGGAAGTCCTTGCGCAGGGGGAAGTAGGGGTAGCCTTCCCACATGATGATGCGCCGCAGGTCGGGATGACCCTCGAAACGGATGCCCATCATGTCCCACACCTCGCGCTCGTGCCAGTTGGCCGTGGGCCAGAGGTCGCACACGGTGCGGACGGAGGGGTTTTCCTCGCCGGTCGTTGTCTTGAGACGCAGGTGGCAGCCGTGGGCGAGGGAGTAGAGCTCGTAAACGACCTCATAGCGCGGCTCGGCCTCGAAGTGATCCACGCCGGAGATATCGAGCAGCAGGTCGAAGGCGAGTTCGTCACGGCAGAATTCGCAGACGGAGTGGAGGGCATCCGGCGCGAGGCTGACGGAGAGTTCGCCGCGGAACTCCTCCTCCTTCGTCACCGATCCGCCGAAGCGCGAGGTGAGCGATTGCTTGATGGCTTCGAGCGTCATTCAGATCGAGGCAAGGAGTTCCTTCTTCTGCTCGAGGAAGGAGGCCTCGCCCATGATTTTCTTTTGCAGCCGCATGAGGCCGTCGAGGAGCGCCTCGGGCCGCGGCGGGCAGCCGGACACATAGACGTCCACGGGAATCAGGTGGTCGATGCCCTGGAGGACCGCGTAGCTGCGATACATGCCGCCGCTGGAGGCGCAGGCGCCCATGGCGATGACCCACTTCGGCTCGGCCATCTGGTCGTAAACGCGCTTCACGGCGAGGGCCATCTTGTAGGTCACGGTGCCGGCCACGATCATGACGTCGGACTGGCGGGGCGAGAAACGCATGACCTCAGCCCCGAAGCGCGCGATGTCGAACCGCGCCGCGCCGGCCGCCATCAACTCGATGGCGCAGCAGGCCAGGCCCATGGGCATCGGCCAGAGAGAGTTGCTCCGCATCCAGTTTATGGCGGTGTCCAGCTGGGTGAAGATGATGTTGCCTTCGATTTTGGAGTCGTAGGCGTAGGGGCTTTGGCCGCTCATGATTCAGGGGCGAAAGGTAAGGTCACGGGGCATGGCTGACAAGCCGCGTTACGAGTCCGGGGGCTTGGCGGACGCGGGGTCCCAGAAAAGCAGGTCGAGCAGTTTGCGGCCGGCTTCGCCCAAGACCGGGCGTCCCGGCGAGCCGTCCACCAACGATCGGCTGAGTTTGCTGTAGGGCTTCGGTGCCGAGGTGAGCCACTCGACGGAAGGCGCATCCACGGCCGAGGGCGACGCCTCGAGCGAGATGGGAAACCCGGCCGCGGTGAAGGTGGCGGTCCATGACCGGGCCCGGTCCGCGTCGCCCCGCACCAGCCAGGAGTAGCGGGCCGGCAGTTGGAAGTGCGGGGAAGCCGGGAGTTGCATGCGGAACGCGGGTTCCTGCCCGGTGATGAACGCAGGGAGGGTGAGCGCAGGGTCCTTGCGCTGGGCGAGGTAGAGCGCGGCAACGTCGAGGCCGATGAGGTTCATGCCGTTGAAGATCCCGTGCTTGTTCGGGGTGGGGAAGTTGGACGCGTGCCAGCTTTCGAAGCCGTCATGCCAGAGCAGCGCAATCTCGAGGTGCAGGTGGGCGCGGCGCCGGTCGATGCCCGCGCCGGTGTAGCCGAGGCGGCCGATGCGCTCGCCGCGGCCGATGCGCTGTCCGGCCCTGACGCCGACCTCCGCGAGGTGCGCGTAAATGCTGTAAACCGGCGTGCCTTCGACGTCGTGCTCGATCACGACGTAGCATCCGTAATTCGAGTCGCGGGCCTCCGCGCTGGCATGCACAACCACGCCCGACTCGACTGACCGCACGTCGTCGAGCGGTTCGTCCGAGGCATCGCGCCTCACGGGCCGGATGTCGATGCCCTCGTGGAACTTGGTCAGCACAACCTTGCCCCCGATGCGTTCCGGCCCGCGCACGAAGCCGTATTGCCCGCCCTCCCATGGGAACGTCTTGCGACCCTCGAAGTCGCGGTCGGTGAACATGTAGAAGTCCTCCAACTCCCCGCGGAACAGGGCGTCATTGTCGGTCGGGAGGACCGGGGTGAACGCGCTCGCGAGGTGCGTTCCCATCGCGGCGAGGACAAGCAGCAGGGCCGCCCGCGTCATTCGTCCTTCTTCCCCGACTCGCCCAGCACGGGGAAAACGCTGGCCAACAGGTCCACATCGTCGGGGGTGAGGCCGCGCCCGATGGCGAGGATTCCGTCGCGGACCGGTTTGTCCACGACGAGGTTGCTGATCTGGCGGCCGTTGAGGATAACGACCAGTTTCCTGCCGGGACGCTCCATCGTGTATTGCCCGAGGAGGCCGGTGCCGTGGCTGTCGAGTTTGAAGTAAACGCCCATCGAGCCGTCTGCTGCGGGGAAGGGGTAGACTGCTTTGACCTCGCGGTCGGTCAGCAACGGCATGCGCTGTAGGAAGGTCGGCTCGCCGTTGAGCATGGTGGCGGCGAAAGCGAAGGTGGGCGCCTCGGCCGCGGTCGCCTGGCCGTGGACGCGGAGATCAATCTCGGGTTTCTTGGCCCCGGCGGTGCAGAAGAGAGCCGCCGCGGCCAGAGCAACAAGGTGGGCGTGTTTCATGGCCCATGATTAAGCCCCGCCGCGCCATATTTGCAACCGCCGCGCGCATCCGTTCTAATCGGGGGCGTGTCCCGGATTGCCGTCTGCTTGCTGCTCGCCGCCGTGCTTTGGTGCGGTGGTTGTGCGCGCACGGACGCCAAGCGGACCGCGCCGGCGGTGCTCGCGGGGTCGCTGCGCGTCGAGAATCCGGACTTCAAGCTGTCCGGCCAGCGCGAGGTGGCGGTGGTCTTTACCGTGACGAACAAGAGTCGCCACATCCAGAGGCTGGAGTTTCCCTCGGATCAGCGTCTTGAGTTGACCCTGCGCGGCCCGGATGGCGGGGCGCTTTTTCTCTGGTCCGAGGACCGTCTTTTCCGGCCCGAGCCGTCCGTTCTCACTGTCAATCCCGGCGAGCGCCTCGAGTATCCGGCGAGCATCCCGACCCGGGATATGTCGGCCGGACGCGACCACATCGTCGAGGCGGTGCTGCCCGGGCATCCCTCCACTTTGGCGACTCTGGTGCTGCGCCCGCAGTGAGGTTCCGCAGGATTCGGTTTGACCGGGGTCGGCCCGCGGGGTTTATTGCCCCGCTATTGCCATGAACTATCAGCGTCTCATTCTCTGCTTCCTGCTCGTCGGTCTCGCCGGCTGCGCGAGTTACGACCGGCGTCTGACCAGTTCCACCACGCAATACCTGGGCAGCAGCGGCCAAGTCGTGGCCAAGCCCTCCTCGGTCGGGATGGTTGACACGGTTTCCTACTGGGACGGCGACGGCATTCCCGGCTCCCCTTCGATCACCATCGATCTGCGCGAGCAGAAAGCGTTTTTCTACAAGAGCGGCAAGCTCGTCGGTGTCTCGATGATCTCCTCCGGACGCGAGGGCTACTCGACGCCTGCGGGGAACTTCAAGATCATCCAGAAGAACAAGGACCACGTGTCCAACCTCTACGGCGACTATGTGGACGGGGGCGGCAATGTCGTGGTGGCCAACGTCGGCGTGAAGCGCGACCCGAAACCGCCCGGCACCAAGTTCCGCGGCGCGCCGATGCCTTATTTCATGCGCATCCACGGCGGTGTGGGCATGCATGCCGGATTCCTGCCCGGATTCCCCGCGTCGCACGGTTGCATCCGCATGCCCGAGCGCATGGCTGAGATCTTCTTCGCCAACGTCTCGCACGGCACGCCGGTGCGCGTGGTGAACTGACGTCCCCGTGGACCCGGGGGCGGGTGCGACCGCGTGGCTCATCGCGGTGCAGGCGGGCACAACGCTCGTCATGACCGGAGTCATCTGGATGGTGCAGGTCGTGCAATATCCCGGCTTCGCACGGGTCGGGCCGGACGCGTTCCCCGCCTTCCACAACCACCACTGCCGCCGCATCGGCTTGCTGGTCGGCGTGCTCATGCCGGTCGAGTTGCTCAGCGGGATCGCGTTGGCGTGGTTGGGAGAGCCTGCGTGGTTCTGGCGCGTCATGCTCGCGGCGTTGCTCGCCATCTGGGCTTCGACGGCCTTCCTGCAGGGTCCCCTGCACGGACGGCTTGCGACCGAAGGGCCTCAGCCGGAATTGATCCGCCGCCTCGTCGCGGGCAACTGGATCCGCACGGTCCTGTGGACGGTGCGCTCCCTCGGGCTGCTGTGGTTCTACGCCCGCGGGTGCGCTTTGTCGTAGACGCGCTTGAGCCGCTCGGTCGTCACGTGGGTGTAGATCTGCGTGGTCGAGAGGCTCGCGTGGCCGAGAAGGCTCTGCACGCTGCGGAGGTCCGCCCCCGCGTCGAGCAGATGCGTGGCGAAGCTGTGCCGCAGTTTGTGCGGGCTGGCCGGGATCGGAATCTCCGCGAGGCGCAGGTATTTCTTCACCAGCGCCCAAATCGAAGCCGGGCCGAGGCGCTTGCGCAGCTTGCTCAGGAAAAGCGGACCCGAAGTCACCCGCGCGCGCTGGCGGTATTCCTGGATCGCCTGCAGGGCGGGTTCGCCCACCGGGACCACGCGCTCCTTGGAGCCCTTGCCGAGCACGCGCACGGTTTCGTTGAACGTGTCGATGTCGCGCACGTCGAGCGCCGCCAACTCGGCCAGCCGCAGGCCGCTTGAATAGAACAACTCGAGGATGGCCGCGTCGCGCCAAGGCATCCACGCCGGGGCCTGCTTCTCCGGTTCGGCCGCCAGCGGGGCCCGCAGCAGCGCGTCGATCTGCGTGGTCGTGAGGAAGCCGGGGAGGCGCTTCTCCGCCTTGGGCAACTGCACCTGCAACAGCGGATTGGTCGCCAGCCCCTTCCGCTCGCAGAGGAATCGGTAGAAGCTGCGCAGTGCCGCGAACTCGAGCCGGATCGTGGCCCGCGCCCGGTCCTTCTTCATCATCTCGAAGAGGTAGGCGCGGAAATCATCCGGTCCCGCCGCCCGCCAGTCCTTGCCCTTGAAAAAGGCCCGCGCACCGTCGAGCGCGCGGCCGTAGTTGGCCACCGTGCGCGGCGAGGTGTTCCGCTCGTCGTGCAGGTGCGCGAGGTAGGCGTTGGCCAACTCGTCGCCGTCCGCCTGGTCCGCGTTGGTGCCGGTCATGGTTCCGCGATACGCGCACGCCGCGCCGGCGGCAAGCCCGGGCGATGCCTCAGCGCTTCCGCCCCATCGGCTTTTTCAACGGCGGTTGGGCCGTCGAGCCGACATCGCCCTCGCGCTCGGTGCCGCGCTCGAAGCGCAGGACCGCGCGGCGCGTCTCCACGCCGTCGGGCGAGGTGGCCACGACCGGGATTTCGAACTCGCCGTCGGGGAAGACGAAATGGAAGCGGAAGCTGCCGTCGGGGCGCAGCGCGACCTCGTTGCCGGCGATGGTCACCCGTGCATCCGGATGCGTGCCGCCGTAGAAGATCACCTCGGCGTTCACGTGCATGAAGAAGTCGCGCGGCGGCGGCTGGCTGAACGGCTGGGCGCTCCAGCTTGCGCCGAGGGCCGAGGACCAACTCGTCTCTGCGCCCCAGCTCGTCACGCCCGGCCAACTTGTCAGGCCGGCCCAGCTGGAAAGCACGGTCCAACTCGAGAGCGCGCCCATCGACCAGCTCGCGAGGGCGGAGGATTGCGGCCCGCTGCTCCACGAAGCCCCGACCAGGCCGAAGAGGGCGAGGAAGCTGCTCGAGACGCCGCCCGGCGCTTCCGTCCACGAAGCCCCGGAAGTCCACGAGGCCCCGCCGGAACTCCAAGAACTCGGTGCGAACCCGCCCGAGAAAAGACTGGCCTCCCCGCCCGGCGAGCTGAGGAAGCGCCCGAGGTCGCCCGACGTGAGCGAGCCCAGTTGCGTGCCGAGAAGGGTGTCGAGCGCCGTGCGTTGCGCGGTGGTGAGATGCGCAAGCGGGAGGTCCCCGCGTTCCTGCAGGCGCGCCAAGGCCTCGGCCAGGCTCTCGCCCTCGGCCATCTCGCCGCGCAGCTTCTCGACCAGGTCTTGGAAAGTCAGATGGAACGGCATGTTGGCGAACACCGGATCGCCCAGGCCGCCCAGCGAATCACGCGGAGTCAGCACCGGACCGGATTTCGCCAGGCTGCGCCAGCCCCGGCCGTCCCGCAGCCCGATCTCCACGCGGTAGCGCGCGTCGGCCGCCTTGACGGCCAGATACCAGCTGTTCGTCTCCGCCGGCACTTCGGCCTCGCCTTCGTGCACGTCCGAGCCTTCGCGGAAATGGCGGAGAAAAACGCGCCCCTTCAGCCCGTCCGTGAGCGTGTGGTCCCAATAGCAGAACAGCCAGTGCGGCTCCTGCGCCACCACGAAAATCCGCACGTCGCCGTAGCTCCGGGGGAGCTCGCCGAGATTGTCGAGGTCCACGACGCCCTTGGGGGTGCGGGACTTGGCCGCGGTCGGCGCCTTGGCCGGGCGTGCGGCCTCGAATTTGTGCACATCCACCTCGACGGCCGGGGCGGATTTCTTCGCCTTGGCGGGTTTCTTTGCGGCCGCGGGCTTTTTGGCGGGTGCGGCTTTCGGTTTGGGCTTGGCGGCTTTTTCGGACTTTTTCATGGCATTCGTTGGTGTCGCGGCGCCCGGGCGGAACCTTCAAACAATTCGTGCCAGCCGCAGTCTTGTAAAGCCATTACTCGCCCGTCCGGCCGCGCTGGATGAAGGACTCGCGGCCGTAGCGCGCCGACACCAGATCCGCGATCCGGTCCTCCGCATCCGCCGACGGTTCCCAGCGCTCCACCGCCCCGCCCAGCGCCGCCGCCAGCGGGCCCGCCAAGGCCTGCGGGTCCGGCACGCCCTGCACCGATCCCTGGTGCAGCACGCCGCGTCGGGTGCGGCGTTGCGCGCCCCCGGCCACCTTCCTTCCGTCGCGCAGAATGTCGTGCTGCACCGGGCCCGCGAAGCACTGACCCGCCGCGGCCGCGGGCTCGGAGGCCAGTTCCACCGCCAGCCCGGCCGCCTGCATCGCCGAGGCCACTGCCTCGTGGAGAAGACGGTAACTCTCCGCCGCACGCAGCCCGGCCCACGGCTCCTCGCGCGGCACGGCCAATGAAAAAGTCAGGTCGCCCTCGTGCACCACGATCCCGCCGCCCGTCCACCGCCGGCACACGGGCAAGTCCGGACGCACCGCCGCGGCCTCGGGGTAGGGGATGAAGTAGCCGGCGCTCACCCACGGACGGGACCACCGGAAAACGCGCAATACCGGCCTGTCCGCCGAGGCCAGCAAGAACTCGTCCGCCGCCATCTGCTCCGGACCGCCCCGCGCCACGGCGTCGGCCCAGATCCCGAGGCGGGCGAAAAGCATTGCGCGTCAGCGACCCGGGTCTTCCCCGGCCGCCGCCGCGTCATCCGCATCAAGGATGCGCCCCAACGCCTCGTAGAAATCATCCAGCGCCTCGTCCGGCACCATGATGGTGTCGCGGCGCCCGTTCACGTCCTCCGTGATCTTCAGCACGCGGCCGCGGCTGTTCTCCTTGAAGTCGAGGAAGAATATCTTCCGCCCCGCCGCCACTTTTTCCGAAGCCAGAATTTTGTCCGGGCTCCGCTCGTAATCATCCCTCATGACATCGCTCTTTGCGTTCCGTGGCCGTGAGTATTGGAGCGCCCGGACGCTCCCGCAAGTTGAAAAGTGTGTCAGACCCGCAGCAAGCCCCGGAATCCCCGCACCCCGTAGTAGGACTGCGCCCCGTTGTGCCCAACGAAGACCCGGTCGTAGCGCCGCTCGGCGTAGAGGGCGCCGCCGCGTTCCCGGATGTCCGCCGTCGTGGCAATCCAGCTCGAAGTCTTCAGGTCGAACTCGCCCAGTTCCTGCAAGGCGAGGTATTCCGCCTCGGTGAGCAAAGAAACCCCCATCTCCGCCGCAAGATCCATCGCCGTCGTCTTCGGGCGCGCCTCCTTGCGCGACAACCACCCTTCGCGGTCGTAGCACACGCTGCGCCGTCCGGCTGGGCTTTCCGTCGCGCAGTCCATGAAAACGAACTCCCCCGACTTCTTGTCCTGCCCGACGACATCCGGCTCGCCGCCCGTGCGTTCCATCTCGGCCAGCGACCAAAGTTTGTCCGAGCCCTGCAACCGCGCCTCGACCTTGGCCCAGGTGATGCCCTTGTGACGCTGCGGATTGGCCTCGAACCGGGCTTTCAACGTGGCCAGCAGTTCGTCCCGCTGGGCGGAGGAGAGTTTTTTCATGACGGGGTGAGTGCGATTCAACCGTTGTCGCGCGCAGGAAGCGCGGCGTCCTTGCGAACGAGCGTCATCTGCGGCGTGACCTCGATCCCCATGCGCTTGTAGAGATCGAGCATCTTCTCGGTGGCCACGCGGCCGGCTTCGAGCACGATTTTCGACATCTCCGACATCTCGCGCTTGGGCGTTTCTTGGATGCTGTCGGGTTGGAGCATGGCGTGGAGTTCTTCGGCGTTGTGCGTTTCGCTGTCCGCAATTTGCCGTGGCGGAGGAATTTGATTGTCCCACACGCCCCATTCATCAGCAAGGGGCAGGTAAGTCTCCAAGAAATGCCGGCGGCTGCGCTCGAAGCGCCGACGCACATCCGCCTCGGGCACATCGTGACCACCCATCTTGACCCGCAGCGCCACGCGCTCGATGGCCTGCGCGGCCGAGTCGATCACGATGTAATGCAGCACGATCCGGTAGCCGCAGGCCTTCGCCCGGCGAACAAGCCCCGCGTGCGTCCTGCCGCTGAGCGTGCTCTCCACGGCGAAGCTGTTCTTGGCTGCGATAAGCGCACCCGCCTCCTCCAGCAGCAACCGCCCGGCGCGAAATGCGCTCAGCGTGGGATCAAGCGGAGACAGCCCGAGCGCGATGGCGTCCGCATTCAGAAATCGCCTCAACCCCAACAGCGGCAGCAGTTCCCGCGCCAGCGTCGTCTTCCCCGCCCCATTGCAACCTCCAAGAATGCAGAGGATCGGCGGCATGGGAGAAATCTACCTGAACAGTGTCGTGGCGCCAGTTTGCGTCCGCTGGCTGAGGGAGACTAAGGACGAGAGATCCCCGCCTTATCCGGTGGTGGTCTCGGGAGATGCTAAATGGCCATGGCTGTCCCCCCCATGGCTCCGCCATCACGGGTTGTTCTGCTGTGCGGTGTATTCTTCGATGACTTGCCGAACGGTGAGCCCGTTGAGTGTTTTGGCCAGAGCATCGTGATCCGTAGCTCCGTTGCTCCGGTTGGCCGCCAACCACCTTCCGGCCAGCGCGCCAAACGCATTGGAAAACAGCTCGTTGCCTTCTTTGCTTAGCTCGCTCTCGATTCTCCGCATCTCGACCTCGAGTTCTTGCCAATTCGTGGCCCTGATCGTGCGGTCCATGCCCGCCTCGCGCGCGATTCTCGCAACCCGGTGCTCCTCACTCCAACTCTCGAGAGCCGGGGCTGTGCGCCAACCGAAAACAATCCCCAACACCCCGCCGAGGGCGAATATTCCGACGATCCGTGCGATTCTTGCCATCATGGAGTGGGCATCGGGTTAGGTCAGGCTCTACTGACAGCCAGATACCACAGACGGCGACGATTGGCTTGTCCCAAAGTTCGGCTGCCGGAGGCAGTGCCTCGCCCATGAGAGAACTGGGTGCCTAGTGGACTACAGGCGATGGTCTGTGGCTGTGGCCTCAAGGTCTTTCCACACGTGAGAATCTGCCCCCCGCCGTGCAGTCTCAGTGCCGATCTTGCGGCAGAGGTTTCGGTTTACCGATTCTGTCAAGAATTGTTGACTGACCCCCATGCCGAGCGCCAGCGGGGCTCTGCGAAATGTCAATAAGCCATGACTGACCCCATTTCGCCCTATGGCTCGTCATTGCAGCCTCCAAGGATGCAGATGATTGGCGTCATGGGAGAATTCTATCTGAACAGTCTCGAGGCGCCAGTTTGCGTCGGCTGATGGAAGGGCGACTGAAACGGAAATCCCAGCGGAGCGCTGCGAAATGTCAATAAACCATGACTGACCCCTATGGCTCGTCACAGAAACGTTGCAAGTCAAGACTGGCGCGCAACGTCAACCGCAGCCCAACGGGGTTTAGATCGCAACCGCGCTCAAACAGTGCGCTCGGAGAAGGGTTGTCCGAGAACCTTTTCCATGCTCTCGAACACACCGCGACCCGGATAGCTATCCATATCCGCAATGACATCACTGATAAATGCTGTCCATGAAGGGTCACGTCGTTTGTCTAGCCCGACATTTCTTTTTTTTCGGAATAAGCAAAAGCTCCATGGGCGCGTCAACTTTACCGACGGCTGCCGAATATGAAGGAATGATTCACGCTCATTGCGTCCAGGTAGTTCTCTAAGCGAGCTTCGAATCGGAGCCCTAAATTGAGCGTATTTCGACACGAGCCTTCGAATCTCGCTCACTAAGCCGGGGTCGTGAAGATATATGCACTCATCCGCGGACTGCACTTGTAGAGAGTTTACCAAGTCGACATCCGATTTGCTCAACTTCACCAGAGCCTGGCGGCGACAGCCAACCTTATAGACCTTCGGGTCGTAAAAGATCAGGCACAACCGAGGAGATATTGGCAGTAACAGCTGAAAGCCCGAGCGACTGAATCCGACAAAGGATCGGTATGGCTCGGCGGACGCAAATAACTGATTCAGCATCACTACGGGATGATCACTTGTCACAAAACAAGTGCCTTCCTCTGCCTCAAGCAGTTTGCATCCGAGCGTCTGCATCTCAAGCCAGCAGGGAATGGCTGCGGCCTTGAGTTCGACTCCGGCCACTCCGGTAAAGTCCATCATGCCCTCTTTCCAGCCGCCGGGGGGTGCGGGTAACTCTCCCCGCTCAATCCCTGACTTGATTACCTCATAAGCCACTTTCTTCGGAAACACCTTGGCTAGCTCCACGGACTTCTTGGTCCGGATATTCAAGATCACCGCCAAAAACCGAAGCGCCACTAACTCCTTTGAGTCAAAGTAACGCTTCTGGCTTACCCGAACTAAAACGGGTGCTAAGTCATCTTCGCATTGCTGGAGCAGTTCATCCAGCTGGCCATCGTCGCGATAGAAGTAATCTTGCTTACATTGCCCGCTGATCGCAGCCCGCTCGATAAACTGAAACGGTTCAACTTTTGCGACTGAAAGTTGCTTGGTTCCGTCAATGCGAAATTGCCGAAGATAATGCTGGGGAACAAAATGCTGGCTCTTATTGACGGGCATTGGCGCCTCACGCCTTCGCGTAAACCTCCACGCCCTTTTCCACGAACTCCTTCGACTTCTCTTGCATGCCGCGCTTGAGGGCCTCTTCCTCGGAGATCGCCTGTTCGGTGGCGTATTTGCGGACGTCTTCGGTGATGTTGACGATGCTGCTACCCAGCAGCACCACCCTTCGGTCCAGCCTGCGGCTGGACTGTCTCGGTCCGCCTGCTTGCGGGCCTCGCCTCATCAATGTCGCGCGGATCAGGCCTTCTGATTGAGGACCATAGGGGTCAGTCATGGTTTATTGTAATGTCAGGCTTTTCTCACGGATCCTCTGACATTGGTCAACCCCGGCAACCGCTCGCGCGCCAGGCGGATCAACGGCAGCCGTAGGATCTCTCTCCCATATGCGAACGCTTTCGACTCCAGTCAAGCTTCACCGTTGTTCCAGCCACAGATCGCTTCCCTCCGAGCCCCACGCGCCTTTGCCGGAGCATCGCCGAGGAAACCTGATGCGAACCTGCCTCGGCATGGAGAAGCCTTCACTCCGTCACCAGGGAAATGTCAATAAACCATGACTGACCCCTATGGCTCCAAGATAAGCGCATTATGGTTCCTCGTGTCGGGTGAGGCTGCACGCCTGGCGCTATCAGCCGGAACAATTCACGGGGAGCACGCCAATGGTTCCCTGGGTTCTATCACCCAGACAACCCGTTCCCACCTCGGTTATCTCCTGGCTCCGTTTAGGGGGACCACTTCAGTGCAGGGGGGGGCGGGGTTTGCCAATCTTTCAGCCGGCCCTCCGGACAAGAGGACAAATGCATCGCTCGCCAAATTGGGATCGGCGAAATGTCAATAAACCATGACTTTCCCTAGATCTGCACGCGGAGTTCGGCCTCGGTGCGCAGGCGGACGGGTTGAAGTGCGGTGAACCGGCGAATCACCGCGTCGTAAAGATCGCCCGTGAACTTCGGCGCTGAGATCGTCACGATAGCCGCGTAATCAAGCCGGTTGGTGACTCCGTGGCGCGGGATGGCGTGCAAAACTAAAAAGGGCTCGTGGAGCGAAGTCGCCAGCTTCGATTTCGAGCGGCGCACGATAGTTTCCCACTTGTATTGCACGCGCCTCTCACTCTCCGACGGGGGGTATTGGTTGCCTGACTCCGAGACAGGCAGTGCCGATTTCTTCCAGCCTTCCGCCAGAAGCCTCTTGATTTCAGCGGCGTCATCGAGAATATCAAGGCGTCGCGGTTTCCCGCTGAGCGCATCGCGCTTGGGTGTATAGGTGAAAACCTGATTATTCGGGTAGAAGGTATCTTCGATACACATCGCTGTATAATCCGAGGGGTGATTCGGCGCGACGGGTGGCAGTGCGGCCACCGTCCATTTCACAGCCACCTTGCCACTCGTCACCACATTCGGCGGCAGCATGATCGGGAGTTTCACCATCTTCTTCGCAGCGATGTCGCCTTGGAAAATTACTGTGACCGTTTTTTCGTTGCATAGCAGCAGCCCGTCGAGATTCACGGGAACGATACCATGTCCAAGAAAGTTGTCCGGCTCGTCATCCGGGTGCTCAGCGGAGTGAATGAGTAGTGCGCGAGCGAGCAGCGCGCTTCCGCGCTCAAAGCTTTCCGCCGCTTGACCGCCGAGCGCCGCCACGATCGGCGATGCGAAGCTGGTGCCAGCGTTCAAGACTTTGAATCCCGGAGCGACCGCCACGAGGTGAATCGGCCGCTGGTCGCACCCGCCAAAAGCCACGACATCCGGCTTGAGCTTCGCACATTCGCGGCCGGGTCCTTGGCACGAGTAGGGTGCGTGAACTTTCGCGTGTTTTCGCTCGGTGTAAGCGCCAACGCCAAGGCCGTTCACCAGATCTGCCGGCGCTTGAATCCGATTCATTCCTGCATCCGCTGTGCCGTCATTTCCCACCGCGACGCAAAACGCGACCTTGTGCGCCCCGGCAAGTAAATCGAGCGCGAAGGTGAAGCGCGAAATCATGTCATCCAGAATCGGACCGCGCGGGCCGAAGCTCACGTTGAACACTTTGATGTCTTTGCGCGAGGGCACCGCCGCTTCGATAACATCAATCGACTCGTAGAGGTCGATGTCGGCAGGATTGGAAGTCGGCAGCGCGCGGATGCTCACCACTGAAACCGCAGGCGCGGGCAACGGCGTCTTCGTTTCGTGGTCGTTCAGCGGCCCGTAGAGCAGCGCTCCAGCGACGGCGGTTCCGTGTGCGATGCCCTCGGGCACCGCAGTTGTCTTGATGGATAGACCCTCGTCCTGCTCCGCGTGGCCGCGCAGCAGCGGGTGATTCACATCAATCCCGCCGTCAAACATCCCAACCTTGATCGTCGAGCGCGTGGTCGAGGTCGGTGGCGGAGGTGCGGGAAAAGTGGGTGCGCTCCGCAGATTCTCGAAACCGCCGAAGACCAGCGGATGCGCCGTGCGGAGCGGATTCGCACCGGCGAGCGCCTGGAGGGCATTGCGGCTGAGATGGCACGAGACGAAGAGCGGCCCATTCTCATAAATGGCCACGTTGGGGCGTCCCCACGTCACGCCCTGCTCGCGAAAGAGTTCCTTGAGGAAATGCGTTTGCTCTTCCTCCGAATGACGCGAGGGATGTAGCACGACTTCCACGCGACCTTCCTTCCAGGCCGGCTCAAAACCGAGGAGTTGCTCGCTTGCGCCAAGCAGGTCGAACTTTTCGATGCGCTGAATCTCCTCGCGAAACGGCTTGGGTAATGCGCCCTCAGATTGATCGAGCACATTGAGCAGACGACGAAACCCCGCGTCATTGCTCCGCACGAAAACCATGCGTCCGGTGACATCGCGGATGTGCTGTTCGAGTTGCTTCTTGATTCGCTTCGTCTGCGCGACCTCGGCGGTCGGCAGACGGTAGTTGCGCGAGCCCACATTTTCTAAATCGCGCACGAGGCCGAAGATGCCCTGTGGGTCGTAGGACTTCGCGATCATGTCCGGGTGTAGGCGGAGGCAGAGCACCGTCTCGTCCTTGAAGCGCTTGCGCGGGGGCAACGCGGCGAACTTGGCCAACGCTGTGCCAACTTCGCGTTTTACGAGATCGCGCGCCTCGCCGTAACTGCGTGGCATTTCGGTGGGGCCGAACCTGGGACGTTTCTCGACCGGGGCCACATACTTCTCGCCGTTGGCGAGGATCAGTCTGCGTTGTGGATCAGGCATGTTGGACCTCCTTCTTCTTCTGGCCCTTTCGCGTCGGGCCTTTCTTCTTCAGGTGATACTGCACGGTGGATGAGCTTTTCCCGAGCATCTCTGCGATTTCACGCACGCTCATGCCGGTCATTTCTTTGAGCGTCTTCGTCAGCGGCCCCAAGTCATCCTTCGACACATCGGGTATTCGATGCGTGATGGCTTCGATGAAAGCGAAGCCGAGCGGGGCTTGCTCGACCACATGGCGGCGCACCACTCCTTGTGCCAGTGTGTCCAGTTCCGAACCGTTGCCACCTGCGAGGATGCGCCCAACGGCGGCCAGAAAACCTGCTGGCAGCGTGTCGGCAAATCGTCCGCAGGCGCGCACGAGAATCGCCTCGCGCTCTGCCTCGCCGGGCAGTGGTGTCTGCACCACCACGTCGAACCGGCGATTGATCGCCGGGTCGAGCAGTTCCGGGTGATTCGTTGCGGCGATGAGCACCGAGTGCAGCGGCCACTCCTCCAGTTCCTTGAGCAGCACATTCACGATACGCTTGAGTTCGCCTACCTCCGTCGAGTCATCCCGCCGTTTGGCGATGGCATCGAATTCATCGAGCAGCAGCACACATGGCGTCGCCCGTGCGTAGTCGAGACTGCGCCGGAGATTCGCGCCCGTCTTGCCCAGGAAACTGGAAATAGAGGTGGCGAGATCGAGCACCACCAGCGGCAGATCGAGTTGCAACGCGAGCCACCGGGCTAGCATCGTCTTGCCTGTTCCCGGCTGCCCCTTGAGAAGCAGCGTGCGTGGTGGCGCGAAGCCCTCACGCAACAGTCGCTCGACTTCAACACGCTCGCGCAAAAAGCGTGCGATGATCGCATGAACTGCCGGCTCCAAAATGGGTTCAGGCGCGTTGTCCGACGGCTGCACGCGGAGCAACGCGAGGCCAGCGTCAGCGTCAATCGGCGGCGGCTCGGTGGAGTGCCAGCGGAGCGCGGCACTATTGGCAGTAAACTTCGAGAGGAGGCCACCGAGGTCGTCGGCGGCTTGCGGGTATTCGCCCTTCAGCGTGCGAATCGCGGTTAGTGAAAGCAACACCAGCCGCTGCCGGTTTCCGGACAAGCCGGCCTCGACAAGCTGCGGGAGAAGCGCGCTAAGAGAGGGTGTGCGAGAAATGCGCTGGTGCTTCATAGGTTCGCACAAAATAATGCAGCATCTCTGTATGTGTTGCAATAAAACTGTGCAAGAAATGTGCAAAAGAAACAAACAGGTCGCACAGTTGCTCGGAAGGTCACGTAAATTTCTCCCTGCAGCGCGCGCACTCGACCAGGGCTGGCGAGGGGGTGTAGGGTGTATTATACACGATCGACTTTAGCCTCCGGCGACTTGCCGCAAGCTGCCGGAGTCGGAGAACATCCTCTCATGACGACATTGATTTTGGACGGCATCTGGGGGTCGCACGGCCGGTGGGGAATGCTGAGCCGACGCATCGAATCCTCGGTCGGGCCGTGTTCGATCTGGCGCTATGAGAACTCCGGGCGCACGTCGTTGCGGGTCGAGGGACGGAGGCTGCGGGAGGCACTGGAGGCGATCCCGGGGCCGATCAATCTTGTGGGCTACAGCATGGGCGGGCTCGTGATCCGGTCGGCCTTGCGCGAGGCGCCGCATCTCAACGTGCGACGCGTGGCTTTCCTGCATTCACCGCACAACGGCTCGCTCGCGGCGTGCGCGTTGCCCTTTGCGGCGTGCCGGGAAATGCGACCCGGGA